>NZ_CADEGK010000036.1:20941-27376 GCF_902826855.1 uncultured Phenylobacterium sp. | reverse complement strand
CCCGCCCTGGGAAATCAACCCCTACGCCCGCTACCCCGGCGGCTCCGGCTGGTGAAGCCGTCGGGACGAACGGTCCCTCGCAACCGGCCGCCCAGGCCCTATATTGCCGCCATGTCAGACACCGAGATTCCCGACGACGTCGTCGGCGCCTTCCAGATCGAAGGCGAAACCGTGCGCGGCCGCGTGGCGCGCCTCGGGCCCGCGATCGATGCGATCCTCAGCGCCCACGACTATCCCGAGGCGGTGGCCAACCTCCTGGGCGAGGCCTGCGCCACCGCGGCCCTGGTGGGCTCCAACCTGAAGTTCGACGGCCGCCTCGTGGTCGAGGCCCGTGGCGGCGGCCCGGTCGCCTATCTGGTGGCCGACTACGACACCTCAGGCGGCCTGCGCGGCTTCTGCCGCTTCGACGCCGACAAGGTGGCCGAGGCGTCCAAGGGCTTCGTGCGCCCGGGGGCCAAGTCGCTGCTGGGCGAGGGCGTCTTCATGATGACCATCGACCAGGGCTCCGAGATGGACCGCTACCAGGGGATCACCGACATCCAGGGCGAGACCCTGGCGCTGTGCGCCGAGCAGTACTTCGCCCAGTCCGAACAGACGCCCACCCGCCTGCGCCTGGCGGTCGGCCGCTCGGACACGGGCTGGCGGGCCGGCGGCCTCCTGATCCAGCACATCGCCGAGGACGACGCCCGCGGCTCCACCGAGGAGGCCTGGCGGCGCACCCAGATGCTGTTCGAGACCACCGGCGAGGACGAGCTGGTCGACCTGGAGCTGTCGTCCAACCAGCTCCTGTTCCGCCTCTTCCACGAGGATGGCGTACGGGTCTTCAATCCCAAGACGCTGCACGCCTTCTGCCGCTGCAACCTTGCGCGCATCGAGACCGTGCTGAAGTCCTTCGACGCCAACGAGCGCGCCGACATGGTCGAGCCTGACGGCAATATCCACGTCACCTGCGAATACTGCTCGAAGGTCTACGCCATCGCGCCGGACACCCTCGCGGCCTGAACCCCACACGATCGTCATCACCCGGCTCGTCCGGGTGACCCATGATCGCGGTCGGCGCAGGAAGGTCGCAGCGGCGCCGCTGCGGGTCACGGCGCATCACGGTGATCATGGGTGGCCCGGACAAGCCGGGCCATGACGAGCGAGAGGCTACGGGTGGTTGGCAGGCTTCGCGGAACCCTTCGGCGGCGTCTTCCCCGCCACCGCCTCGCAGATCGCGTCCACCGCCTGGGCCGCCTCGTCGCCGGGGTGGGTCTCCAGCCACTGGGGCGTCTCGGTTCCCCGCGACGCGAACTCGTCGCGCAGGCTGTTCCCGCGGTAGACGCTGATCCGCATCAAGGCATGGCGGCGCGTCTTGCAATCCACCAGCCACTTCTCGAGGTCCGAGCGCATCTGGCCGCCGCCGACCGCCACGGGCGCAAACATCTCGTGGCGCAGGTCCGCCTCGGCCATCCCGTCCGGCCGCAGCCGCACACCGCCGGGCGAGGCCAGCAGCACCCCGTGCGGATTGATCGCCAGCACCCGCCAGTCCGGCGCCTCGATGTGCGCGGCCATCCAGGCCGCGACGTCCTTGGCCGAGGTGCTGGCCGGCGGCGGCGGCTCGGCCGGCGCTTCCTGCGCGCATGCCGGACCGGCCAGGAACGCCGCGAGGAGCAGGGCGCGCCTCACGTCGCGTCGAGCGCCCGGGAGACGTCGCGGACCAGGTCGTTCGGGCCCTCCAGCCCCACGCTCATCCGCACCCAGCCTTCAGTCAGCCCGATGGCGACGCGCTCGGCCTCCGGCATCGAGCGGTGCGTGGTGGTCGATGGGTGCGTGGCCATCGACTTGGCGTCACCCAGGTTGTTGGAGATGTCGACGATCTGCAGGCTGTCCAGGAACTTCCAGGCCGCTGCGCGGTCGCCAAGGTCGAACGCCACCACATTGCCGCCGCCGGTCATCTGGTTGGCGATGATCGCGGCCTGCGGATGATCGGGGCGGCCGGGATAGATGGTGCGCTTGACCTTCGAGTGTGCGGCGATGGCGTTCGCCACCTTGCCGCAGTTCTCGGTCTGCCGGCGCACCCGCAGCTCCAGCGTCTCCAGCCCTTTCAGCAGCACCCAGGCGTTGAACGGCGACAGGGCCGGGCCGGTATGGCGGTGCATGTCCTTGTACGCGCTGGTCATCAGTTCGTCGGGGCCGAGGATCGCGCCGCCCAGCACCCGGCCCTGGCCGTCGATGTGCTTGGTGGCCGAATAGACGACGATGTCGGCGCCCAGCACCAGGGGCTTCTGGAAGATCGGCGTGGCGAACACGTTGTCGACGATCAGCTTGGCGCCGGCCGCGTGCGCGATCTGGGCCACCGCGCCGATGGCGGTGACCTCCAGCAGCGGATTGGCCGGGCTCTCCACCAGGAACACCTTGGTGTTCGGCCGCACCGCATTCGTCCAGGCGTCGATGTCGGTGGCGTCCACGTAGGTGGTCTCCACCCCGAACCGCGGCAGCCATTCCGAGATGATCCAGCGGCACGACCCGAACAGCGCGCGCCCCGCCACGAGGTGGTCGCCGGCCCGCAGCAGGCCCATCAGCGACAGCTGGATCGCGGCCATGCCCGACGCCGTCGACTTGCACTGCTCGGCGCCTTCCAGGAGCGCCAGGCGGTCCTCGAACATCTGCGTCGTGGGGTTGCCGAAGCGCTGGTAGATGAACCCCGGCGACGTGCCGGCGAACCGGTCGTCGGCGGCCTGCGCGCTCTCGTAGGCGAAGCTCTGGTTGAGGAACAGCGCCTCGGAGATCTCGCCGTACGGCGTGCGCGCCAGGCCGCCACGCACGGCCTGCGTCTCGACCTCCCAATCGCGCGGATCCTCCGCCATGCCGGCCTCCATCAGAAACGGCCTGCGGGATGGACGCCGCAGCGGACCCCGTCAAGGTCCGCCTGCCGCGAAGCGGCCCCCTTGCCACGCCGGTTTTCTCGGCTAAGTCTCCGTCGCCCATGAGCGAACCCGCCGCCCCGGGCATCCTGCCCTGCCAGTCCATCGAGGCCCTCATTCGTGAGGGCGCGATCGCCGCGGCGAACCCGTTCGAGGCCGACCAGGTCCAGCCGGCCAGCCTCGACCTGCGGCTGGCCGGCCGCTGCTGGCGGGTGCGCGCCTCTTTCCTGCCCCGGCACGGCACGGTCCGCCAGCGGATCGCCGAGGTGGCGATGCACGAGCTCGACCTGAGCCGCGGCGCGGTGCTGGAGCGGGGCTGCGTCTACATCGCCGAGCTGCAGGAGCGGCTGGCCCTGCCGAAAGGCGTGTCCGCCCGCGCCAACCCCAAGAGCTCGACCGGCCGGGTCGACGTCTTCGTCCGCCTGCTCTCCGACTTCGGACACGCCTTCGACGATGTCGACGACGGCTACACCGGGCCGATCTACATGGAGATCGCGCCGCAGACCTTTTCGGTCCTGGTGCGCTCAGGCACGCGGCTGAACCAGCTGCGGCTGAAGGCCGGCAAACCGCCGCAGCTGCGCATCGAGAGCGTCGGCGTCGACCTCACGGGCGACATCGCCGGCTTCCGCGGCCGCCGCCACGCCGGCGTCGTCGACCTGGACCACGAGGACGGCCACGACCCGCGCGACTTCTGGGAGCCGCTGATCCCGCGCAACGGCCAGCTGCTGCTGGATCCCGGCGAGTTCTACATCCTGGCGTCCAAGGGCGCGGTGGAGATCCCGGTCATGGAAGCCGCCGAGATGACCCCGATCGACCCGTCGGTGGGCGAGTTCCGGGTGCACTACGCCGGCTTCTTCGACCCCGGCTTCGGCACCGACGAGGCGCACGGCAAGGGCTCCAAGGGCGTGCTGGAGGTCAGGAGCCACGAGACGCCCTTCATCCTCGAGGACGGCCAGACGGTCGCCCGCCTCGTCTACGAGCCGCTGACGGAAAGGCCGACCCGGCTCTACGGCGACCTCGGGTCGCATTACCAGCGCCAGGGTCTAAAGCTATCCAAGCATTTCCAAGTCTGGGAGTAGCGGCCGCTCCTTCTTTCTCTGGAGGGAATTGAGGGGGAGCCGCGTCGTGAGGGCGACGTGGGTTGGATGCGCAGGCTCGCCGCAGCGGCGGGCGCGATCCTCGTGGGGTGGCTCGGCGGCCCGTCCCTGTTTGGGGGCGGCGACGCCGCGGCGGCCCCCGCCCTGTGGCGGGTCTCCGACGCCGACAGCCGGATCTACCTCTTCGGCACCTTGCACGTGCTCAGCCCCAAGGCGCAGTGGCGCACGCCGCTATATGACCGGGTGCTGGAGGAGGCCGGCGCCGTCTGGTTCGAGGCCGACCTGACCCGCGGCGATCCGGAGACCGTGCGGCTGCTGTTCCGGCGCTACGGCTCCGACCCGGACGTCCCGCTGAGCCGCAAGCTGCCGCCTGCCGATGTGCAGGCCCTGGCGCGGCAGACCGATCTCGCGCGGATCGAGCACCTGCGGCCGTGGGCGGCGGCGCTGATGCTGTCGGTGCGCCCAAGCCTGGGCCGCGGCGCCACCGTCGAGGCCGGCGCCGACATGGCGGCAACCCGCGCCGCCCGTGCCGGCGGCAAGACCATCCGCGCCTTCGAGACCCTGGAGGACCAGGCCCGCATGTACGCCAGCCTGCCCCAGGCCGCCGAGATCCGCTACCTCAGCAAGGTCGTGCGGGAACGCGCCAGGCGCAGGATCACCTTGCCGCCCGGGCCGGTCACTCTGGAACGCGCCTGGCTCGCCGGCGACCTCTCGCGCCTGGGCTCCTCGGCCCTGGAGGCCGACAATCCGGCGCTCTACGACGCCCTGCTGCGCCGCCGCAACCTCGCCTGGGCAGACCGGCTGGCCGCGGAGATGGCCGGCGGCGGCACGCAGTTGGTCAACGTCGGCGCCTTGCACATGGCCGGCGACGACGGCCTCCCGGCCCTGATGGCGGCCCGCGGCTTCACGGTCGAGCGCGTGCAGTAGGTCTCAGGCAGGCTGCGCCTCGCGGGCGGTCTGGCCTTCCCACTCCGGCGCGCCGGCCATCACCTCGTACTTGAAGCTGAGGCGCAGCTTGGTGCGATAGCTCTCGATCGCGCCGTTTTCGCCAATGGTCAGGTCCTGCTCCACGACCTCGGCGACCCTGAGGTCGCGCAGGCTGCGCGCTGCGGCCGAGACGGCCTGCTGGGCGGCGTCCTCCCAGCTCGTGGCGCTGGTGCCGATGACTTCGGTGACCCGGTAGACGCTCATGCTTGTCTCCTGAAGGCGGGCGCCCCGACGCCTGCCGCCGGAGCGGGACTCTAGCCAGCCAGGGGTCCGCGTCGGGAGGGGTCGGAAGGTCGGCCCGCAGGCGGCGTGGGTCTCCGGGCCACGCGGGCCATCGTCCCACCGCAACCCTGCGCCCGAGGCCCGGCGAATGCAATCGGGCCTAGCGCCGGCCGGCGCAGGCTCCCGGCTGTTCGGCCTTCCAGCGGATATTGACGTAGTCGGCGCCGTTCCAGCGCTGGATGGGATGGCAGAAGCCCGGCCCGCCATTCTCGATATCGGGCCAGCCGCCCGCGCCGCGCGTGGTGAGGAATGTCGGGACGCCCTGGTTCCCGAAGAACTTCCGCCACGTTCCGTTCGCCTCCTTGGTGACGATCACGAAGCCCTGCTCGGTGGAGCCGTAGCATTCGGTCCCGAAGTCGCTGACCACCGCGTCGGGCCGCCCGTCGCCGTTCAGGTCGCGGATATCGATCGTGGCCTCTTGGCTCTTGTCGCAGGCAAGGTGTTTGCCCCGGACGGCGGGGAAGCCCGCCGCGCGGAAAGCTGCCTCGCGGTCGGCCGGATTGCCGGGCGCGGGCTTGGCGGCTCTTGGCGGTCCAGCGCCCGTCGACAGGCGACCATCGGCGGCGAGGTCGGACGGGCATGGCTTCAGCGATACGTATCCTTGGCCCGGCTGGAAGGTCCACGTCCGCTGGCAGCCGGGTCCTTCGAGGCTGTAGTCCCGCCAGCCGTTGGTGCGGGTCTCCAGCAGCTTGATGCGACCCACTCCGGCGCCGACCAGCGCCCATCTCGCGGGGCCCTGCTTCTGGATCACCCAGAACTGCTGGCCGCCGGGGCCGTAGCAGCCGGGATCGGCGTCGCTCACCACCGCTTCGGGCCGTCCGTCGCCGTTCATGTCCACAGCTGCCGGCCGGGGTTGGGCGGACCGGCCACAGCCGTTGAGGATCTGGTTCCCCTGTATGCGGAACCCCGCCGCCGTGATCATCGCCGCCGCCTCGCGCGCCCGCTCCTGCGGCGTTGTCTGCGCCACGGCGGAGCTCGCGGCTATCAGCACGGCGACGACAGCAAGGACGCCGCGCCACCCGCACCCGCCACCGTCAGCCATGGGGCATCCTCCTGTTGGACGGCCATGGTGCGGCCCGCGCCCGGCGGGGTCAACGCGGGTAGGCCGGCGGAGCCGCAACTTGCGGGCCGCGGGTCGTATGCCCGGCTCGAGACCCGGCGGA
>NZ_CADEGK010000036.1:0-20841 GCF_902826855.1 uncultured Phenylobacterium sp. | reverse complement strand
GGGCTGGGTCAGGCCGAGGGCATATTCGGCCTCACCACCGACAACCGGATCGTGACGTTCGACTCGGCGACGCCGGGTACGGTCGCCTCGTCGCTGGCGATCACGGGGCTAGGCGGCGACGTCCTGACGGGCATCGATTTGCGGCCGGCGACCAACCAACTCTATTCCGTCGCCACCAATGGAAATCTGTACAGCCTTTCGCTGTCCGGCGGCGGCTATGCCGCCAGCCTTGTCGGGGACATCGGCACTCTGACCGGGGCAGGCTACGGGCTTGACTTCAACCCCACAGTTGATCGCCTTCGGTTCATCGGCGACACGGACCAGAACCTGCGTATCAATCCGGCCAACGCGGTTACAATCACCGACGCCACCATCCGAGACGCTGGCTCGAATGCCGTCTTTGACATCGTGGGATCGGCCTACACGAACAGCTTTGCGGGGGCCACGGGCACCACGCTCTAGGGCTTAGACGCGGCGGGCGACCAGTTGCTGCGCTCAACCAATCCCAATGGCGGCGAGTACATCAGCGTAGGCCCGCTCGGCGTGGCCCTCGCGCCTACGGACAGAATTGGTTTCGACATCGCCGGGCTGTCGCAAAGCGCCTACTTCAACGTTGGAAGCCAATTCTATACGCTCAACTTGGCAACCGGCGGCGCCACGCTAGTCGGGTCGCTGGGAAGTGGTGAGCTGGTGGGCTTGACCGCGTTTGCCATTCCTGAGCCTGCGACTTGGGCCATGATGATCTTGGGCTTCAGTGCAATGGGCGCGGTGCTTCGGCGTCGGCGCTCTTTAGCCGTCTAAACCCCCTAAGCCTGTTGTGCCGCATTTCCTGCTCGGGCCTAGGTAACTCCGCGTCTCTTGATTGTCAGCAGTTGTTCCGTGTTTGTTCGATTCATGGGCGGAAGCGCGGCGGACTTTTGGGCTCGAGATCAGATCATGCAGGCGTGGGCGCCGAGGGATGTTTGGCGCTCGTGCGGGCCTATGGAGATTGCCTACGCGCTTGAGGCTCTCGGCGGCAGCCCCGAGGCTTCGCCCGCGTGCTGGACCTAGTCGGCCAGATCCGGGACGGCCATATCCCTGCAGGCCTGTCAGACGTCGTGCGCGGGTATCGCATTGGGGTGGCAACTGAGCCTCAACGTAGCAGCGGCGAGCCGTTGGGCTGGTATCGCGGCGCCGCGGTGCTGGCCTGGACGACCAGCCGATAAGACCCACGGCCGGTTCTCCGGAACCTAGCTGCAGCTAAGCAGTTTGGGTGGCCGGGGGGCGGACAGCCCGACAGCTAAGGTTACACGATGTATCGGAGAGACTTCTGGAGCACGCCTAAGGGCGAGCAGATTGTAGAGCTGGCGATTGGCTTTGGCGTCTCCGTCATGGCCACAGCGGCTATCGCCTTCGCAATCACGATGGCAGGCCAGCACTAGTACGTCAGCGCCTCGGCCGGCCGGACTTGCCGGACCCCTAATCCGCGGAGCCTCACTTAGCTACACTTGTGGCTCACATGCTTTCCTGATGACAGCCACGCTGCACGCCTGGGCTTGCTTGGCGGCGGCGGCACGGCTATCGGAGAACGCCGCCGGAACGGAAAGTGCAAACTGAACTGTAAACCGGCGATCGAGCTTCGAGCTAAGTGCTTGAAATGCGGATGTAGCTCAATGGTAGAGCAGGAGCTTCCCAAGCTCACGACGAGGGTTCGATTCCCTTCATCCGCTCCAGCTTCCATCCCGCGCACGGGGCGGTGCGCCGCTTAGACAGCCAACTGCAGGAAGTGGGGGTCGCGGAAGGGGTCGCCGGCCTTCATGCGCTGATGGAATCCGGAAACCCTGGGCCCGGCGCCGCCCTCGCGGGGGTCGTAGACGGCGTTATCGCCGAAGAAGCGCAGGGTGAGGGTGCGCCGTCGCTGGCCCGGATGGGTCGGCGCGCCGCCGTGCAGCATGGCGGGGTGGAAGACGATCAGGTCCCCCGGCTCGACCGCCCAGGAGACGATGTCCCACTTGTCCCGCTCGGCCTCGATGTCGGGCAGCCGTGGCAGCGACGAGGTCGGATGGGTGGGAAGGGTGTCGTCCTCAAGGTCGAAGCGCGAGCCATTGTAGAGCCGGCCCCGGTGCGAGCCGCGGACGAACTCCAGCGACTCGCTCTTGGCGACCGCATCGAAGGTGATCCAGGCCACGGCCAACTGATCGCCGGCCACCGCCAGGTAGGAGCTGTCCTGGTGCCACGGCGTGCGCCGCGCCTCGCCGCCCTCTTTCAGGAACACCTGCTCGTACATGAACCAGACGTCGCCGCCGCCCCACAGGTCGGCCACCAGCTTCGGGATCGGCGAGGCCTGCAGCATCGCGCGATACCCGGTCAGAACGTCGGGATTGTAGAGGTCCTGGTAGAAGGTCGCGTCGGACGCCTTGGTGGGGATCTTCGCGGCCAGCGGCCCGGGATTGGCCAGGCTCCACGCCCACGCGGCCTCGGCTTCGGCCAGAGCGGCGGCGTCCAGAGCGCCCGGGATGTGGACCACGCCGTCGCGGGCGTAGGCTTCGGCTAGCGGGTTCAATTGTCCATCCGGAAGAGCTTCAGGGCTGTGCCGCCCAGGATCATCTGCGCATCCTCGACGCTGCAGGCGCGGAACACGGCCTCGATGGCCCCGCGGGTGTAGCCGAAGGTGCTCTCCTGGTGCGGATAGTCCGACGACCACATCGCCGTCTCCGGCCCGATCCGGTGCAGCAGCTCCAGCCCGACCGGGTCGGTCATGAAGGTGGCGAAGCAGTGGTTGCGCCAGTACCAGGACGGCGGGTGCTTGAGCTTCGGGTTCACCGAGGTGGGAAACGAGTGCACGACCATGTCGGCGTCGTGGAGCATGCCGGGGATCCACGAGAGGCCGGCTTCCACGAACACGACCCGCAGGCCGGGGAAGCGGTCGAAGATGCCGCCGAAGGTGAGTTGCGCCCAGTTCTGCCGGAAGCCCTGCATCTGGGTCAGCACCGAGACGCCGGTCGCGCCCGCCTCGGCCGTCGGGATCGCCTCGCCGATGTGGAAGGCCAGCGGCAGGCCGCTGGCTTCGATGGCGGCCCAGAGGGGGTCCATGCGCGGGTGATTGTACTGGATCGGCTTGCCGTCGGCGAACTTGCCGGGCTTGATCGGCACCATCAGGCACCGCGCATCCAACTCGACGCAGCGCGTCACGCTGTCCTTCGCGGCCTCCGGATCCCAGTAGGTGGGCACCATCACCGAGTAGAGCCGCGTCGGCGCCTTGGCGCACTGCTCGGCGATCGCCTCATTGTAGGCGGAGAAGACGTGTTCGCGGTTCTGGATCTCGCCGAACATCATCAGGCCGAACAGGCGCTGCGGGAAGATCAGTTCCTTCTCCACGCCCTCGATGTCGAGGTCCTTCAGGCGGGCCTCGATGTCGGTCAGGCCCGGATAGCACTCCAGCACGTCGCAGAGGTGCTGCGCCAAGGGCGTCGGGGTCATCGACTTGCCGCCGATCGAGAGGTCCCAGCCGCCCTCCCGGAAAATCATGCGCGGCGCCGCGTCCCTAAGGTGCGCCGGGAACCGGTCGATCCAGAGGTCGCCCTCCAGCATGTGGCTGTCGGCCGAGACGATGCGGGTGCCGGCGGGCCATTCCCGCGTCTTCGCCTGCGCCTTGCGCTGGGCGGCGACGGGCTGGCCGAGCTGCTCGGGAATCTCCAGGACGAAGCCGTCGGCCATGGCGAAGTCTCCTGCGTGGCTGTGTGGAGGTTAGGCCGCGCTCCGGCGCCGGGCAATCGCGACCTCACGTCAACTCCTCCGCGAGCGGGTGGACGACGGCCGGGTGCGCGTCTAGGGACATGGGTCAAGAAAAGCAGACAGTTGGGAGTGGAATGATGGAGCTCAAACCCGGATCGCGCTGGAAGAGCGCCGTCTGCGACGCGGAGTTCGTCGTGGTGCGGCCCCCCAAGACGCCGGCCAGCCTGGAGTGCGGCGGCGCGCCGGTCATCCCGCATGGTCAGGCCAAGGAGGCCGGCGGCGTCCTTTCGGCGGACCATTCCGCAGGCAGCGCGGCCGGCAAGCGCTATGCTGACCCGGAGACCGGGTTGGAGGCCCTTTGCTCCAAGGCCGGCGCCGGCTCGCTCTCGGTCGATGGCCGCGCGATCTCCGCCACCGACGCCAAGAAGCTGCCGGCGTCCGACTAGATGCACACCGCGCTGCTCCTCGACATGATCGCCGATGCGGCGCCGGACCGCCTGGCGCTGGGACTGCGCGCCGATGGCCTGACGTTCGCCGAGACGCGTCGGCGCGCGCACCACGGCGCGGCCTGGCTGGAGCAGCTGGGGGGGATCAACGTCGCCTTCGTGGGCCTCAACGGTCCGGCGCTGCCGACGGCGCTGTTCGCCGCCGGCATGCTCGCGCGCCCGTTTGCACCGCTGAACTACCGCCTTCCCGACGCGGACCTGTCGAAGCTGGTCGCCCGCACCGCGCCCTCGGTGGCCATCGTCGACGACGACATGGTCGGCAGGCTCGCGCCATGCGACGGCGTGACGGTCGTCTCCCGCACGGCTTTCGAGGCGGCGTGCCGGGTCCACGGCGACTGCGACGCCGAGTTCCTCGACGTGGACCACGACATCGCCGTACTCCTGTTCACCAGCGGCACCACCGGCGAGCCCAAGGCGGCCATCCTGCGCCACCGCAACCTCACCTCCTATGTGATCTCCACCGTCGACTTCCTGGGTTCGGAGGACGATGAGGCGGCCCTGGTGAGCGTGCCGCCGTACCATATCGCGGGCGTCTCTGCGGTTCTGACCGGGTGCTATTCGGGCCGGCGGATCGTCCACCTCGACGCCTTTACCCCGGAGAGCTGGGTCGACGTCGCGACCTCGGAGGCCATCACCCACGCCATGGTCGTGCCGACCATGCTGGGCCGCATCCTGGACGTGCTGGAGGCGCGCGGCGAGACCCTGCCCAGCTTCAAGGCCATCTCGTACGGCGGCGGGCGAATGCCGCTGCCGATCATCGAGCGGGCGCTGAACCTGCTGCCGCATGTGGACTTCGCCAACGCCTACGGCCTGACGGAAACGTCCTCGACGATCTCGATCCTGGGACCCGACGACCACCGCATGGCGATATATTCCGACGATGAGGTGGTGCGCCGCCGCCTCGGCTCGGTCGGCCGGGCGCTGCCCTCGCTCGAGGTGGAGATCCGCGGTCACGACGGCGCGGTCCTCGGTCCCAACCAGTCGGGCGAGATCTACGTCCGCGGCGACCAGGTCTCGGGCGAGTACACGCACAAGAAGATGCTCCGGGACGACGGCTGGTTCGCCACCAACGACGGCGGCTGGATGGACGAGGAGGGCTACCTGTTCGTGGAGGGCCGCCTCGACGACGTGATCGTCCGCGGCGGCGAGAACATGAGCCCCGGCGAGATCGAGGACGTGCTGCGCCAGCACCCGCAGGTGGACGACGTCGCCGTGCTGGGCGTACCGGACGACGAGTGGGGCGAGAAGGTCTGCGCGGTCGTCGTGGCAAAGGACGGCGGCAAGCCTTCGATCGGCGAACTGGCGGCCTGGGTGAAGGCGCGGCTGCGCTCGACCAAGACCCCGGAGGTCTGGGAATTCCGCGCGGCCCTGCCGTACAACGATACTGGCAAGCTGCTGCGCCGCCAGTTGAAGGCGGAGGTGGCCAAGGAGCCCGCCTGACGGCCGGAGGAGTGCGGTGATCCGCGAAGGCCTCATCGCCGACCTGATCGAACTGGGCGGCGCGGGAGTGTCGGTGGTCGACGCCGGCGCAGCGTCGACCGGTGGCGCGGGCGTCGTGCGGGTGGGACTTCATCGCACGGGCGCGCGCCCGGGGCCGGAAGATCTCGAAGGCTTCGACATCCTGCTCAGCTGCGACCCGGCGGCCCCCCGGCCCTGGGTGGGCGTCGCTGACCTCGACGCCGCGATCGCCCATCTGGAGGCCGAGATCGCCCGCCAGCCGACCGCCGCCGCCGTCGCCGCCCAGGTGCTGAGGGGCTCGCTCGCCGTGGGTTTCGACCAGGCGTTGGTCCAGGAGTCGCTGGCCTACTCCATGCTGCTGGCGTCACGGGACTTCCGCGCCTGGCGGGCCGCCAACCCGCCCCGCCAGCGTTCAGACGACGCCGCGCCGCGGGTCCTGATCGGCGAGGTGGACGGCGCGCTCACGATCACCCTGAACCGCCCCGCCGCGCGCAACGCCGTCGACGCCCGGATGCGCGACGAGCTCTGCGCCGCCCTCGACTTCGCCGCCGAACATCCCGATGCGCCACCGGTCGTTCTGACCGGCGCCGGGCCGGCGTTCAGCGCCGGCGGCGACCTCGACGAGTTCGGCAGTGCCGCCGAACCGGGCCAAGCTCACCTGATCCGCGTCCTGCGCTCCGCCGCCCGGGGCGCGCGGAACCTGGGCCCGCGGCTCACGGCCCGCCTGCACGGCGCCTGCGTCGGCGCCGGCATCGAGGTCCCGGCCGCTGCGGCGCGGGTCGTGGCCGTCGAGGGCGCGTTCTTCCGCCTGCCGGAAGTCTCCATGGGTCTCATCCCCGGCGCCGGGGGCACCGCGACGATCCCTCGCCGCATCGGCCGCCATCGCGCCGCCTTCATGGCCATCTCGGGGGCCGTAATCGACCTGCCGACAGCCTTGGCCTGGGGTCTGGTGGACGCGGCCGTATGAAGGCGTTCGAGGATGTGCTGTCGGACCTGTCCGCCCGCGTCGCGGAGCTGAGCGCCCAGCTTGGCGCGCGCGTCGACGTCGCGGCGATGGGCGTCACCGACCGCCAGGGCCACCTGCAACTCGATCCGCCCGGCCACGTCTCCTGCAACAGGGCGTGTCGCCTGGTCCGCGCCGCCGACGGCTGGATCGCGGTGAACCTCGCCCGTCCGGAGGACCGCGAGCTGGTCCCCGCCTGGCTGCACGGCGACCTCGGCGAAGAGCCCTGGAGCCAGATCGAGCGCCTGGCGCCCGCCCGCGCCCGCGCCCAGCTGGTGGCGGATGCGGCAATGCTGGGCCTGCCGGCCGGCGCGGTCGGCGAGATGGTCCGCCGCGCGCCGGACGCGAACCTGCGGCTGCACGGGCCTGCCCGGGATCGGACGGGCGCGCCGCGGGTCGTGGACCTCTCCGCCATGTGGGCCGGCCCCATGTGCGGCGCGATCCTGGCGGCCGCCGGCTGCGACGTGACCAAGGTTGAGAGCGTTCGCCGTCCCGACGCGATCCGCGATGCGACGCCTGAGTTCTACCGCCGGCTGAACGGCGCCAAGCGCGAGCTCGCGGTCGACCTTGCCGATCCGGGCGGCCGCGCGGCGCTGCGCGAGGCCGTTTTGGCCGCGGACCTGGTGATCACCGGCGCGCGCCCGCGGGCGTTCCCCAGCCTGGGATTCGACCCTGAGGAGATCGTGGCCGGCGGCGCCGTCTGGGTCTCGGTGACCGGCTACGGCTGGACGCACGGCCAGCGGGTGGCGTTCGGGGATGACGCCGCCGCCGCGGGCGGGCTCGTGGAGTGGGCGCAGGCCGGCGAGCCCCGCTTCCTCGGCGACGCCCTGGCCGATCCCGTCACCGGTTTGGCCGCCGCGATCGGCGCGTTCGAGGCCCTCTACAGCGGCGGCGCGATGTTCGTCGACGCGGGGCTCGCGCCCTGCGCGGCCGGCGCGGCGGCGCAGATGGGCCTCGTGGCGTGAGGCTGTTGATCCGCAACGTCGAGGTGGCCGGCCGCGTGGGGCTGGATGTTCGTATCGAGGGCGGCCGCATCGCGGGGATCGGCGCGCGCCTGGCTGGGGCGGGTCCGGAGCTGGACGGGCGGGGCGGGGCGCTGATTCCGGGGCTCTGCGACCACCACATCCACCTGTTCGCCCTGGCGGCCCGCGCCGAGTCCGTGAGCCTGGAGGGCGTCGCCAGCCCCGCTGCGTTCGCCGCGCGCATCGCCGAGGCCACGGCGTCCAAGCCGCCCGGCGCCTGGATCCGCGTGCTGGGCTACCATGAGGCCATGGCAGGCGACCTCACCCGCGCCCGCCTCGACGCGCTCGCCCCCCGCCACAGGCTGCGCGTGCAGCACCAGACGGGTTCGCTGTGGATCCTCAACAGCCTGGCGCTCGCCGCGCTGGGGGAGGGCGGCGACCCGCCCAGCCTGGAGCGCGACACCGGCCGCATCTGGCGCGGCGACGCGTGGCTGCGGCGGCGGATCGGCGCTGACCCGCCGCCGCTCGCCCCCGTGGGCGCGCGGCTGGCGGCCTGCGGGATCACCGCGCTCACCGACGCCAGCGTCACCACCGACGACGACGCGGCCGCAAGGCTGGCCGCCGCGCACCGTGCGGGCGAGTTGCCGCAGCGCCTGACGCTGATGAGCGGCGGGGCGCTCACGGCGGCGGCCGACGGGGCCTTCGCGGTGGGTCCGCTGAAGGTGCTGTTGGACGACCACGCGCTGCCGGAGTTCGACGACTTCACCGACCGCATCGCCTGCGCCCGCACCTGGGATCGCAGGGTCGCGGTTCACTGCGTCACGGCCGCTGAGCTGGCGCTCACGCTGGCTGCCTTCACCGCCGCCGGCGCAGCCCCGGGCGATCGCATCGAGCACGGCGGAGTGATCCCGCCGGACGCCATCGGCCAGTTGCGCGACCTCGGCCTGACGGTGGTCACCCAGCCCGCTTTCGTGCGCGAGCGCGGGGACCGCTATCTACGCGACGTGGCCCCCTCCGACCGGGTCGACCTGTACCGCTGCGCCAGCCTGACGGCCGCCGGGGTGCCCGTGGCCGCCAGTTCCGACGCCCCCTATGCCTCGCCCGATCCCTGGCGAGGCATCGCCGCCGCCATCGACCGCCGCACCGCAGATGGCGCGATGCTGGGTGCGGACGAGCGCGTGAGCCCTGAGGCGGCGCTCGCCCTCTACCTGGACGACCCCGCCGCACCGGGCCGTCGCCCGCGGCGGGTGGAGGCCGGCGCCCCGGCCGACCTGTGCCTGCTGAAAGCGCCGTTGCGCGACGTGCTCGCCGCGCCCTCCGCCGAGTTCGTGGCCGCGACTATCATCGGCGGCGCGGTGGTCCAGTAGCCCCACCCCACGAGGGGAGCGCGTTACAGCCCCAGGATCGCCTTGGCCATGATGTTGCGCTGGATCTCGTTGGTGCCCGCGTAGATGGAGCCGGCGCGGTCGTTCAGGTACTTGGCCGCTACCGTCCAGCTGTAGTCCGGTCCGACGCCGGCGCCGTCATTCGGGGGCACGAAGCCCGGAACCGGCCCACCCGGCGAGACCAGGTGCGGCTGGTAGGCCTGGGCGAACAGGCCCGCGGCGGCGAGCGCGATCTCGGTCAGCCGCTGGCTGAGCTCGCTGCCCACGGTCTTCTGCATCGAGGACTCCGGCCCAGGCGCCTCGCCGGCCGACAGCTTCGACAGCAGCCGGAGCTCCACCGCCTCCAGGGCGGAGATCTGCACGGCCGCTTCGGCCGCCTGTCGGCGAAGGGCGCGGGCCTCCGGCTCCAGGTCGGGACGGCCGGCCAGCTCGGCGGCGATCATCGCCTCGATCTTGCGCAGCCGCACGAACAGCCCGGGCGTGCTCATCCCGCCGCCGCGCTCGAATTGCATCAGGTACTTGGCCACCGTCCAGCCCTCGCCCTCGCGCCCGACTGCGTTGGCTTTGGGCACCCGCACGTCGGTGAAGAACACGTGGTTCTGGATGTGCTCGCCGCTGAGCGAGATGATCGGCTGCACCTCGATGCCCGGGGTGCGCATGTCGATCAGCAGGAAGGTGATCCCCCGCTGCGGGATGGCCTCCCGCGCCGTGCGCACCAGGCAGAAGATCCAGTTGGCGACGTTGGCGTGCGTCGTCCACAGCTTGTGGCCGTTGCAGATGAAGTCGTCGCCGTCCTCCACAGCGCTCATGTTCAGGGAGGCGAGGTCCGACCCGGATTCCGGCTCGGAGTAGCCCTGGCACCAGAAGTCCTCGCCGGACAGCATGCGCGGCAGGAAGTGGGCCTTCTGCGCCGGCGTACCGTGGCCGATCAGCACCGGGCCGCACATGCCGATCCCCATGGGGGAGACCGGCGGGGTTCCGGCGCGCGCGCATTCCTGGGCGAAGATGTAGCGCTGGTTCACCGTCCAGCCGCAGCCGCCCCACTCCTTCGGCCACGCGGGCACCAGCCAGCCCTGCTCCAGCAGGATCCTCTGCCAGGCCATCCCCACGTCGTACTCGGCGTAGACGCTGGTCAGGGTCTTTCCGACGTGGCGCAGCTCCGGCGTCAGCTTGGCGTCCAGGAACGCCCGCACCTCGTCGCGGAACCGGCGGTCGGCGTCACTCCAGTCCAGGTCCATGCTTCACCCTTTTCCTGTGCAGACGCGGGTTTACGGGCATGACCCGGCGGCGGGGAAGCCGGAATCCACTGGGCGCCGCGCGTTATGGCGGCGGCCCGACCTTCACCGCCTCGTGGTCATGGGCTACGACGCGTGGGCAACCAGGACCTTCGCATGCCGCCCTATCGCTCCCGGACCACCACCCACGGCCGCAACATGGCCGGCGCGCGAGGCCTCTGGCGCGCCACCGGCATGAAGGACGCCGATTTCGGCAAGCCGATCATCGCGGTGTCCAACAGCTTCACCCAGTTCGTGCCGGGCCACGTCCACCTGAAGGACCTGGGCCAGCTGGTCGCCCGCGAGATCGAGCGCGCCGGGGGCGTGGCCAAGGAGTTCAACACGATCGCCGTCGACGACGGCATCGCCATGGGCCACGACGGGATGCTCTACAGTCTTCCCTCGCGGGAGCTGATTGCCGACAGTGTCGAGTACATGGTCCAGGCCCACTGCGCCGACGCTCTGGTCTGCATCTCCAACTGCGACAAGATCACCCCCGGCATGCTGATGGCGGCGCTGCGGCTCAACATCCCGACCGTGTTCGTCTCCGGCGGGCCGATGGAGGCCGGCAAGGTGGTGCTGGGCGGCAAGACCGTCGCGGTGGATCTGGTCGACGCCATGATCGCCGCCGGCGACGACAAGATCAGCGACGCCGACGTCGTGGCCATCGAGCGCTCGGCCTGTCCGACCTGCGGCTCGTGCTCGGGCATGTTCACCGCCAACTCCATGAACTGCCTCACCGAGGCGCTGGGCCTGTCGCTGCCGGGCAACGGCTCGGTGCTGGCCACCCATGCCGACCGCGAGGCGCTGTTCCTGGAAGCCGGCCGGCTGATCGTGGAGATCACCAAGCGCCACTACGAAGCGGACGACATGAGCGTGCTGCCGCGCGCGGTCGCCAGCTTCAAGGCGTTCGAGAACGCCATGACCCTGGACATCGCCATGGGCGGGTCCACCAACACCGTGCTGCATCTGCTGGCCGCCGCCCATGAGGCCGGGGTCGACTTCACCATGGCCGACATCGACCGGCTCTCCCGCCGCGTGCCGTGTCTGTGCAAGGTGGCGCCCGCCAAAGCCGACGTGCACATGGAGGACGTCCACCGCGCGGGCGGGGTGATGGCGATCCTGGGCGAGCTGGACCGCGGCGGTCTTATCCACCGCGACGAGCCCACGGTGCACAGCGCAACCCTGGGCGCGGCGCTGGACCGCTGGGACATCGTGCGGACGCAGGACGAGGCCGTGCAGACCTTCTACCGCGCCGCGCCGGGCGGCGTGCCGACCCAGGTGGCGTTCAGCCAGGCGTCGCGCTGGGACGAGTTGGACCTGGACCGCGAGGCGGGGGTGATCCGCGCGGCGACGCACCCGTTCTCGCAGGACGGCGGGCTGGCCGTCCTATTCGGCAATCTCGCGCCCGAGGGCTGCATCGTGAAGACCGCTGGGGTCGATGAGTCGATCCTGACCTTCACCGGGACGGCGCGGGTTTACGAGAGCCAGGACGCGGCGGTCAGCGGCATCCTCACCGGCCAGGTGAAGGCGGGTGACGTGGTGGTGATCCGCTACGAGGGGCCGAAGGGCGGGCCTGGCATGCAGGAGATGCTCTATCCGACCAGCTACCTGAAATCGAAGGGTCTCGGGAAGGCCTGCGCCCTGATCACCGACGGCCGGTTCTCAGGCGGCACCTCGGGCCTTTCCATCGGCCACGTCTCGCCGGAGGCCGCCGAGGGCGGGCTGATCGGCCTAGTGGCGGACGGCGACCGGATCGTCATCGACATCCCGAACCGGGTGCTTAGCCTGGACGTGGCGGACTCCGTCCTCGCGAAGCGCCGCGCGGCGAAGGGCGAGGAGGCGTGGAAGCCCGCGCAACCGCGCAACCGCAGGGTCTCGCCCGCGCTGCAGGCCTACGCCGCCATGACCACGAACGCCGCCCGCGGCGCCGTCCGCGACGTGGGCCAGCTTGCGGTGGTAGCCTCGAAGGTCCGTGAGGTGATCCCATGACGATCCGCGCCATTGACCACATCAACATCTCCACCACGAAGCTGCAGGAGACACGCGACTTCTACGTCGACATCCTGGGCCTGACGGAGGGCGACCGGCCGGCCTTCGACTTCCCGGGCCACTGGCTCTACGCCGGGGGATTTCCGATCGTGCACTTGGTGTTGTCGACCCGGGAGGTCGAGCCATCCGACCGTTCTGGCCTCAACCACGCCGCCTTCGAGGTGGCGGACCTTGACGCGGTGGTCGTACGCCTGAAGGCGGCGGGGCGCCGCTGCGACGTGTTCCCGGTGCCGGGCACGAACTTCCGCCAGGCCTTCTTCCAAGACCCGAACGGCGTGCGACTGGAGCTGAACGAGGCCCGCGCAGTGCAGGCGCGCGGCTAGCGGCGGGGCTGGAGCGGCCGCAGGGGTCGCAGGCCCTGGCCCATATAGACCGGACCCACGGGCGTCTGGCGGAACCCTCCGGAGCCGTAGCCGAATTCGTCCCGGCCGTAGCCGAAGTCGTCGCGGTCGGAACTGAAGGTCGTGGTCACCGAACCGAACCCGAAGCTCTGGGACTGGCTGTAGGTGGAGCCGGAGGGGGCGCCGCCGGCGAACGGGCGGCCGCCGGCCGCGAGGGTGTTGCGCAGGTCGACGCCGCCGCTGCTCCGCTCCTGTTGCAGGTGTTGGGCCTGGTCGCGGTTGGGTGCGGGCGAGACGGTGAGCGCCAGGGCCGGCATGGCCAGCGCCGCGGCGCCGAGGATCAGGATGGGCGCCAGTCGCATGTGGAACTCCTTCGTCGGACGCAAGGGAGGCTAGGCCCTTGGTCCGCGAAGTCAAACCCTAGGTCGGCGGTGCGGTCGAGGCGGTGATCTGGGCCTTAGACATCGTGCTGATGGCCGCGGCTCCGGTGGGATTGAGGGTCAGAGCGGAGCCCGGCAGGTTCACGTTGCGGCCGTCGACGGTGACCTTGTAGGTCGTCGCGCCATCCGGGGTCTTGATCACGTCGGCGATCGTGCCGATGGCCGCGCCTTGCGCGTCTTGCACCGGGAGACCAGCGCGGAAGCCTGTGGTGGCGCTGACGTTGGCGCCGGCGGCCGGCGCAGCCGCAGGCGCGGTCGTCTTCGCAGGGGGCGTGACCTGCATGGCGGCCGGCTTCTGCTGGGCCACGGCGGCGGTTGCGCTGAGCGCCAGGATAGCGGCGCAGGCGGTCATCATTCTCATCAGCTCGTCCTTCTGAAGCGCCCACCCGGGGGACCAGAACGGGGCCCGCGAGCGTCGGTTCCGGACGTCGGACCCGCGCCTGGCTCGGCTTGCGAGGCAGGCGCGGAGGCCTCACCAGATCTTCACGCGCTCCTCTGGCGGGACGTACAGCTTGTCGCCGGGCTTCACGTCGAAAGCCTGGTACCAAGCCGGGATGTTCCGGATCGTGCCGTCCACGCGGTAGGTGGCGGGGGAATGCGGATCGGTGGCGAGGCGCTGCTTCAACTGCTCGTCGCGCATCTTCTGGCGCCACACCTGCGCCCAGCCCAGGAACACCCGCTGGTCGCCGGTCAGGCCGTCAATGACCGGCGCCGGCTTGCCTTTCAGGGAGGCGTGGTAGGCGTCCAGCGCGAGCGAGAGCCCGCCCATGTCTCCGATGTTCTCACCCATCGTCAGCGCGCCCTGAATCTTGTGGCCGGGCAGGGGTTCGAAGGCTGAATACTGGGCGCCGAGCCGATCGGTCTGCGCCTTGAACTTGGCCGCGTCCTCGGCGGTCCACCAGTCGCGCAGCGTGCCGTCGCCATCAGACTTGCGGCCCTGGTCGTCGAAGCCGTGGCTGATCTCATGGCCGATCACGCCGCCGATGCCGCCATAGTTGATCGCTGGATCGGCGTCCGGATCGAAGAACGGCGCCTGTAGGATGGCGGCCGGGAAGACGATCTCATTGTTGGGGGGATTATAGTAGGCGTTCACGGTCTGCGGGGTCATGCCCCACTCGCGCTTGTCGACCGGGCCGCCCAGGCGGGCCACCTGGCGGCGCCATTCGAAGTTGTTGGCCCGCAGGGCGTTGCCGTAGGGATCGTTGGCCTTGAACTCGAGCTTCGCGTAGTCGCGCCAGGTCTCGGGGTAGCCGATCTTGACGGTGAACTTGGCGAGCTTCTCCAGGGCGCGTTCCTTGGTGTCCGGGCCCATCCAGTCGAGCTTCTCGATCCGCGCCTTCAGCGCGGTACGCACGTCGGTCACCAGGGCGTCCATCTTCGCCTTGGACTGCGGCGGGAAATAGCGGGCGACATAGACGCGACCCACAGACTCGCCGATCGCGCCGTCCATGAACGCCACGGCCCGCTTCCAGCGCGGCTTCTGCTCCGGCTGACCGCCCAGTTCCTTGCTGCGGAACTGCCAGTTGGCGTCGACGAACCGCTTTGAGAGGTAGGGCGCTGCGCCGTCGGCGACGTTGAACGCCTGCCAGGCCTTCAGCGTCTCCAACGGCGTCTCGGCATAGACAGCCGCGAACTTGGGGAACGCGGTGTTGGTGGTCACCACGATCCGCTCCACCTTCGGCAGCTCGGAGCCGACCAGGTAGCGGTTCCAGTCGAAGCCCGGGGTCGCCGCGTTCAGCTCGGCGATCGTCATCGGATTGTAGGTCTTGTCGCGGTCGCGCCGCTGGACACGGGTCCAGGTGGCTTCGGCGAGCCGGGTCTCGAAAGCCACGATTACCGCGGCGCTCTCCTTCGGCCTCTCCCAGCCGATCATGTTCAGCAACTGCTCGATGTAGGCCTGGTAGCTGGCCTTCTTCTCCGCGAACGCCGGCTGCAAGTAGTAGTCGCGGTCCGGCAGCCCCAGGCCGGCCGTCCCAGCGTAGATCGCGTACTGCTTGGTCGAGCGCTGGTCGATGCTCGGGAAGACCGGCAGGATGGTCGAGAACGCGCTGACCGGCGCCTTGCCCATCAAGGCGGTGAACTGGTCCTTGGTCGTGACCTTCCGGATCTCGGCCAGGAACGGTGCAATCGGCTCGGCGTCCAGCTTCTCGGCCAGGGCCTCGTCCATGAAGGCCCCGTAGCCTGCGGCGATCTTGGCGGCGTCGGGATCGGAGAGCTTGCCAGCCACCGCATCGTCGAGGATGGCGCGCTGGCGGTCCTCGGACAGCGCCGCCAGGATGTCGAAGTTGCCAAAGCGGGTCCGGTCGGCGGGGATCTCGGTGCGCTCAACCCACTTGCCGTTGGCGAACCGGTAGAAGTCGTCGCCGGGCTTCACGCTGCGGTCCATGCCGCTCGCGTCGAAGCCCCATGTCCCGTACTTGGGCGAGGCCAGCGATGTCGCCGGCCCGGCGACATCGGCGCCCCAGGCGGCGGGGGCCGCAAGCGCGAGGGCGGCCACGGCGCCGGCGGCGAGCAGGAATCTGCGCGTTTGAAGGGTCATCGCTCTCGTCCCGATCAGCGTTGCGGTGGTTCCGCTTGAACCGCCTGATAGCACACCAAAAGCGGCGAAAATCGATCCTGCGCAATGGCCGCGAGACACGCGACCCGATCGCCGCAACCCGGCGGGCTAGGTTCCCAACAGCCGCTTGTAGTTGCCGCGCACCACGCCGTAGCACTCGCAGGACAGCGCCTGCAGGGCCTGTCGGTCGATGACGTCGACCACGCCGCGCCGATACCGGATCACGCCCTTCTCCTGCAGCGAGCGGGCCACGGCGGTGACGGTGGTGCGCTGCACCCCCAGCATGTCGGCCAGGAACTCCTGGGTGAGGGCGATCGTGTCGGTGGAGATGCGGTCGTGGCAGGCGAGCATCCAGCGGCAGAAGCGGGCCTCCACCGAGTGCAGCGCGTTGCAGGCGACGGACTGGATTGCGTGGCTGTAGAGCGCCTCGGCGTGACGGTCGATCAGGCCGCGCAATGCGGCGCTTAGCGGCCACATCTCGCGCAGCCGCTCGGCGCTGATCCGCGCCGCCCGTAACGGGGTCTGGACGACGGCGCGGCTGAGGGACTGGCGCGGCGCGGCGGCGGCCGCGAGGCCCAGCGCGCCCTCCGGTCCGATCGTGCCGCTCTCGATCGCCTCGCCACTCGCCATCAGCGTCATCAGCGATATGACGCCGTCGTGCGGGAAGTAGACCTGGTCGATGGGATCGCCGGGATCATAGATCAGACGCCCTCGTTCCAGATCGATCTGGGTCAGGTGGGGCGCGATCATCGCGAGGTGTTCAGCCGGAAGTGAGTCGAGCAGGCTGTTCTGCACCGCTGGAAGTGGTCTTTGCATCGGGGACTGGAAACGCTGCTCTACCTGCAAGAGTTTCAGCGTATCGACGCGCGTAGAATTGGACCGTCGAGAACTCGACATTTCGAAGAGTGCGAGCGGGGATTAGGGGAGAACTTTAGTCGACTGCGAGAAATGAATGCTGATTATGAGCGACGTCCTGTGTCGACTGTCCGACCCAACTATAACCAGGCGAGGCCGCGCTCGCCCGAATCAGTCGAATCAGGTGGGGCGGTGGGACGCGGCGACGCACTGTTGTCCGCCGCCGCGTTTCCGCCTCAGGAAGGGCGCCTAGTGGAAGTTCAGGTCACGCCGTTCGCCCACATCGGGGGTCGACTTGCTGGCGTTGGCCTTCACCACCTCGAACAGATACTTCACCAGCCCGCCCTCGACGAGCCAAACCGCGGCGTCCGAGGGATCGAACCGCAGCAAGGTCAGATTCGGGTCGTCCTTGCCTTCGGGATACCAGGCCGCCACCGAGGGGTTCCAGAAGCGCTCGACGCGCGAGCGGTCGGTGTCCACGCTGAGCCGCCCGTCGAGGCATGCATAGACCTCGCGACTCTGGAAATGGAACATCGCCTCGGCGCCGACGCCTGCCGCCTCGACCAGGTCGCCGTCCCGGGGCGTGAAGAACCAGATCGTTTGCGTCTCCGGCTCCGCAAAGGCCGTCATCGGCTGGAAGTGGTGGCTGTCGCCTGTGACGCCCAGCATGCCGGTCTTGTGGTGCTCGATGGCCTTCCAGAGCTTCGCCTCGACCTCGGCCGGGGTGTGGGTCTTGTCGCTCATCGTCTGTCCTTTCGTGGGGGTGGCCGGCTCCAACCCCCGCGCGGCGCCGCGGTTCCGCCCCACGTGCCTGACCGCCCCCGCCCTTGACCGTCGCCACGCCCTCCTCAAATGCTGGCGGCGAGCCGGGAGGGCCCATGATCCGCATCGTTTCCGCCCCCGCCGTTCTGGCGGTGGCCGCCCTGCTCGCGATCGCAACGGGCGGAGTGGCCGCCGCCGCGCCGGCGCCCAGGGTCAGCATCGCCAGCTATGCCCAGCTGAGGACGCCGCTTCCCTATCCCTATGACGAGACGGCGGACGCCACAGCGGCGCTCGACAGGGCGCTGGCTCGGGCGAAGGCCACCAACAGGCGCGTGCTCATCGACATGGGCGGCAACTGGTGCGGAGACTGCCGGATCCTGGCGGCCACCATGGAGCTGCCGGAATTGAAGACCTTCCTGGCCCGCCACTTCGAGATCGTCATCGTCGACGTCGGGCGGATGGACAGGAACCTACAGATCCCTGCGCGCTACGGGATCACCGAGCGCCTCGAGGGCGTGCCGGCCCTCCTGGTCGTCGACCCCCGGACCGGCAAGCAGCTGGTGAGTCGGGCTCAGGTCGCGGCCCTGGCCAACGCCCGGACGATGGCGCCCCAGGACCTCGCCGACTGGCTGGCCAGCTACACGAGGTAGACGCCCGCTAGTGCGAGCCCTCGCCGCCCACCACGTGGTCGTACACGGCCTTGGCCGTGCCGGCGATCGTGCTGGCGGCGGTGATCAGGGCGGTCTGACCGACCACGGTCTCGGCGCTTTCGGAGAGCTTCATCAGCTCGTCGGCCACCATGGACAGCGTCTGGTAGATGTCGCGGTCGTTCATGCCCGCCCAATTACGCCGCTTTTGGGCCGCGTGCGACTGCGGGCGTCGTCGTCGCCTGCCGCGAGCCGCTCTCCGCAGCGATTGAGGATCACCTGGGCCTGCAATCGGATACGCTGGCCCGCCGCTTGCAGCAGCGGCGTCATCCCACATTGCAACCTGGCCCCGGCCTGGCCGTATTCAGACTGCGCATGACCGCCAAGATCCTTCCACTGTCCGAGCTGCTCCGCGCCGGTGGGCCCCGAGGCGCGCCGGTCGAGGTGCTGCTCGACTCCTGGGCCCTGGTGGAAGACGCCCTTCTGGCCGACAGCGCCCGCGCCCGCGAGGACCTCACCGCCGCTTCCGACGCCCTTCCGGCGATCGGCGGCGCTCTGGCCGACCGCCGCTCGTTGGCCACCGCGGTCATGACCGCCCGCGGCGACGTCTGTTTCGCAGACCGCGCATACCGGGCCTTGTTCCGGGATTCCGGCGACCTGCGTCCCCTTCTGAAACGCGCGCTGAGCGACGGCCCGGTGGTAAGCTTGGTGGAAGGCGCCGCCGGCGCCGCGTTCACAGCCTGGGTGGGCGACGCCGCCTCGGCCGCCCGCTGGCAGCTCGAACCCGAGGCCTCCGCAGTGCTCCAGGCCGCGCCCGGACGCCTGGTCGTCGTGGTCAGCGCCCCCTCGCGCTCCTCGGAACTGGCGCGCCGCGCTGCCCGCGCACTCGACCTGACCGCTCTGGAGGCCCGCCTGGCCGAAGCCCTGCTGTTCGCCCCCAATCTCGACGTCGCCGCCGCCGACGCCGGCGTGGGCCGCGAGACTGCGCGAGATGCGTTGCGTCGGATAAACGCCAAGGCCGGTGTGCGCCGCACGCCCGAACTGGTCGCCCGCCTCATCGGCATCATGTGCGCGGCCGGAGGGGACGCGGCCGGCGAGCCCGGCGGCGACGAGGCCATAGCCGAGTCGGCGTTCGGCCTCACCCCCGCCGAGGCTCGCGCCGCGACGCTGGTGGCCCGCGGGGCCACGTCGCCCGAAGCGGCCCAAGTGCTGGGCGTGCGACCTGAAACAGTGAAGACCCACATCAAGTCGGTGTTGCAGAAGACCGGGGCGAAGGGCGCAAAAGACCTCGCGCGCCTGCTGGTCGAGGCCCGCGAACTGGTGGCCCTGGCCGACGCCACCGAGGCGGTGCTTGGCGAGGAAGAAGGGGGCGGGCGGCTGCGCATTCTGTCGGCGCTGGACGGCGCCCGCCGGATCGCACTGATCGACTATGGCCCCTACGACGGGGAGCCGCTGTTCGTGTTCCACGGCGCCGCGGCCGGGCGCCGGTTGCCCGATCGCTTTCGTGCAGGCCTCGTCGCCGCTGGGTACCGGCCCATCGTGCTGCAACGCCCGGGCTTCGGGCTCACCGATCCCGCGACCGCCGATTACGTCACGGCCGGCGCGGCCGACATGGCCGCGGCGGTGGAGCACCTGCGCCTGAAGTCCGCGCACATGCTGGCGCGCGACACGGGCATTCCTGTCGCGCTCGGCTTCGCCTGCGCCTATCCGCAGCTCCTCGGTCGCGTGGCGATCTTGAACCCGCACCCGCCCATGTCGCTCGCCGACGACCGCGACACATTCGTGGCGGGGGTCCAGAAGCACCTGCTGCGCAATCCCGACCTCGTCGCTGTTTTCGCGGAGTTCTTGCGCCGCCAGGCCACCACCCAGCTGTTGGAGCGCATCCTGCACCGCGCCTTCAGCGATGTGCCGCCTGACGCCTCGGCCCTGCGGGAACCGGCCGTCCGCCAGTTCCTGATCCGAGACATCCAGGCCCTGTGCGCCCGCTCGGTCTGGGGCTTCGCCTCCGAGCACGCGGTCTATGCGAATGGCTGGGAAGCCCCGGCCGGCCTGCCTGCCAAGGCCTGGACCCTCGCGTTTTCAAGCGAGCTTCCGGGGTGCAGGGATCCCGCATGGCTGGGCATTGCCGACGTGCGCCGCTGCACTCTCGAAGGCGCCGGCGTCCTACCCCAGTTCACTCATCCCGACGCCGTGGTCGCCCTGCTGGCCTGACACCCCCAATTGGGGGAGGGCGGGGCCACCGTGGCCCCTTACCCTCGGAATCCTCAGGGGTTTCTCCTGGGCTGTTCATCAGGGGGGTCTAAATGCGCAAGACTTTCGCCGTCGGGCTGGCCGTCGCCATGCTCGCCATCCCGGCCTTCGCGGCCGAACCACAGCTGCAGGTCAGCTACGCCACCGACGCATCCATGGGCTGCGACGCCATTGCCGCCGAGAGCGGTCGGATGGATCAGGTGATCGCCACGGCCAACGGCCAGATCGGCGGCGCGGACGGGGCGGCCCGTGGCGCCGGACTCGCCTCTACCGTCGCCGTCGAGGGCCTGGCGCGTTCGGGCGCGCTCGGGCGCGTGCCCGGGCTCGGCATGTTCGCCAACCAGGCGGCAAACCTGGCCCGCCAGCGCGGTGAGGCGGTGAAGGCCCAGGCGGCCAACACCATCCAGACCGCCAACACCAGGAAGGCGCTTCTGGCAGGCCTCTACTCCGGCAAGGCCTGCGATGCCCCGCCCGCGCCGCCCGCAGCGCAGGCCGCTGAGGCCGCGCCGGCCGGCGTGTAGTCGAAGCGGACGCCGGGGCCGGGCTCATCCCGGCCATCCGGGGGATCCGCGCAGACCGGGCGGGCGACCGCCCGGGGCCCCGCGGATGGCCGGAACCAGCCTGCCCCGGCGTTC
>NZ_CADEGK010000035.1 GCF_902826855.1 uncultured Phenylobacterium sp. | reverse complement strand
GGGATCAGGTCGACCAACTGCTGGTCGTGCAGCGTCTGCCGCCCGGGCGGGCACCCTCCCGCCTGCGGTGGGCGGTCACCCCGAGCCACCTGGAACAGCCGGTCCACCTGGCGCGGCACGAAGGGTATCCAGGAGGTCTCGTCGCGCTCGGCCACGTAGAGGACGAAGTCGTGGACCCGTTCCACCTCGGAGAACCATTCGGTGGGCGCCGAGGCGGCCTCCGCGCCGACCACGGTGACCTCGTAGCCGAGCGCGGTCATCTCGCGCTCCAGCCGCTCGACGATCGGGCGGATCGGGCCCGGGCGCCCGGTCGCGACGAAGCCGAACACCGAGGGATCGCCGACGCCCCGCCGCGCCACCTGACGGCTTCGCAGGATCATCAGCCGCGCCAGCTCGGTCATCACCTTGCCGTCTGCGTCACAGGCCTCGAAGAACGCCTGCTTCGGCACGGAGAAGATCTCGGAATCGCGCAGCGCGTAGACGTCGGCCGAGTGCGGGATGCCGGCGATCAGGGCCATCTCGCCGGCCGGCTCGCCTGGCCGGATGATGCCGAGGAAGTGCGGCTCCTGGCCCTCCTCGCGACGGAAAGCGCCCAGCCGGCCGGTGCGGACCACATAGAGCTGATCGGACGGATCGCCCTGGGCGAACAGCCGCGAGCCTCCCGGCAGCGAGAACCAGATGGTCTCGGCGCGCGCGCGCGGCTGGCGAAACAGCCGCGCGAGGGCCGAATCGACGGGGATATCGGGCAGGCTCGCCACAGGCGCAGCGTAACGCTCTCCAGCGAAACTCCAAAGGGCCGCACTTCCCAAGGGGTGGGGCTCCCCTTAAGCCGGGCGCATGGCCCTTCACATGATCAAGCTGGTGGTCGGCGCCGCCACTATCGAGGACCTGCTCGCCTGGCGCGCCCACAACCGCCAGGACGAGGCCCCCTGGATCCTGCGCACGCGGATGACCCCGAAGCGCGGCGCGGAGTTGATCGACGGCGGCTCGATCTACCGGGTGTTCAAGGGCGTGATCCTGTGTCGCCAGAAGATCCTGGCGGTGAGCACCTTGGGCGAAGGCGTCACCGCCCGCTGCGAGATCACACTCGCCGAAGATGTCGTGCGCGTGGCCCCGACACCGCGTCGCGCCTTCCAGGGCTGGCGCTACCTAGACCCCAGCGACGCTCCGCCAGACCTCGACCTCGAGGCGTTCGGCGAGGTTCCGGAGTCGTTGGCGCGGCAGCTGCGCGAGGCGGGGGCGTGGTGACCTTAGGTCAATCCCCGACGTTGTCGATCAGCCGGGTGCGGCCCAGGTGGGCGGCGGCGAGGACGCGGATGGGGCCGGTGACGGGGCCCGGACCGAGGCGGTCGAGGTCGGCCGGCGTGCGCGCCTCCACGTAGTCGACGCGGTCGAAGCCCGCGGCCAGCAGCGCAGCGACCGCGGTGGCCTCGACGGTCTCGACGGCCTCGCCAGCCCGCAGACGGGCGAAGGCCTCGGTCAGCACTTCGTACAGCCGGGGCGCGACCCGGCGCTCGTCCGCGCTCAGGTACGCATTGCGGGACGACAGCGCCAGACCGTCCTCGGCGCGAACGATCGGTGCGCCCAGGATCTCGACCGGCAGGTCGAGGTCGGCGGCCAGCCGCTTGATCACCTGGAGCTGCTGGAAGTCCTTCTCGCCGAACACCGCCACGTCCGGGCCGCACTGGTTCAGCAGCTTGGTGACGATGGTGGCGACGCCCGGGAAGTGGCTGGGGCGCGCCAGACCGTCGAGCGGGTCGGCGACCCCGGAGACGATCACCGTGGTCGAGGCGCCGGGCGGGTACATCTCCGCGACGGCGGGAGCGAACAACAGGTGGCACCCGGCGCTGGCGAGCAGGGCGGCGTCGCCCGCCTCGTCGCGCGGGTAGGCGTCGAAGTCCTCGTGCGGCGCAAACTGGGTCGGATTCACAAACAGGCTGGCCACGACCCGGTCGGTCCGCGTGCGCGCCAGGCGCACCAGCGACAGGTGGCCTTCGTGCAGCGCGCCCATGGTGGGGACGAGGCCGACGCTCAGGCCTTCACGCCGCCAGGCCGCCACCTTGGCGCGGAGCTCAGCGACGGTGCGGGCGATCGGCAGGCCGGATGCGGTCGGGGGCATGCCGGGCCTTTAAGCGACCCCGACGGGGTAAGTCCATCCACAGCCCGCGACGTCGCGCGCGTTGACGGACGATGTCCCACCGCGCTCACTCGGAACCGGTGTGAGTCGCGCATGACGACTTGCGGGGAGCTTGAGACATCCATGGGCCAGGCCAGCGTCATCGTGGTCGGCAACGAGAAGGGCGGGGCGGGCAAGTCGACGCTCGCCATCCACATCATCACCGCCCTGTTGCATGGCGGCGCGAAGATCGCCGTCCTGGACCTGGACCTGCGCCAGCAGACCATGGGCCACTTCTTTGCCAACCGAGCCGCGTGGCTGGCAGCCAACAACGCCAGCGCGCCGATGCCGATCGAGCATCCCCTCAGCGCCGCGGGCGACGCGCTCGCAAAGGCGCCGGACGCCGAGCAGCTGGCCCGCTTCGAGGCCGCCTTCGCCGAGGTCTCGGCCGCCGCCGACTTCGTGGTCATCGACACACCCGGCAGCGACACCGCGATCAGCCGCGCCGCCCACGCCCGCGCCGACCTCATCGTCACCCCGATGAACGACAGCTTCGTGGACTTCGACATGCTGGGCGTGGTCGACCCGGTCACCTTGGAGCTGAAGCGCCACTCGCTCTACGCCGAGACGGTCTGGGCCTGCCGCAAGCAACGCGCGACCGTCGAGCGTAAGCAGATCGATTGGGTGGTGCTGAGGAACCGCCTGGCCCCCACCGAGGCCCGCAACCGCCGCCGCCTGGACGAGCGGGTGGAGGCGCTGTCGCGCAAGGTGGGCTTTCGCGTCGGACCGGGCCTGCGCGACCGGGTGATCTACCGCGAACTGTTCCCTTTCGGCCTGACGGTGGCCGACTTGTCGACCTCGATCCGCCCGGTGGCCATGGGCCTGCAGCATGTCGCGGCGCGGCAGGAACTGCGGGCCTTGATGGCCGCCCTGGGCTTCACCGGGCTGGACGAACGCGAGCGGATCGCGGCGGAATAGCCGCATGCTCTACCTCGCCCTGGGCGGTGCGGCCCTGGCGGCCTATCTCTGGCTCACCGGCCGCAAGGGGCTGCTGAAGGGCCGCGGCTGGCGAATCGCCTCCGGGGCGGCCGCGGTCGCGGTCTTCACCGCCGCGGCCTTTGCGGGCGTGCGGGGCCAGTGGCTTCCGGCCATTGCGCTGGTCGCCGTGGGTCTGTGGCTGGCCGGTTCCGCACGCAAGGCTGCCGCCCCATCGGCCCCTGCCGGCCTGATGAGCCTCGGCGAGGCGCGCCGCATTCTGGGCGTGGGGGAGGGCGCGACTCGCGCCGAGATCCAGGCCGCCTACACGCGACTGATGCGCAGCGTGCACCCCGACAAGGGCGGCACCGCCGGCCTGGCCGCCCAGCTCAATGCCGCGCGGGATCGTTTGCTGAGCAAGTAAGACGGTCTTCCCGGACTTCGGTTCGCGAACCGGGATGACGGCTGTTGGAGAACGGGTCCGGTCGGGCTTCAGCCGCGCCCGGGGGCCATCACCATGCAAGGCTGCTTGCGGGATTTCAGCGCCCGGCAGGCGTCCTTGGCTTCGTCCTCGGTCATGCCGGAGAAGCGGGCCTTGAACTTGCCGCCGTCCTTCTCGGCGGCCCCGCGCGCGTCGTCGAAGTGGCTGGCGAACCTCTTCTCGACGATGGAGAGCTGCTCGCGGGCGTCGGAACGGGTGTTGAAGGTGCCGACTTGAACGGTCCACTGGCCGCCCGCGGACTTCCGGGCCTTGCCGTTCAGCTTGGGCACCGACTTGGTCTCCACGATCTGGATCTGCGAAGCGCGCGCTGGCGGCGTGGAGGAAACCATGCGGACGCTCAGGCCCTGTTCGCTGTCGCCTTGCTGCATCGAGGGCTCTGGGCGTGCGGCAAGGGCCGGCGGCTCGAAGAAGTTCTGCGCCACGGTGATCTGCTCGCCGCGCGCGCGCCGCTCCTGCACCTCGAAGCCGGTTAGCAACAGGGACTCGGCGGTCTTGTCGCGGGCGATGCGGTTCGGCCCGCCCAGCACCACCACGATCAGGCGGCGGTTGTCGCGCACGCCGGAGATGGCGATGTTGAAGCCCGAGGCGTTGGTGAAGCCGGTCTTCAGGCCATCCACGCCGGCCACATTGCGCAGCATGTGGTTGTGGTTGTTGATCACCCGGCCCCGGAAGTTGAACGAGGTCTGGCTGAAGTAGCGGTAGTACTGCGGATAGTCCCGCATAGCCGCACGCGACAGGATCGCGATGTCGCGCGCCGTCGACAGGTTGCGGCTGTTCGGCAGGCCGTTGGCGTTGGCGAAATTCGTGTTGGTCATGCCCAGTTCCTGGGCCCGCAAGGTCATAAGGGCGGCGAAGCGCCGTTCGGTGCCGCCCAGCTTCTCGGCGATGGCGACCGAGACGTCGTTCGCCGACAGCGTGGTCATCGTCCCGATCGCTTCGGCCACAGTGATCGACTGGCCGGCCCGGATGCCCAGCTTCGTCGGCGGCTGCGCCGCGGCGTGGGGCGAGAAGACCACCTCGTCATCCAGCTTCAGCCTGCCCGACGCCAGGGCCTCATAGACGAGGTACAGCGTCATCACCTTGGTGATCGAGGCGGGATACCGGGGCGCGTCCGCGCGCTTGCCGTACAATACTTCGCCGGTGCGCGCGTCCACGACGATGGCGGCGTACTTCGACGAGTTCTGAGGGATGAGCGAAAGGTACGGAACCTGGGCCATCGCCGACGGGACGGTCCCGCCCAAAGCCATGGCCGCAGCCAGACCGATCGAAAGCAACAGGCGGCGAGCGTGCTGGATCATGCTTCGTCCGTCGAATCAACGCGTTGAGTGGCAACAGCGCCACCTAAGACCGGTAGCATGCCTCCCGCACCCTTTCATGAGAGTAAACAAGGTTTGAACGAGCGCAATTGTCGCGGGCGTCTTGGTGCAGGTTCCCTGGGCGCCATTTGGGCGCGCCAGCCGCAAGCGATGGGTCCGATCACTTCTGCGCCTGTTCCTCCGCCTTCGGCGCCGGTGGAGGGCAGGCGTCGGCTATCCGGCGGGCTTCGGTGGAGGCGCGGACCGCCACGTCGAGGCCAAGGAGTTCGACGATCACGTCAGCGGTGAGGTTGAAGCTGGTCGGCGTGTACGAGCCCTGGCCGGTGATCGGCACCTTCCGGCCCTTCTTGCTGACGCAGGTCCCCTTCAGCGTGATCTTGCCACCGGAAATCACATTGGTCGGATAGGAGCACTTGTAGTGGCGGTTGGATGGACCGGCCATGAACTTGTCCACCTCGGCCGGGGTGATGCAGCGCTTCTCGGTGCTGGTCTGGCGGATGGGCGAGACGATCCTGTTGGTCGATTCCCAATAGCCCGGCTGGATCGCGGGCTGCGCGGCCGGGGCGGGGCTGGCCGCGAAAAGCGCGATGAGAAGGAGGATGGGGCGGTTCATCGAGTGCGGCCTTCAGGGCTGATTCCGGCGCCACCATGGCCCGCGGCGCATGAACCGGGGCTTAGGGGTTGTCCAGCGCGCCCGTCAGGAACGCGCGGTTCTCTTGGCGGATGCGCGCGCCAGCCTCGTCGTAGAGGAACGGCAGAAAGGCATAGCGGCGGCCCCGGGTCACTCTCGTGGCCTCATGCTGCAAGCTGCAGCAGAACACCACCGCCCCGCCCGTGGGCGGGCGGTAGGTGCGCGGTCCGAACTCGGGGAAGCGCAGGTCGCCGCCTTCGAAGTCCTCGGCGTTGAGGTTGATGGACACGGCGAACCGGCGGTGAGCGGTTCCCTTGGTCTCGTTGTCGCGATGGGGCTGGAAGAAGCCCCCTTCGACGCCGTCGTAGCAGGCGACCATGTGGCGTTCGATCCGGGTCGCGTGGAACTGGTAGGCGCGGGCGATCATCGGGATCAGGCCGCGCTCCAGCGCCCTCACCGCCTCGCGCTGAAGCTCGGCATCGGCGATGTGGACGTCCCGGCGGCGCTTCATGTTGTCGAACACACCCACCGTCTTGCCGTCGATCTCGCGCATGACCCCGGACAGCTCGCCGCCCTGGCCGTCGTAGTAGCCGATGAGGCGGCGACACAGCGAAGGCTCGAACACCCGGGGCACGATGAGGACCGGCGCCACCAACGGAACGCCCGCATGGCCCCCGACCGGCGGCAACCGGCGGAGACTGGCGAACAGCGGCTCCGGCGTGGCGATGGGCGCCCGCGTCATCAGCCGCAGCATCGGGTCGAACAGCAGCCAGGCGGGCGCCTGCTCCCCGGAGTGGTACAGTGGGCCCACTGCCTCCTGCGGGTCGAAGAACCAGCGCTGGCCCGGGATCATGTCGCTCGTCCTGTCCCGCGCGTCGGGCTCGGTTGCGACGAAGAAAGCGGTGAGGTGGACGTCGTTGAAGAGCGGACGCACCGCTTCGAACGCCGCCAGGGCCGCGGCGCGAGTGGACGGGTCGCGGGGCATGAAGGCCAGCAGGATGTAGCGGCCCGCCACGGTGTTGAAGTGATACTGCGGGTTGGTCCGGGTGGCGGCGGCGAAGGACGGTGCGAACTCCCCCACGGAAAGGTGCGGCAGGGCCCAGCGGCCGGGACTGGCGAGGTCGTTCATGGCGGCGCCCGCTCCGCCTGGCCGACACGCGCGTTGTAGGCCGCCAGGACCGCTGCGCCGGTCTCGTCGTAGAAGAATGGCAGGAAGGCGTAGCGCTGTCCGACTGTGACCTTTGTGGCCTCGTGCATCAGGCTGCAGGAGAACACGATCGCGCCGCCCGTGGGCGGTCGGTAGGTCGCCGACCCGTACTCCGCAAAGCGCAGGTCGCCGCCCTCGAAGTCGTCGTTGAGGTTGAGCGAGCAGGCGAAGCGGCGGTGCGCGGTGGCCTGGGTGGTGCTGTCCCGGTGGGGGTGGAACACCCCGCCATCCTCGGCGGCATAGCAGCTGACCAGCAGCCGCTCGGTCTCGGTGACGCTGAATCCCAAGGCCAGCTTGATCAGCGGGAACAGCCTGCGATCGAGGCGCTCGCGGATCGCGGCCTGAAGCTCCGGCGGCTCCACCAGGATGTCGCGGCGCGCCTTCAGCTCGTCCATCACCGCCACGGTGCGATCGCCTGCGTCGCGCATGACGCCCGTGAACTTGCCGCCGTCCGCCCGGTGCAGGTCAATCAGGGCCGCACACAGTTCGGGTTCGAAGATCCGAGGCGCGATCAGGACCGGCGCATGGAGGGTCACGCCGGCGTGCTCGCCCGGTGGGGGCAGGGCGGCCAGGCGGGCGAATATCTCCTGCGGCCGGTCAATCGTCGCGGTGGCCAACACCCGTAGCGTCGGGTCCAGCAGCAGCCAGTGCGGCTCGGGCCCAAAGCGTTCCACGATCCTGCCGCTGTCGTACATCCAGCGCAGGCCGCGCAGGTCCTTCAGCCCCTTACCCATGTCCCGGTCGCGGAACATCACGAAGGCGCTGGCGCGGACGTCGTCGAACATGTGCTGGTGATCCGCCATGGCCTGCAATGCAGCCATACGCGCCTCCTGCTCAGGCGGCAGGAACAGCATCAGCACGTAGCGCCCGGCCGCGCTGTCGAAGACGAATTCGGGATTGGAGGGCGTCGCCGCTTTGAACCAAGGGACTGGCTGGCCGATCGGGAGCGACATGCGGCCTCACTAGCCGGAATTCGTTCGCTGGTTAAGGGCGCACCAGGCGCTGTCCTCCCGCGCGTGCGTACGCGCGAGGTGGCGTTGGACCCTTCTGAATGCTAATGGGAATACCCATCTAACAGTTCGATTCGAACGGCGATTTCCCTCCCTTGACCGACGACAGCATGACCACCCCTCCCGATGACGGGCGCGGGGCTATCGCCCCTATCGCCATCGAAGACGAGCTCAAGAAGTCGTATCTCGACTACGCCATGAGCGTGATCGTCAGTCGGGCGCTGCCCGACGTGCGCGACGGTCTGAAGCCGGTGCACCGGCGCATCCTGTTCTCCATGGGCGAGAACAACCACACGCCGGACCGTTCCTATGTGAAGTCGGCCCGCATCGTCGGCGACGTGATGGGCAAGTATCACCCGCACGGCGACGTCGCGATCTACGACACCTTGGTTCGCCTGGCGCAGCCGTTCTCGATGTCCCTGCTGCTGATCGATGGCCAGGGCAACTTCGGCTCCGTTGACAACGATCCGCCGGCGGCCATGCGCTACACCGAAAGCCGCATGACCCGCGCCGCCATGGCCATCCTGGCGGACCTCGACAAGGACACCGTCGACTTCAAGGACAACTACGACGGCTCCGAGAGCGAGCCCGTGGTGCTGCCCTCGCGAATTCCGAACCTGCTCGTCAACGGCGCCGGCGGGATCGCCGTGGGCATGGCCACGAACATCCCGCCGCATAACCTTGGCGAGATCGTCGACGCGTGCCTGGCCTATGTGGACGATCCCGAGATCAGCCTCGACGCGCTGCTGGATATCGTGCCTGGCCCCGACTTCCCCACGGGCGGCCAGATCATCGGCCGCACCGGCGCTCGCCAGGCCCTGATGACCGGCCGCGGCTCGGTGATCATGCGCGGCGAGGCCTCTGTCGAGGAGATCCGGAAAGACCGAGAAGCCATCGTCATCACCTCGATCCCCTATCAGCTGAACAAGGCCGGCCTGGTCGAACGGATCGCCGAACTGGTGCGCGAGAAGCGCATCGAGGGCGTTTCCGACCTGCGCGACGAGAGCGACCGGCAGGGGATGCGCATCGTCATCGAGATGAAGCGCGATACCTCGCCCGACGTGCTCCTGAACCAGCTCTACCGCTTCACGCCGCTGCAGAGCTCGTTCGGCGTCAACATGCTGGCGCTGAACCGCGGCCGTCCGCAGCAGATGGGCCTGCGCGAGATGGTCGCCGCCTTCGTGGAATTCCGCGAAGAGGTGGTGATCCGCCGCACCAAGTTCGAGCTCAGCAAGGCCCGCGACCGCGGCCACGTGTTGGTGGGCCTGGCCATCGCCGTGGCCAACATCGATGAGTTCATCCACATCATCCGCTCGTCCAAGGATCCCACCGAGGCGCGCGAGCGCATCGTGGCCAAGGACTGGCCGGCGGGCGACATGCTGCCCCTGGTCGAGCTCATCGCCGATCCGCGCACGATGGTGATCAACAGCGACGAAGGCATGCTGATCCGGCTGACGGATGAGCAGGCCCGCGCCATCCTGGCCCTGACGCTGTCGCGCCTCACCGGCCTGGGCCGCGAGGAGATCTTCGCCGAAGCCGGGGACCTGGCCGGCGTCATCAGCGGCCACCTGGAGATCCTGGGCTCGACGGAGCGGATCATGGGGATCGTCCGCGCCGAGTTGGTCGAGGTGAAGGAAGCCTTCGCCGTCCCGCGCCGCACCGAGATCGTCGAGGGTGACGCCGACGTCGAGGACGAGGACCTGATCGCCCGCGAGGACATGGTCATCACCGTCACTCACGGCGGCTACGTCAAGCGCACGCCGCTCTCGATCTATCGGACCCAGCACCGGGGCGGAAGAGGTCGCTCCGGCATGGCCACCAAGGAGGAGGATGCCGTCACGCGCGTGTTCTCCGCCAACACGCATACGCCGATGCTGTTCTTCTCTTCCGGCGGCAAGGCCTACCAGCTGAAGGTCTGGAGGCTGCCGATTGGCACGCCCACCAGCCGAGGCAAGGCGTTCGTGAATCTGCTGCCCATCGAGCCCGGAGAGAGCATCACCTCCATCCTGCCGTTGCCCGAGGACGAGGCCACGTGGGACCAGTACGACGTGATGTTCTCCACTCGTTCCGGCGGCGTGCGGCGCAACAAGCTCAGCGATTTCATCGGCATCAAGCGCAACGGCAAGATCGCGATGAAGCTGGACGAGGGTGACGCCATCGTCGGTGTCGGCGTCTGCAACGCCCAGCAGAACGACATCCTGCTGACCACCGCGCTCGGCCGCTGCATCCGGTTCGCCACCGAGGAGGTTCGCGTGTTCGCCGGCCGCGATTCCGACGGCGTGCGCGGCATCCGCCTCGCCGAGGGCGACAGCGTCATCTCCATGGCCATCCTGCGCGCGGTTCCCGCCACGCCAGCCGAACGGACCGCGTACCTCAAGCACGCCAAGCTCATGCGCTCGGCGACCGAGGGGGAGGACGGCGAGGAGCCTGCGGCGGTGGAAGAGGACGAGGCCGAGGGCGACGACGTGGTGAGCCTGACGCCGGAGCGCATCGCTGAACTCGGCGCGGCCGAGGAGACGATCCTGACGGTCTCCACGGAGGGCTTCGGTAAGCGAACCTCGGCCTATGAGTTCCGCCGCACCGGTCGCGGCGGCCAGGGCCTGCTGGCGCAGGACCTCACCAAGAAGGGCGGCCGACTCGCCGCCTCTTTCCCGGTGGACGAGTCCGACCAGATCCTGCTGGTCACCGACCAGGGCCAGTTGATCCGCACGCGGGTCGGCCAAGTCCGGCTAGCGGGCCGCAACACGCAGGGGGTGATCATCTTCCGCACTGGCGCGGACGAGCACGTGATCTCCGTCGAGCGCCTGGCCGACTCGGGTGAGGAGGAGGACGTCGAGGGCATGAACGATGCCGCTCCCGGCGCGGAGGGGCCTGACGAAGCCGCTCCGGAGCCTGAGGCGTAGCAACGTCGACGCGAGACGCCGCCTGAGGACGTTTTTCCCTTGCCAGAACCGCGCCCTGCGGCGAAAGGGCGAGAGGTTGTGTTGGGGGATTCCAGGGCATGCAGCGCGTCGGTTTCTATCCGGGCACCTTCGACCCCATCCACAACGGGCACATCGACATCATGGGTCGAGCCGTCAAACTGGTGGACAAGCTGGTGATCGGCGTGGCGATCAATGTCGGCAAGGGGCCGCTCTTCTCGCTCGATGAACGCGTCGCGATCGTTGAAGAAGCCATCGCGCCTTTGCGCACCCGCGCCGAGATCATCGTCCAGCCCTACGAGGGCCTGACCATGCACTTCGCCCGCTCCGTCGGGGCCTCGGTCATCGTGCGCGGCCTGCGGCGGATTTCGGATTTCGAGTTTGAATTCCAGATGACGGCGATGAACCAGCAGTTGGACCGCGAAATCGAGACGGTCTTCTTCATGGCCGACCCGCGCCACCTGGCGATCGCCTCGGTGCTGGTGAAGGAGATCGCGATGCTGGGCGGCGAGATCGACAACTTCGTAAGCCCGTCTGTGAAGGCGCGGCTGATGGCGCGCGTGGGTCGCGCCTAGCCCTGGCGAAGTCGCCGCCGGGTCGCTACGAGGACCACATGAAGACCCCAGTATTGCTTTGCGCCGCCGCTCTTTTGGCGCTCTCCGGTTCCGGGGCGGGGGCCCAGACGAAGCCGGCTGCGGCGGCCAAGCCCGCCGCGGCTACCGCCAGGCCCGCCGCCGCCGACTGGCGTACGCCCAATCCCGACGACGTCCTGGTGATCGACACCAACAAGGGCCGCATCATCGTGGAGATGGTTCCCGAAGTGGCCCCCGAGTACACCACGCGCATGCGCGACCTGGCGCGTGAGCACTTCTTCGACGGCCTGACCTTCTTCCGGGTCATCGAGGAGTTCATGGCACAGACCGGAGACCCAGAGAACAAGGGCACGGGCAGCTCAACCAGGCCCGACGTGAAAGCCGAGTTCCTGTTCCGGCGCGGTGCGGAGACGCCGTTCGTGCTGGCAGTCGACCAGATCCAGGTGGAGACCGGCTTCATCAAGTCCCTCCCGGTCTCGACCCAGCCGATGATGCTGGCCCCCATGACCAAGGACGGGAAGGTATCGGGCTACGCCCACTACTGCCCCGGCGTCGCCGGCGCGGCGCGCGGCGAGGACGAGAATTCCGCCAACAGCCAGTTCTTCCTGATGCGGACCATCTTCCCGAGGCTGGAGCGCAAGTACAGCGCCTGGGGGCGGGTGATCTTCGGCCAGGAGGTGGTCACCCAGATCAAAGTCGGCGAGCCGGTGCCCGAACCTCAGGATAGGATGCTGACCGTGCGCGTTCTTAGCGACATGGCGGAGAAGGAACGGCCGAAGATCCGCGTGATCAATCCGGCCGGCAAATGGTTCAAGGCCGAGATCGCCCGGGCGCAGGCCGCCCTGGGCGCAAATTTCACGGTCTGTGACGTCAACATTCCAGTCGAGGTAAAGTGATGGACGCTGAAAACACCCTGATCATGGAGCTCGAGAACGGGCCCGTGACGATCAAGCTTCGGCCCGACCTGGCGCCCAAGCACGTGGAACGGATCAAGGAGCTGGCTCGGGAGGGCTTCTACGACGGTGTCGTCTTCCACCGGGTGATCCCACGCTTCATGGCCCAGGGCGGCGACCCCACGGGCACGGGCATGGGCGGCTCCAAGAAGCCGGACCTGAAGGCGGAGTTCTCCAAGGCGCCGCACACCGAGGGCGTGTGCTCGATGGCGCGCTCCCAGAGCGAAGACTCGGCCAACAGCCAGTTCTTCATCTGCAACGCCGACGCCAAGTTCCTGGACGGCAAGTACACGGTCTGGGGCGAGGTCACCGAGGGCATGGAGCATGTTCACGCCCTGCCGGTGGGCGAGCCGCCGCGCAGCCCCGGGAAGATTGTCTCGATGAAGGTCGCGGCCGACGCGTGAGGTAGGCGATGGCGGCCAGGCTGAAGGTCTTCATCTCGTCAGACGGGATGACCGACTACGTCGTCGCCACGACCTCGAAGACCAAGGCGCTTGCCGCCTGGGGCTCCAGCCAGGACCTGTTCAAGGGCGGCCTGGCGCGGGAGACCGACGACCCGGCGCTGGTGAAGGCGGCCACGGCGCAGCCGGGGGAGGTGCTGCGCCGGCCGGCCGGGTCTCGGGCGGCGCTCGCCAAGCTGAAGCCGCCGAAGGCGCCGCCAGAGCGCAAGGGGCCCTCAAGGTCGGCGCTCAAGAAGGTCGCCGACCTCGAAGCCAGGATTGCGGCGGCCGCTTCGGCCGCCGCCGGCGAATTGGCCGCGCTCGACAGTCAGCGGGCGAAGCGAGGCGCGCCACGCCAAGGCCCGCACGCGGCTCGAGGCCGCCCTCACGGCGGCGCGACGGGCGCTAGGGTGACGATCAACGGGTAGTGGTCCGAGCCCACCCACGGGCCGCGCTCGACCTTCACCGTCGCCCAGCCGGTCCCGGCATAGACGTGGTCGATGGGCAGAAAGGGCAGGGGCCAGGCCCGGCCCATCACCTGCGCCGGCCAAGTCGCGACGGCCCGGTCGCGGCGGATCAGGCCCAGGCTGGTGTCGAGGGTGCGAAGTTGCGCCGACCATGGCGTCGAATTGAGGTCGCCGGTCACGATCATCCGCGCGTCGGATCGTGCGGCCACGACCTCCTCCAAGGCCTCCATCTGCTTGCGGGCCAGTCTTCGCGTTGGCCAATCTATGTGGGTGGTGAGGACCTCGACCGGCCGGGTCGCCATCTCGTACGTCGCGTTCACGAACGTGAGTTTGGAGTCCGACCGCAACTCGGGCCGCACCATTCGCAGGTAGCGCTCGCGCGTGAAGATCATCAGCGAACCTGCCGCCCCCGCCGTCTTCCACCCGCCCTGGACCAACAGATCGCGAAGGTCGTGCCGCGCCTCGGTGACGGTGATAACGTCGGCATCCTGGGCGTTCAGCCAAGCTGCGACCCTGCCGATGTCGGTATTGTTGCGCCCAGCGTTGATCTGGATGACCTTGAGCTCGCCCGGGGATCCGGCGACGGCCACAGGCCCGGTGTCCCGCAGGAACTCCGGAAGCATCAGGAAGCCACTTGCGATGACCGCCAGCACCGAGGCGGCCACCACCGGTCCGCGCCCGGCCGCCACCGCCCACGCGGCGCCCAGAAGGCCGATTGCGCCGTAGAGCGGGGCGAAATGGGACAGCACGTCCAGCCAGGAACTGCGCGGCCCACCCAGCGCCAGAAGGGCGGCCGCCGCGGCGGCGAGAACGAACAGCGTCAGGATGCTGTTCACCCACCCGACGAAACGCGACATCGCACCCCCAAGCTTGACGCAGGCCGGCCCGCGTGCGCTTCACCTCGCCCTTCATGAGGCTTGCCGACTTCGATTTCCACCTGCCGGAGGACCGGATCGCCCTGCGGCCGGCCGATCCGCGGGACTCTGCGCGACTGCTGGTGGTCGAACCCGGCGCGCGGTTCGCTGACCTGACGGTCCGCGACCTGCCGAACCAGTTGCGTGCGGGGGACGTGCTGGTGGTCAATGACACGCGGGTGATCCCGGCGCGGCTCAAGGGCGTGCGGCGGCGTGGCGAGAACGTGACCGCCGTCGAGGCGACCCTGCACCGGCGCCTCTCCGGCCACGTCTGGACCGCCTTCATGCGCCCGGGCAAGCGGCTGGCCACCGGCGACCGGATCATCTTCGGGGAAGCTGATGACCGCGCCTGCTTTCTTGGCGCCCTCGACGCCACGGTCAGGGAGAAGGGCGAGGGGGGCGAAGTGACATTGGCCTTCGATCTGGCCGGGCCCGACCTGATGGCCGCGATCGCCGAGCGGGGCGTGATGCCGCTGCCACCCTATATCGCCGCCAAGCGGACGGAGGACGCGCGCGACCGGGACGACTATCAGACCGTCTACGCGCGGGAGGAGGGTTCGGTGGCCGCTCCGACTGCCGGCCTGCATTTCACGGCGGAACTGCTGGACCAACTCGCCGCGGCGGGCGTCACCATGGAGCGGGTGACGCTGCACGTGGGCGCAGGCACCTTCCTGCCCGTGAAGAGCGAAGACTTGGCCGACCACCGCATGCACCCGGAGTGGGGCGAGGTCGACGCCGCCACCGCGGGACGACTGAACGCTGCGCGCGCCGCGGGAGGGCGGCTCGTCTGCGTCGGAACGACGTCGCTGCGCCTCCTGGAAAGCGCCGCGGGAGAGGACGGGGCGGTGCGGCCGTTTTCCGGCGAGACGGCGATCTTCATCACGCCGGGCTACCGGTTCCGCGTCGCCGACGGCCTGATGACCAACTTTCACCTCCCGAAGTCGACGCTGTTCATGCTGGTGGCGGCGTTCGCCGGGCTGGAGACGATGCGCGCCGCGTATGCCCATGCCATCGAGGCCGGCTACCGTTTCTATTCCTATGGCGACGCGAGCCTGCTCTGGAGGGCGGCCTGATGGCGGCCTTTCCGTTCCGGATCGAAGCCACGGACGGCCGCGCACGCACCGGCGTGCTGCAGACCCCGCGCGGCGACATCCGCACGCCGGCCTTCATGCCCGTGGGGACGGCCGGCACCGTCAAGGCGCTTACCGTCGAGCAGGTCGCGGCCACCGGCGCCGACATCCTGCTGGGCAACACCTATCACCTGATGCTGCGCCCGACGGCCGAGCGCGTGAAACGGCTGGGCGGCCTGCACCGGTTCATGCGGTGGACGAAGCCGATTCTGACCGACTCGGGCGGCTTCCAGGTCATGTCGCTGTCCAAGATCTCCAAGGTCACGGAGGCGTGCGTCACCTTTCAGAGCCACATCGACGGAAGCCGCCATGTGCTGACCCCCGAGCGGTCGATGGAGATCCAGGCCGATCTGCTGGGCGCCGACATCGTCATGCAGTTGGACGAACTGGTTGCGCTCCCGGCCGCCGAGGACCGCGCGGCGGAGGCCATGCGCCGTTCAGCGCGCTGGGCGCAGCGTTCTAGGATCGCATTCGGCGAACGTGATCGCCAAGCCCTGTTCGGCATCCAGCAGGGGGGCCTTTCGGAAGCCCTGCGGCGCGAGTCGGCCGAGCGGCTGGTGGAGATCGGCTTCGACGGCTACGCCCTGGGTGGGCTGGCTGTCGGCGAAGGGCATGCCGCGATGTGCGAGACGCTGGACTTTGCACCGGCGATGCTGCCGGCCGAGCGACCGCGCTACCTGATGGGAGTTGGGAAGCCGATCGACCTGGTGGAGGCGGTCTGGCGCGGCGTGGACATGTTCGACTGCGTGCTGCCCACGCGCTCGGGCCGCCACGGCCAGGCCTGGACGTGGGAGGGCTCGATCAACCTGAAGAACGCTCGCTTTGCCGAGGACGACACCCCGCTGGACCCGGACAGCTTGGCGTCGCCCAGCCGCGACTACTCCAAGGCCTACCTGCATCACCTGGTGAAGTCCGAGGAGATCCTGGGGCAGGTTCTGCTCAGTTGGCACAACCTCAGTTTCTTCCAGGCGCTGATGAGCGAATTGCGGGCAGCTATTTCCGAGGGCCGTCTTGAGGCATTCCGTCGGCGCTTCCTGGCGCGTCAGACGTCCGCGTCGGATACTTCGGCTTGAGCTCGCGCTTGGCGACCGCCGGCGCCGCGCCGGCGCGTTCGTGGCTGGGCGTCGCTGGCGGCATGCAGCCTTTCGACTCGCCCAGGCCCTTCAGGTACGCTCGACGGACGCTGCCTGCGATGTAGGCCGACTGCACGAGCCGGTCGTGGGCCTCCGCGCCGGAGATTTTGCGGACCACGCCCCGAAACGGGATCAGCGCGCTGGAGGCCACGTCGGCGGCGATGCCGAGTGCCTTGCCGCGGTCCACGAGATTCTCGTCGCTCACCGGGGTCTGATCGATGTCCGGCCCGAGGACATCGTCCAGCGGCCGGACCAGGGCGGTGAGGTAGGCGCAGCCGTAGTTCCTCGGCGGACGGGCATAGGGGTCCGTCAGCGCCTGCAGCAGGATCTCCGGGATATCGGTCTTCTCGACGCCCAGGTCGCGCAGCGGCGTGGTGGCGGCGCCCTTCACGCCCTCTTCCTTGACCTCATCCGAGGTCTTCATCCGCTCCTGGGGGACGTAGGGCGGTGGCGGGGCTTCGCGCGCCTTGGGGGCGCTCTTGGCCGGTGGCCTCTTCGGCGCAGCCTCGGCGGCCATGCCGGTGGCCAGGGCCGCGGCGACGACGCCGCTCAGGATCAGGCGAAGGGTGCGCATCTGAGCCAGCATACCCCGTCGGATGGCGCTGTTAAGGCGCCGGAAGCGAATGCGGCTTCCACTTTGCCGCGGCGCCCTCTAGGTTCCGCGCCGCTTCGCCCCGGCGTCCGACCAGGACACCTGTGTCGAGGGCCGGTAGCTCAGTGGTAGAGCATCCGACTTTTAATCGGATGGTCGTGAGTTCGAACCTCACCCGGCCTACCATTCCAGCTGGGGCCAGCTGGAATGCGAGACCCGCACGGGCAAGCGCGACCCGCTTTGCGACGGGTGGGTCAGTAGCGACACGAAGAGGCCGGCGGGAGGTCCCGCCGGCCGGATATCCGTTCAGCCGTGTGCAGCGGGTTTAGGACGCCCCGCCCGACTTGGTGAGGTAGACTTCGAGCGCTTGGCGCGCCACCGACTTGCAACCGCTGGTTTCCGCCACCTGGACGATGTCGTCGAGGGTGGTCAGGGCCTCTAGGGCGGGGCAGATGCCACCGCGCCGCGCCCCGAAAGTCCGGCCCTGCGGCGGCGGTTGGACGAGAGCGCGGAGCGTCTCGAAGCGTGCGCTGTCCGCGGCGGCGAGTTTGGCTCCCGGGACGACGACGCCGGCCGCGGCGCCCCTCAGCGTGGTGACCTCGCCGGAGGCTCGCATCAAAGTGATGGTTTGGCCTGCGCCGAGCTGCACGCGGGCGCCGGCATCGAAGGCTTGGCCGCGCTTGATACCCGGATCGGTTGAGTTGACCACAATGTAGTCTGCAGCCAGCGCTGTACCGCCAAAGGCGAGCGACAGAGCCAAGCCAATTAGAATCTTACGCATTTATTAAACCCCCGTAAGGTCGTCTTAGTTCGGTGGTGCGCAGGCCGGGATGATAGCACATCCGGTCGATGAACGACACCTGAACTGGTGTTTTGTCGAACTCTATTACGCGACTATGCGCCGCGCAGACGCAGGAATCCGAATTTCATCAACCAGGTGAGCGACCTTTCCACGAATGGACGCCGTTCCGGTCCCGTCTCCTGCATAAGTTGGGCCACCGTCTTGGGACCCTCGCCCAGTGAGGCCAGGAGCGCCTCCACTTCGGTCTCGTCCGGCAGTCTCGCGGCGACGTTCACTACCGACGGCCTGGCCATGATGGCGGCGCCTTCACCCGCGGCGAACGGGCGGGCCAGCTCCAGCACGTCGGCCGCGCCGAGGACGCCGGTCGGATAGGCGGCGAACATCCGGAAGGGATCCGGCCGGTAGGGGTTGTCCCGGGGGATCTGGCGCGGCGCGGCATGGCGGCGGCGGCCGAGCTCGGCCCACAGCGCCTGATACTGGCCGATGACGACGCGCCAATCGAATACGTCGCGGGCGCGGGTGCGGCCAGCTTCGCCCATGCGGCGGCGCAGGTCCGCATCGGCGAACAGCGCCGCCAGCGCCTCGGCGGCATCGCCCACGTCGACCGCAGTGAAGAGGGCCGCAGAGCCGGCGTAGTCCTCATAGGCCATCAGCCGGTGGGCGTAGGCATAGGCGAGATCCGAGCCCAGCCCGGGCCGCGGGGTCATGGTGCGGATGCGGAAGCCGTCCACACCGTGTCGCACTGTGTCGCGGTAGCCGTCCCAGTCGCTCACCACGCAGGGGAGGCCGGCCGCCATCGCCTCCAACGGGGTCAGGCCGAAGGTCTCCTGGACGTTGTCGGAGAGCGACAGGAAGACGTCCGCGGCCGAGACGATCTCGTCGCGGGTCTTCGCCGACGTGTCGCCGACCGGGCAAAGTTGTACATCGCGACAGAATGCGGCGGCGGCGGCCTGGAACGCGGCCTCCTCGTCCTGGCGGCGCGCACCGCCGAACATCACCCAGTAGATCTTCTGGCCCAGTCGTTCGCTGGCCTGCTGGAGGGCCAGCCCCATCGGCCCCGGGTGCATCTTGGTGCCGAGGCTGAAGCGGCCCATGTGCAGGGCCACCGGCGCCTCCGGGGGGATTCCCAGCCTTTCGCGCCATCGCCGGCGCGCGCCTGGGTCGAGATGGAAGTCCTCGCTGTGCACACCGAGGGGGATGGTGACCAGTTGGGCCGGCGGGATGCGGGTCGCGCCGAACCGCTCCTGCAGGTGTACGGCGACCGCTTCCAGCAGGGTCTCCACCGCCTTACGGCCGGGCTCCGAGGTGCAGACCAGCGCGTCCCAGGGCTCCAGCGGCGCCGACAGCATGCCGGCGATCTCATCCAGAATGTAGGGCTCGGCGATGGTGTGGGTGACGCCGGTCAGGGAATAGGCCGTCCCGCCTGCAGCCCGCCGCGCCCAGGCTTCGTTGCGCAACTCGGGGGTCGGAATGTAGACGCAGCCCGCCTCCGCGAGCCTCGGGCGATCGGCGCGCCCCAGCCATTCCACCGGGCGGCTCACCGGCCCCAGGCGCGCCAGCAGGGCCTCCAGTTCGCCGCGGCTCTGATCGGCCACATTCCAAAAGTGGAAGCGATCGACGTCGGCATACTTCAGGAAGCCGCGCAGGAACCCTTCGCCCGCCGAATGCCGGCCCATGGGACGCGGCATCGACGCGTCATAGGCTTCGGTGTTGAGCTGGATCGCCGCGTTCGCCATGGGGGCTGAGCGGCGCCAGGTTCAGTGGACGGCCGCGCGCGCCGAAGCGGCTGAGGGCAGGGGGGCCGCGCCGTCACCCACGATGGTGAAAGGGGCCCAGAAGTAAGGGTGGCTGAACTCCTCGGAGGTCTGCAGCACGGCCATGGACTTGGTCAGAGCCTCGGCCTTGCTGGGCGACCCGGCGGAGAACATGCCGGTCATCAGCCGCACCGTGGCCACCGAGTCGACGGACCAGTGCGACACGATGAGGGAGCGCCCGCCCGCGTAGATCACCGCCCTGGTCAGGCCGCCCAACGCCTCGCCGCCGCCCTGCAGGCCGGTGGCGGCGTCGTCGCCGCCCGCCCCACCCGTGTCGCAAGCCGACAGCACGACCAGGTCGGCGTCGAGCTTCAGGTCGAGGATCTCGCTGGAGTTCAGCAGGCCGTCGGAGTCGCCGACGCCCACCGAGGTCATCAGCGCCGGCTCCGGCAGACAGGCGGAAGGCTGCGGCAGCAGGCCATGGGTGGCGAAGTAGATGACGCGGTAGTCGCTCAGGTCCTTGCGGTCTTTCACAGTGTCGTCGGTGAAGGCCTTGCCGGTGACGATGGACTGCCCCGCGGTGACGCCCAGGCTCGCGCCCACCTGACGCACCTCGTCGGCGGTGTCGGGCAGCGGCGGCATCTGCAGCAGCGCCAGGCGGGTGTTTTCGCAGACGTTGGTGACGTCGCGTTCGCCGCGCAGGCTGACTGAGCGCTGGCTGGCGGAACGCCTGACGACGGAGGAATAGGCCGACGGATCGCTCCTGGCCGGCGTCGAGGGGTCGGCGAAGGCGAGGAAGGGCTGGGTGGCCCGGCTGGGCGCGAATGCGCGGGACTGCATGAAGCTGGCGGCCGACAGCACCAGCGCGGAGTCGGTCTTGGCTCCCAGCCACGCGACCTGGCGGTAGTCGGGATCCGCACCGCGGGCGGTCTTGGCCAGCAGCGCCGATGGGTCCGCGGTAACCAAGGTCGCCACCGGCAGGGAAATCAGGCTGCCGTCCGGCTCGTAAATCAGGTGCTTTGCCGCGGCGAGGTCGCCGGCGACCGGGCCGAACAGCTTCTGATAGAGGGTGTGAGACTTGGCGAGATCGAAGGGCGGAAGGCTGTCCTCGGCTTCGAACGGCGCGCGCAGCGCGTTCACCAGGATGGCTGCGGAGTTGCGGTTGAGGTCGATGGCGTAGGCCTTGGCAGTCGTCGGCGAGACCAGGATGCCGTAGCCGCGCGTCGACAGCAGCAGCACCTTCACGAACACCTCGTCCGTACGCAACGCCTTCTGCAGGTCACCGAGCGAGGCCTCGGAGGAGACCAGTTGGGAATAGCGCGGGTTGGCCGCGAGCAGTTGGGCCTCCAGCGTGTCCGACTGGGTCTGCAGGGTCCGGAGGCGCGCCTCGAGGTCTGCGCGGTCCTGGCCGACGTAGGCGTTGGCGGCCTGCAGGTTCGCCGCCTGGGCCTCGGTGGCCCGCAGTTCACGGCGAGTGTCGTCCAGCGCGCGGACGAGCCCGGTGACGGCGCCGTCGCCGGAAGCGACGCGGGCGGCCAGCTTGGAGACCGTCTGGGCGGTGGCGTTGGAGACCACGCTCTCGGCCGCGCTGAAGAAGCGGCCGCGGTATTCGTCGGCCTTGGCCGGATCGCTGGCCATGCGGGCCAGCAGGAGGTCGAAGTAGGGGGCCGCATCGTCGGCAGAGGCGCCCAGAGCGCCACGTTGCGCCTGGAACAGGTCGAACGCGTGCTTGTACGTGGCGAGCGCGGCGTCCTCCTGCTTGGCCCCGATCTGGGCGCGGCCCAGGTCGAGCAGCAGACCGCCCTCGGCGGCGGTGCCAGCGTGGCGCAGGCGGATGATCCGGATGGCGTTGCCGAACCGCTCGGCGGCCTGGGCGGGGTTGCCGGTGTCGAGTTCGATCTGGCCCAGGTCGGCCTCGATCCGGGACCGGAGCCAGACGTTGAGCGCCCCGCTGGCCTCGGCAGTGGTCAGGAGACGGGCGGCGCGGTTCAAGGTGTCGCGGGCGGTGGCAAAGTCGCCTTGGGCGGCCTGAGAGGAGCCGACGACCTCAAGGGCCTGAGCGTCCTGCACCACCAGCCGATCGGCAATGGAGACCTTGCTGCCGCCAAGGATGTCACGGCCCGCAGGCCGCGTGTTGAGCGCCGCGGACAGGTCTCCGCCGATGGCGATGTCGCCGCCGTCGGTCCTGGTGACCATCGGGCCGCCGGCGCCGAGGCCGCGCGACGCGCGGACCTCCTCGGAGGCGCGCAGCGCGCCCTGCCCGGCGGTGACCGCCTCGGCGAAACGGCCGGCGTTGCGCAGATGCAGCGCGCGATACGTGCGGGCGCGTGCGGCGAGAAGCGGGTCGTTGGCGGCCTCGACCTGGAGGTCGGCGTCGCGGAACAGGCGGTCGGCCTCGGCGAACCGGCCGTTGTTGGAGATGTTGAGCGCCAGGTTCAGCAGGGACTCGCCCATCTCGGCGGGCGGGGCGCGACGGGCCTCGGCGTCGGCGACCAGGGCCTGGAAGTCGGTCTCGGCCTGTTCGAACCGCCACTCGTTGTTCTGCACGTAGGCGCGCGCCCGCAGGCGGGCCGGATCGGCCGCGGCGGCGGCCTGCGCGCGAGCGAGGCCGCCCGTGGAGCCGCCGAAGTCGGCGGCGATCTCGGCGCTGGCGGCCGAGGTCTGCACGTCCGACGCGGCGGGCGGCTTGGCGGCGCCGGCGACCACCCTCAGGCCGGTCTCCAGGACATCGGCGATCTGCGCCGCGCCCTCGGCCGCGTAGAATCCGGAGCCCTTCTTGCCGCCATAGGCCAAGTAGGGCGCCTGGGCGCCGGTGCTGCGGCAGGCGCGTCGGGTGACGCCGGACAGTCCGGCGACGGTCGCCGACTTCTGCTCCGTGCACTCCGCGCGGCCAGGCAGCGCGCTCTGCCATGCGCCGGCGTCCGAGCTCTTCTCGATGGCGTAGAGGCGGCCCAGCGTGCCTTCCCATCCGCGACAGCGCACGGCCCACGCGCGCCGGCCTGCTGCCTGCACCACGGGGTCGTCATAGTCGCGGACCGCCTGGCAGACGGCCCCGGACGCGGCGCTGGCGCCCAGGGGGATCAGATCTGCCCGGGTCTGCGCGGAGGCGGCATGCGTAAGGGTCGTCAGCGCAAGCGCGCTGACGAGGCCCGTGAGGAGACTCTTGACTGTCATTTCTGCTGCCTGCGCTTGCGCCAGATCTCTTCGCTACCTGTGCCGGCGGCGACGGGGTCTGTGACGAACTCATCGGCGTTGACCGGCGGGGTCACGTTCAGGAGTGTTGGCCCGCTGGTCACGTTGTCCGAGTCCACCTCGGACTCGCCGGCTTCTTCGGAGGACTCGCTGTCGTTGGAATTCGACGAGTCGCTGAGCCCGCCGGGGCCCGGCAGCGCGTCGCGGGCCGCCAGCACCCCGGCGTTGATGTTGGACGTGATGATCTCGGCCGACCCGCCGCCGTCGCTTCCGCTGCTGCCGCCGCCTATGACCGACGGGGCCGAGCAGTTGCCGGTGCCGACGTCACAGCTGTTGAATTTGTACCTGGCTTCGGCGGGCTGGGGTGTCGGATTGCCCGCGGAGTCGACCACCTGGAAGGTGACCGCGCCGCCGGCCGCCGCGCCGCCTATCACCTGGCCATCCGCGCCTGCCAGCGCGCCCCAGAGCTCGACGATCTGGGGCGGGTCGATGATCAGGGCCGGTGTGAACGCCCCGGTGAAGAACACGCCCACAGGCGCACCCGCGCCCAGCGGAGCGGTGTTTTGCTGCACGACCTTGTTGTCCGCGGACACTTCGAGTTTGCCGGCGGAGATGAACACCTTGTTGGTTTCATCGCCGGTGGGCGCCACGCCCGCGGGTTTGCCGGCGGCCGTGTCGATGTCGGCGATCGCCGTGCCCTGGATCAGGGTGATGAACCGCTGCGAGCCCATGAGGATGTCCTTGCGGGCGGCGAGCCGGACCTCATTGTAGGCCCGGATGTCGGAATAGCTGACCCCGCCGCTCACGCTTGCGGAACCCAGTCCGCCGGTGATCAGGATCGACGACGGCCGCCAGTTGAGGTCGCTGGCGTCGCCGATCCGCAGCACGCCGCCCGTGGCGCTGGGCGCGACCACGCCCTGGACGAGGGCGTTGTTCCCCGAGCCGACCAGGAAGGTGAGGTTCGGCGTATTGGCCGTGTTGGTGGTCAAGGTCTGCAGCGTCAGGTCGCCGCGCGCGCTGCCCGTCGTGGAGCCCGCGTAGAACCGGGTCGTTCCGGCGACGCGCAACTGGCCATAGTCGTTCTGGTCGAAGACGAAGCCCGCGCCGCCGGCCGCTCCGCCGACCCGCAAGGTTCCTCCGCGGGCCTCGATCTGGGCGTTGGCCGCGGTCGCCAGACCGTTCAGGTCCAGGTCGCCGGCCACGATGCGCAAGGTCCCGGCCGCAGTGAGCTGGCCGAGGTTGGCCGCGCCGGCCACGTCGACGGTCAGGTCTCGACCCGCGCTCAGCGGACCGGATGACGTGAAACTGCCCAGCGAGGTGATTGACAGATCCCGGGCGACCGGGCCGATCGACGAGCCAAGATTGAGCGTTGAGCCCTGGACGATCAGGTCGCGACCGGCGCTGAAGCTGGTGGTCGTTACGCCCCCGACCGTGGCCTTGAGGGTCAGGTCTTCGCTGGCCGAGACATTGCCGGCGCTCACGGTCGTGCCGCTGAGCAGGATCGACCCTGCGTCGGCCCGTACGTCGGCGACGCTGAGCGCGCCGCCGGAGCTGATCGAGATGTTGCGTGTGGCGATCAGGGCGGCGGTGAGCGTCAGATCGCCTGACGTTGTGGCAAACGTCAGGTCGCGGCCGGCCGAGATGTTGTCCAGCGTTGCTGTCGGGGCGCGCAAGGTCGCGTCACGCAGGGCCACGACCGAGAAGCTGCCCGGTGCGTCCGCGGCCAGGTCGACGATGGCGTCGCGGCCGGCCGTGACGGTGGTCGAGGTGGCGCCGACGATCGAACCGGTCCCCTGGCCCAGGAGGGCGTCGAGGTCGACCGACTCAACGCGAACGACCTTGCCGTTCCCGGGCACGTCCGGGTTGCCGTCGAACGCCACGCTGACGCCGTCTGGGCCGGCGCCCAGGGTGGCCGATCCGAGCGAGGCGGTCCCATGCGTGGCGAGCACGAACACGTCGTCGCCAGCGTTGGCGTCGCCGACGATCGCGTCGCCGTTCGTGCCGACCACGTAGATGTCGCCGCTGCTGGTCGCCGTGCCGATCCTGACGCTTTCGGCCTTGGCCAGAAGGCGCGGCGCGGACACCGAGCCGATATCCAGCGCCCCACCACGCAGGGTTGCGGTCACCCCGGCGGTGACGCTGTCGATCTTGGCCGAAGCCAGGTCGAGGGTGACGTTCTGGCCGGCCGTCAGGGTGATCACCCCGGCCACGGCCGAGGTCCCGTCGCCCAGCACGATGTCGCGCCCGGAGGTGACGGTCAGCTGCTGGGGCGCCGAGATCGCATCGATCTTCACATCGCCGCCGGCGCCGGTGGTGACGCGGCCGACGCCGCCGACGCCGATGCCAGCCAGGGCGACGTCGCCCTGCGTGGCGGTGGCGGTCAAGGACCCTGCCGCAATCAGGCTGTTGCCCTCGATCTGCGGCCCTGAAACGAAGATGTCGCGATTGGCCACGATGCGGCCCAGCTCGATGCTGGCGGTGGCCTGAATATTGGCGTCACGTCCGGTGGAGATCGAGGAAATCGCCGTCGGATCAAATAGAGTGGACAGCGGACCGGTCAGCTCGACGCCCAGGAAGCCGAAGCCATTGCCGTTGCCGTTGCCGAAGCCGTTCCCGAAGCCGTTGCCATTGCCGTTGCCGAAGCCGTTGTCGCAGTCGCCGCGGGCTTCGCAGGTGTCGTTGGCGGCGTCAGCGTCCTCCTGGAGGGTCGGCGGATCCTTTGCCTCTTCGAGCGGCCGCAGCCAGGGCCGGGCGAAGATGTTGCCCACGTTGCGCACCTGCAGGTCGCGCGCGGCCGAGGCCGTGTTGAGGTACATGTCGGTCGGGGCCGCGCCCTCCAGCTCCGCGCCGAGGCCGCGCCCGGCGATCCCGCCGCCGCCGGACAGCACGATGTCGCCACCGTCGACGCCCGCGCCTGTGGCCGTGATCATGCCTTCGAGGTTGATCACCGCGCTGCCGATCGCCGACCTGGAGACCGCCGCCACGAACACCGCGCCAGCCTTGGTCTCGGCCGCAAGGTCCATGGCGACCTTGGAGTCCGTGCCCGCCGAAGCGTCCGGCACGATGAAGTCTACGAGGTCGAAGTTGCCGCCGGTTCCCGGTGCGAGGCGGATCTGGAAGTTCCTGGCCGCGCCGTAGAGGACGCTGCCGCCATCGGCCGTGACCGTGGCGTTGGCCCGCGTTTGGATGGTCGGGCCGGCGAAGGCCACCAACCCGTCATGGCCGTTGATCGCGCCGCCGCTCAGCACCATCAGCCGGGCGCCGGCAAAGGAGTCGCCGCCGGAGAATGAGAAGAGGTTGTTGCCGGGGTCCAGGAAGCTGGACGTGTCGATCGTCCCGATCGCCGCCAGGAACCCGCCGGTGTCGATCCGCGACTGGCGGCCGAAGATGATGCTGTTGTTCGAGACGAACCAGATATTGCCGCCGAACTCATTGCCGACCTTGCCGGTGATCGTCCCCTCGATCTTTGACGGCGAGAGCCCGACGATCCGGTTGAGCACGATCCAGTTCTTGGCGTCGAACTTGAAGTTGACGGTCGCGTCGGGAGAGACGTTGAAGCCGGTCCAGCTGAGCACCGTGCGCGGCGCATTCAGGGTCACGTCCATCTGGTTGGACGTGTGGGTGATCACCGGCGCGCCGCCGCCCGAGCTGACCTGGGCGATGCCTCCGGTAGGCAGGATCGGCGCCGGCGCCGCGGGGGGCGGGGTCTGGGCCTGAACCGCCGAGGGAACGAGGGCCTGCAGGCCATAGAGCGCGCCGCACAGGGCGGTTCGCGACAGGAACCGGCTATGGCTCGACGCTGGCTCGGAACGGGTACGCGTAAGCTTGATCATGGGTACTCCCCCTTCCGCATCATAGCAGGCTCGCCGTGAGCTGGATCAGCACACGGTCGCCAGGACGCGGACCGCCCGCACGAACGGCGTCGAGCGGGTGGGCATAGGTGACTTCCAGGTTGGCGCGGTTGAAGACGCGAAAGATGACCCCGGCGCCGATCGACGTGAGGGTGCGGTCCTTCGCCAGACCGGTAGCCGCGGCATTGTTGTTGGCCACGTAGCCGGCGTCGAAGAAGGCATAGGGGGCGGCGATCACCTTTGGGTGAAGTTGCAGCGGGCCATAGCGTACCTCGAAGGCCGCGGAGACGCCCTTGTCGCCCAGAACCGCTGCCGGGTCATAGCCGCGGCCAACCGTGAGCCCGCCCACGGCGATCTGCTCGTACGGCAGGAGCGAGGAGGAGGAATACTGTCCCTGCGCCCGCACCTGGCCGGTCAGCCGGTCGGAGAAGGCGATATCGAGGCCACCCTGGCCCCTGATGAGCCAAGCGTCGGGCTTGGCGGCGCTTCGGCTCAGTGGGGTGTCGAGGGGGCCGGGGTTCCTGACGCCGAGGCCGGAGACGCCCTTTCGCAACTGCACGGCGCCGCTGGTCAGCACCGGGAACTGCGCGATCTCGGTGCGGTAGTCGCCGTCGGCGCGGAGGTAGAAGACCCGCAGTTCGTCGTGGCTCAGCCGCAAGGCGCCGCCAACGTCGGTCTTCTGGTCGACGACGTCGAGCCCTCCAGCCAGGTTGAGGTTCTGGTTTCGCGCGCGGACGAGCGGGTAGGCGGCCTCGATGTTGCCGACGATCGACTCGCTCTTCAGGTCGAGCGGCTTCAGGATGTCGCCCGGCCGGCTCTCGCCATAGGTCAGCGAGCCGCGGACCACGGCGCCCTCGGCGCCCAGGCGGAGGCTCTCGGACAGCTGCACCAGCCACTGCTCGTTGGAGTCGAGGGTGCGGAAGGCCGTGAGCGCGGTTTCGTCGCCATAGCCTGTGTAGCCGGCGAACGCGCCACGCACGAGGCCGCCCCAGCGGCCTACCTGCTTTGAGCCGGTGTTCTGGACGTTGGCGAAGACATCGGGGTCCTCCCGCGTAACGGTCAGGTCGATGTCCACCGCGCCCCTCTCGGCGCTGGTGGAGGGCCGCACGGCGGCGCGGGTGCGCACGCCCGGCACGTCGGAAGCCAAGAGGAGGTAGCGCTGGGCCTTGGCCATCGAGAACGGCTTCATGCCGCGCAGCTTCTCCGCGTACCGCTCGATGGCCGCCTGGGCCGGGCCGACGTCGCCGCGGACCCGCACGTTGACCACGTGGGCCTCGATGACCTCCAGAACCAGCGCGCCGCCCGCGATTCGCTGCTCGGGGATCTCCACTCGTGCGAGGACGCCAGAGTCGAAGACGATCCGTGCGGCGTTGTCGCGGATCGTGCAGATGACCGAAACCGGCTGCGGCTTACCGATGTATTCCGCATAGGCGCCGCGAAGCTCGGCCTCGCCGACCGCGGTCGCGCCTCTGAAGGTTACCGAGGCGAGCGTGACCTGCACCGTCGAATCGGCAAGCGGGCACGGCCCCGGCGGTTCCGGCGCGAAGGCGCCGCCGCCGCGCCTCAGTGTCCTGCGGGCGACGCGGGCGTTGGGATCGAGTTCGGCGGCGCTGGCGCCGGGCGTCGCGTTGGTGACCTGCGGAGGGGACGGCTGTGGCGCCTGGGCCCACGAGGTCAGCGGAGTCAGGGCTGTGGCGGCGGCAAGCGCCAGTATGCCGACGCGCGCCCGCGACTCGACGCCATGCGTCTTTCGGCGACGCCCCACCATACCACGCACCCCCAACTCAAGTCCCAGACTTCTAACGCCTCGATATGATGTTGTTAAGGGGCGACTCCATGCAACTCTCCGCGCTGGGGGCTTGGCGCCGCGCCCGTGATT
>NZ_CADEGK010000034.1:14495-28920 GCF_902826855.1 uncultured Phenylobacterium sp. | reverse complement strand
CATGTGGAAGATCGTGGTGGGCTCGGGTCACAGTCCGGAGCACGCCTGCCTCTATTGCCCGGATCTGAAGCTGATGATCTCGGGCGACCAGGTGCTGCCGAAGATCTCCTCCAACGTGTCGGTGTTCCCCACCGAGCCGGAGGGCGACCCGCTGACCGAGTGGCTGACGTCGCTGGCGCGGATCAAGACCCGGATCCCGGACGACGTCCTGGTGCTGCCGGCCCACAACGAGCCGTTCCACGGGCTGCACGCGCGGATCGACCACCTGATCACCGGTCATGAGCGGGGGCTGGAGCGGCTGCACAAGCTGATCGAAGAGCCGAAGCGGGTGGTGGACGTCTTCCACGTGCTGTTCCGGCGCAAGATCGACCAGTATGTCCTGGGCATGGCGACCGGCGAGGCTCAGGCGCACCTGAACTGCCTAATGGCGCGGGGACAGGCGGTGCGGGAGCGCGACGCCGCCGGCATCGACTGGTACCGGGCCGTGACCTAAGCGGCGCCGGCAGAGCGGAGGGACGCGATGACCGATCAGGTGCTCATCGACAGATCGCAGGGCGTGCTGACCCTGACCCTCAACCGGCCGGAGAAGAAGAACGCCCTGAACGACGGGATGTACGCCGCCCTGGGCGCGGCCATCGAGGGCGCGGACGATGACCGGTCCATCGGCTGTATCCTGATCCAGGCGAACGGCGACATGTTCTGTTCGGGGCGCGATGTCTCCGAGCTGGGGGCCGCGCCCGCCGCCGGCGCGTCGGCATCGACGCAACCGCCCCGGTTCGGCAGCCCGCTGGTCCATGCCCTGGCGCGTTCCGGCAAGCCGGTCGTCGCCGCCGTCAACGGCCGCGCGGTGGGCGTGGGCGCGACCATGCTGCTGCACTGCGACCTGGTCTACCTGGCCGACGACGCCAGCCTGACGACGCCGTTCGCCAACCTGGCGCTGACCCCGGAGGCCGCCTCATCGCTGCTGCTGACGGCGCGGATCGGGCATGCGCGGGCCTTCTCCATGTTCGTGCTGGGCGAGACCGTCGACGCCCCGACCGCACTGGCCTGGGGCCTCGCCAACGCGGTGGTCTCGCCGGCGGAGCTGCATGCGCGGGCCCGCGCCGCCGCGGTCGCCGTGGCCGCCAAGCCGCCCGGCGCCGTCGCCGCGACCAAGCGGCTGATGCGCGATGTCGAGGCGATCACGGCGCGCATCCAGGAGGAGGGCGTCCACTTCACCGCCCAGCTCAGGTCCGCCGAAAGCAAGGAGGCGATGGCCGCCTTCCGCGAAAAGCGCAAACCCGACTTCTCGCCCAGCGCCTTGGGGGTGTCCTGACATGGCCGCACTGTGAGCGTCTCGATCCGCGTCGCGACGGTGGGCGACGCCCCGCTGATCCTGGAGTTCATCCGCGAGCTGGCCGAATACGAGCGGCTGCTGCACGAGGTGGAGGCCACCGAGGCGGACGTGCGCCGCGACCTGTTCGGGGAGAACCCGCGCTGCTTCTGCGAGATCGCCGAACACCACGGCGAGCCGGTGGGGTTTGCGCTGTGGTTCTACAACTACTCCACGTTCCGGGCCCGGGCCGGGATCTACCTGGAGGACCTGTTCGTGCGGCCGGAGGCGCGGGGCGTGGGCGCGGGCAAGGCGCTGCTGCGCCGGCTGGCGCAGCGGTGCGTCGAGGCCGACCTCGGCCGGCTGGAGTGGGCGGTGCTGAACTGGAATGCGCCCTCCATCGCCTTCTACGACAGCCTGGGCGCCGGCAAGATGGACGACTGGACCGTGCGGCGGCTGGACGGCGCGGCCCTGGCGGCGCTGGCGGCCTCATGAGCGCCCCACCGAAGACGGTGCTGCAGGCGTCGCCGGCAGAGGCCGAGGCGATCCGCGAAGCCGTGCGCCACGCGGATGTGTCGAGCCTGGGGATGGGCCGGGCGCGGGCGGAGCTGAAGCATGTGCCGGGGCTCGTGGCGCTGTTGTCGGACGAGCGGGTGTCGGGGCCGATCTACGACCTGCCGCGGCCGATCACCGAAGACAGCGTCACCCGCTGGGTGGCCGAGAACCAGGCCCAGGCGCTGGCCGGCGAGGCGCTGCTGCTGGTGACGCTGGATGAGCGGGGCGAGGTGTCCGGCTATTCGCACATCGTGGTGTGGCCAGAGCGCTCGGCCGCGGAACTGGCGGGGGCGGTTCGGGCGGACCTGCAGAACCGCGGCCGGGGCAGCGCCGGCATGGCGCACACCTTCGGCTGGATCTTCGAGACCCTCGGCGTCCGGATGATGTGCCTCACCGCCGCCCTGGACAACATCCGTTCCCAGAAGGGCATCGACGCCGCCGGCTTCGTTCGGATGGGCGAGCGCGACGCCGTGCGGCCGGACGGCACGATCCGGCGCTCGGTGTACTGGGAGATGACGCGCGACGACTGGCGCATGCGCCATCGGCTCTGAGGGCCGGCTCAGACCTTCAGGTCGATGAAGACGCCGGCGGTGCGGATGTTGGCCCGGCGCGCGCGCTCGGCGGTCTCGGCCTGGATGGAGATTTCGGCCTCCAGGCGGGCCTGCGCGGACAGGCGCATGAGGTCCAGGCGGTCGACCCCACGCTCGGCCATCACCTTGTCGCGGATCTGGGCGGGGCTTTCGACGACCTTGACCGCGGGCTGCACGGTGCCGGGGCCGCCGGTGGTCCGCATGCGGTCGGCCGCGGCGCGGGCCGCCTGGGCGTTCGCGCGCGCCTGCTGGGCCACGGCGAAGGCCGTCTGCCGGGCGGGCGTGTCAGAATGGGTCAGTCCCATGCTCATGCTTCAGCACGAGGCAACCGACGCGCCAGCTTAACAGTTTCGGCGGCGGACCGGGGTCCGCCGCCGTTGTATTCGCTAGCAGAATTGGCGTCAGGCTGGCGTCTTCGCCGGCTGCTGGGCGCCGGGCAGGGGACCGCGGTTCAGGTCGAAGAACTTGGGGGCGAGCTTCGGCACCGCCTCGTCGAGGATCGACTGCACCGTCCAGCCTTCCGCCTTGTTCACGGTCTCGATGGGCCGGGGCTGGGAATACAGGATGATGTCGTCGCCGGACGAGCCGAAGATCTGTCCGCTGACATGCGCGGCGGCCGGGGTGATCATGGCCACCGCGAACCGGGCGGGCTGGTCGGCGCGGATGGTCTTCGCCATCACCTCGCGGCGGGCGGCTGCGGCCTCGTCCTTGACCGGCACCGACTGGGTCATCCGAGTCCAGGCGATGGGGGCGAGGCAGTTGGCGCGCACGTTGTTGCGGGCGCCCTCCATGGCGATGATCCGCGAGAGGCCGGCGATGCCCATCTTGGCTGCGCCGTAGTTGGCCTGGCCGATGTTGCCGAACAGCCCCGAGGTGGAGGTGAAGAACATGTAGGCGCCGTCGTTCTGTTCGCGGAACAGCTCGATGGTGGCGCGGGCCACGTTGAACGAGCCGCGCATGTGGACCGCGATGACGGCGTCCCAGTCGGTCTCGGTCATCTTGTGGAACATGGTGTCGCGCAGGATGCCGGCCGGGTTGATCACCGCGTGCAGGCCGCCGAAGCTCTTCTTGGCCAGCTCCACCATGCCGTAGACGGCGTCGAGGTTGGTCACGCTGTCGGAATTGGAGACGGCCTCGCCGCCCGCCGCGCGGATCTCCTGGGCCACCGACTCGGCCGCTGTCGCGGAGCCTTCGTCCTCGCCCTTGAGGCCCCCGCCCAGGTCGTTGACGACCACCTTGGCGCCTTCCTGCGCCGCGATCAGGGCGGCGTCACGCCCGATGCCGTTGCCGCCGCCCGTTACGAGGACAACCTTGCCTTCCAATGCGCCCATGACTGAAATCTCCCGAAAAGAATGGGAGACCCTTATTCGAGCCGGTCCGCCCGGCGCAAGTCGGGGAACAGGCGGGCCCAGAGCGCGGTGACCATCATCGCCCCGACGCCGCCGAACACCGCCGCGCCCACGGGGCCCAGGAAGCGGGCCACGACCCCGCTCTCGAACTCGCCCAGCTCGTTGGATGCGCCTATGAACACCGAGCTCACCGCCGCAACCCGGCCGCGCATGTGATCGGGGGTGACCAGCTGCACCAGGGTCTGGCGGACGTAGACGCTGAGCATGTCGGCGCCGCCCAGCACGGCCAGCGCCGCTACCGACAGCCACATCGAGGTCGAGACGCCGAACACCACCGTCGCCAGCCCGAAGACCCCGACGCCGAGGAACATCACCATGCCGGCGCGGCTGCGCACCGGATTGGCGGCGAGCGTCAGCGCCACGAGGGTCGCGCCGATCGCGGGGCCGGAGCGCAGCAGGCCAAAGGCCGTGGCGCGGGTGAACTCGATCTCGAGGCCAAGCAGCACATAGGTTCCCTCGTGGATCACCAGCACGTCGCGGGCGAACACGGGCAGCAGCGCCGTGGCGCCGCCCAGGATCACCGCGGCCAGGTCCAGCGAGATGGCGCCGAAGACGATCTTCTGACGCCAGACGTAGGCCAGTCCCTCCATCATCAGCTGCCACCGCGAGCCCGGGTTAAGCGCCGGCTTGGTGTTTGCGCGGATCATGAACACCAGCACGGCGGCCAGGCCGTAGAGCCCGAAGGTCGTGAAGTAGGCGGTCTCGGCGGAGCGGACGAGCAGGAAGCCGGCGACCGCGGGCCCGAGGATCGAGGCGGTCTGCCAGGCCAGCGAGTTCCAGGCGATGGCGCGCGGGAGCAGCTTGCGCGGGACGAGCATGGGGCCGAGCGCAGTGTTGGCGGGGGCGAAAAAAGCGCGTGCGGCGCCGAACAGGGCGGCGATGTCCATGAGCAGGAGCGGGGACGTCCAGCCCTGGACGGTCGCCAAGCCCAAGGTGAACACACTGACGATCTCGGCCGCCAGGCAGGCGAGCATGACCTTCTTGCGGTCGTAGCGATCGGCCGCCTCCCCGGCGGGCAGGGTCAGCAGCAGCACCGGCAAGAAGGCCGCCAGCCCGAGCATCGCGACCAGGAGCGCGCTCTCGTTGACCGAGTGCCCCTGGCGGGCGAGCGCGTACATCTGCCAGCCCATGGCGACGCTCTGGATCTGGCTGGCGAAGCTGCCGAACCAGCGGGTGCCCCAGAACAGCAGATAGTCGCGCTCCTTCAGCAGCGCGCGCGCTGAGGGAACGGGCTCGTCGGCTGGGGGCAGGTGGGCGTCGGTCATGGAGAGGCCCGCGAACCTGCCCTGCGCCGACCCGGGTCGCAATGGCGTTGACGCAGCGGTGCGTTGCCCCTATGTCCGCCCACCTCGACCATGGCCCGGAGGGCCCCCCGATGCGACGACGTCCGCTGGCCTAGGCGCCAACTGAACCCACGGCAGGCTGACGCATTGACGTCCGCGCCGCACCGTCGTCATCCGCATTCGAGACCCAACCATGTCCCTGCAGCCTTGCCGGCCAGCGCCGGCGCTGACCCTCGTCAACGAGCTCCCCGACCACGGCCCCAGGATCGAGGCGCTGCTGAACCGCGCGTTCGGACCCGGACGTTTCGCCAAGGTCTCCGAGCGGGTGCGCGAGCTCGCTGATTTCGCGCCGGAACTCAGCTTCGTCCATACGCGGGAGGATCGGGTGCTGGGCTGCGTGCGCATGTGGCGGGCGGCCTGCGGCGACCAGCCAATCGTGTTCCTCGGACCCCTGGCGGTGGAGGAGAGCGAGCGCAAGCACGGCGTGGGCGCGCTGCTGGTCGAGCAGGCCTGCGCGGCCGCGCAGGCTGCCGGCGAGGCGGCCGTGGTGCTGGTAGGTGACCTGCCGTTCTTCGGCCCGCTCGGCTTCGAGGTCGCGCCGGACGTGATGATGCCCGGGCCGGTGGATCCGAAGCGCGTGCTGGCGCGCCGGTTCGCGCCGGTCGACCTGCGCGGGATGGTCGGAGCGCGCTGAAGCGCCCCGCTCGCTTCTCGTGTGCGGCAGACGCACGGGGACGGCGTGCTTGAGCCGACTCCGCCCGACGCCTACCTTCCAGGAATGGCGGAGTTCTCGACGAAACTTGACGGCGTGGTCGCCGCGGCAAAACAGGCGCCGGGGCGCGGTTTGCCGCCCGTGCACCTGTGGAATCCTGCGCAATCGGGCGAGATCGACATCGTGATCAAGCGCGACGGCCGGTGGCTGCACGAGGGCGCGGTCATTTCCCGCGAGGCCTTGGTGCGGCTGTTCTCCACCGTGCTGCGCAAGGACCCGGACGGCTACTGGCTGGTGACTCCGGTCGAGAAGATGAAGATCACCGTCGAGGACGCGCCCTTCATCGCTGTCCGGATGGACCGGGAGGGCGAGGCGCTGAGGTTCCTCACCAACGTAGGCGACACCGTCGAGGCGGGGCCGGAGAATCCGCTCCGCATCGAGATCGGGCCCGACGGCGCGCCGCGGCCCTACGTGCATGTCCGGCGCGGCTTGGAGGCGCTGATTTCCCGCCCGGTGTTCTACGAGCTGGTGGAGATGGCGCAGGAGCGGGCCACCCCGGACGGGCCAACCCTGGGCGTGACCTCCAACGGCGCCTGGTTCCCGGTGGGACCAGCGCAGGCGCACGTCCTGTGAACGACGCCGCGCCGGCGCATGAGCTGCACGACTGGATCGCCCAGCACCTCGACCCGGTCGGCGACCACGCGGCGGTGGAGGGTGGCCCGCGGGGCGGAGACGGGGACCTGTCCCCCGATGGCTGGACGCATCTGCCCGTCGAGGAGCTGACCCCGGCGGCGGTGCTGATCGGGCTGATCCAGCGTGACCACGGGCTGAGCGTGCTGTTGACGCGGCGGTCCGACACCCTGCGCAACCACACCGGCCAGGTGGCGCTGCCGGGCGGGCGCCAGGACCCCGGCGAGACGCCTCTCCAGACGGCCCTGCGCGAGGCGCACGAGGAGGTGGGCCTGGAGCCCCGGTTCGTCGCGCCGGTGGGGCTGTCGACGCCCTACCAGACCGGCTCCGGCTACCTGATCACGCCGGTGGTCGGCTTCGTGCGGGCGGGGTTCACCCTCATGGCGAACCCGGGCGAGGTCGCGGAAATCTTCGAGACGCCGTTCGGCTGGCTGATGGAGCCGGCCAACTATGAGCAGCACGAGCGGGCCTTGCCGTCCGGAGAACTGCGCCGCTTCTACGCCACCACTCACGAGGAGAAGTACATCTGGGGCGCGACGGCCGGGATCCTGCGGGCCCTGCACGGGCGGCTCTACGGGGCGTCGCTGGGATGACCGAAAGCCGCGGGACCGAGTCGTTGGGCGTCAGGCCGTGGATGACCGCGCCGGCGACGGCGGCGGTGTTCGATGCGCTGGAGGCCGAAGGCGGCCCCGACTGCGCGCGGTTTGTGGGCGGGAGCGTACGCAACGCCCTGGTGGGGCGGCCGGTCGACGACCTGGACATCGCCACCACACTGACTCCGGACCGGGTGACCCGGGGGCTGGCGGCGGCGAAGCTGAAGGCCGTACCAACGGGCATCGAGCACGGCACGGTCACCGCGGTGTCGAAGGGCATGCCGCACGAGATCACCACCTTGCGCCGCGACGTCTCCACCGACGGGCGCCGCGCCACTGTGGCCTTCACCGACGACTGGTGCGAGGACGCCCAGCGGCGCGATCTGACGCTGAATTCGCTCTACGCGAGCCGGGACGGGACGATCTTCGATCCCACCGGCCATGGCGTGGCCGATACGCGGGCCGGACGAATCGTCTTCGTCGGCGAGCCGGAGCGGCGGCTGCATGAGGATTACCTGCGCATCCTGCGGTTCTTCCGGTTCTACGCCCACTTCGGCAAAGGCGAGCCGGACGCCGCCGCCGTGGCGGCCTGCGCGAAGCTGAAGGATCGGATCGAGACCCTGGCCGCCGAGCGGATCTCCAAGGAGCTCCTGAAACTTCTGGCCGCCGACGATCCGCGGGCGGCGGTGCGGCTGATGGCGGAGACCGGCGTGCTGGGGGTGGTGTTGGGAGGCGAGGCCAACCTGGCCCGGTTCGAGGCCCTGGCGGAGATCGAGGCCGAGCAACTGTTCGAGTGCGATCCCGTCCTGCGCCTGGCCGCCCTGCTCCCCGACGATCAGCTGGCGGCCGGCCGGCTGGCCGAGCGGCTGCGGCTGTCCAATCCGGACCGCGACCGGATCGTCGCGGCGCTGTCGCCCACCCCCGTGCTGAAGAGCTGGATGAGCCCGCGGGAGCGCCGCCGCGAGGGCTATCGCTCCGGACAGAAGACGTTCAGCGACCGGGCCAAGCTGGCCTGGGCGTCCTCGCCGCGCACGGCGACCACCATGCAGTGGCGCGGCATGATCGCGCTTGCCGAGGGGTGGGTGCGGCCCTCCCTCCCGCTCACCGGCGCCGACGTGATGAACGCCGGGGCCCCGAAGGGACCGATGGTGGGCCAGGTGCTGCGCGAGGTCGAGGAATGGTGGATCGACCACGACTTCATCGACGACCGGATGAGCGCGGTCGAGAAGCTGAAGTCGGTGGTGCAGGGGCTGGCCTATTGAACCCGGTTCCGGGCCTGCCTCTCCGCCCTCGTAGGGGGAGGGGAAGGGGCGCAGGATGAAGGTCGGGATCCTCAAGACCGGCCGGCCGCCACGGCCCGCGATCCCGAAATACGGGACCTATCCGGACATGTTCATGGATCTGCTGGGCCGCGACGCCTACGCGTGGCGGACCTACGCGGCGGATGAAGGCGAGCTTCCCGAGCGGCCGGAGGAGTGCGAGGCCTACATCATCACGGGCGCCTCGGCCGGAGTCTACGACGACGATCCCTGGATCGGCCAGCTGCTTGACTTCCTGCGCGCGGCCAAGGGGCGGACGAAGCTGGTCGGGGTCTGCTTCGGCCACCAGGCCATGGCCCAGGCGTTCGGCGGCCAGGTGATCAAGTCGCCCAAGGGGTGGGGCATCGGCGAGCACGACTATCGGGTGTTGAGCGCCGAGCCGTGGATGGACGGCGCCGCCGCCATCCGGCTTCCGGCCAGCCACCAGGACCAGGTGGCAGCCTTGCCGCCGGGCGCAGAGGTGATCGCGGCCAGCGAATTCACGCCCTTCGCCGCCCTGGCCTGGCGCGACCAGCCGGCCATCTCGATGCAGCCGCACCCGGAGTTCCAGCCCGCCTTCGCGGCCGACCTGATCACGGCGCAGCGGGGCAGGGCCTACGCCGAGGAGGAGGCCGACCGGGCGCTCGCCAGCCTCGCGGGCCCCGATGACCGGGCGCGCGTGGGCGGCTGGATCAGAGCTTTCCTGCGCGGTCAGTAGGGGTTGCGGAGCTGCGCCCCGGCGGTCGCGGCGCCCTGCTGTAGGTCTCGGTCGGCGCTTAGGTCCAGGCCACCATGGGCGGCATCGACGAGAGGATGGTCTCGATGTTCCCGCCGGCCCTGAGACCGAACATGGTGCCGCGGTCGTAGAGCAGGTTGAACTCCACATAGCGGCCGCGGCGGACCAGCTGCTGCATGCGCTCCGCCTCGCCCCACGGCTCGCTCATCCGATAGCGGACGATCTTGGGATAGACCTCCAGGAACGCATCGCCCACGTCGCGCGTGAAGGCGAAGTCGCGCTCGAAGTCGCCGGAGTTGTGGCGGTCATAGAAGATGCCGCCGACGCCGCGGGTCTCCTTGCGGTGCGGCAGGTAGAAATACTCGTCGCACCAGGCTTTGTACTTCGCGTGCCACTCCGGGTCGTGGGCGTCGCAGGCGGCCTGCATGGCGGCGTGGAACAGGACCGCGTCGTCCGCATCCTGGCTGCGCTGTTCGTCCAGCATCGGCGTCAGGTCCGCCCCGCCGCCGAACCAGCTCTCGGCAGTCGAGAGGAAGCGGGTGTTCATATGCACGGTGGGCGCTCGCGGGCTCACCGGATGGACGATCAGGCTGATGCTGGCCGAGACATAGGACGGGTCCTTGTCGGCGCCGGGCATGGTGGCCGCCATCTCCGGGGAGAAGCGCGCCAGCGCCGCGGAGGTGTGGACGCCGGCCTTCTCGAACAGCCGGCCCTTCAGGAAGCCGCCGATGCCGCCGCCGACCCCGGTCTCGCGCGTCCAGGGGCGCATATCGAAGCGGCCGGGGGGACCGGGGAAGAGGTCGTCCGGCGCCTCGTCCTCCAGACGCTCGAGCTCGGCGCAGATGCGCGTCTGCAGGGCCTCGAACCAGGTCTTGGCGCGGTCGCGGCGGGCGAGGATTTCGGGGGGCAGGGCGGACATGTCCAGCTTGCTAGCCGCTTCCGACGGGCCTTGGGAAGCCGTTCCGCCGGCGGCGTCGCGGTGGATTTGCGGAATGGCCGGTTGAAAAAGGACCAAACGCATTCTAAGCCCTCGTCCAGCGGGACAGGCCGGGGCGGCAAGGGACGAATCACGAGGGAATGGTGCAGTTCGCACCCAACCCCGGTGTAACGTGCCAGGCGCTCTGTCTCTCTCCGCAAAGTTTCAGGTCCCGCCGGCGGACGCCTCGGGCCTCTATCGAAGGGTAGCTTCAAGGTGGCCAACACCGTCGTGGGCGCGAATCCCGACCCGCATGCCTCGGGTGATCCGAACCGGCGTGACTTCATCCATATCGCCACCCTGGCGGCAGCCGCCGGCGCCGTCGGCGGGCTTGCGTGGCCGCTCATCGATCAGATGAACCCGGCAGGCGACACCCTGGCGCTGGCGTCGATCGAGTTCGACCTGAGCAAGGTCGAGCCCGGGCAGCAGGTGGTGGTGAAGTGGCGCGGCAAGCCGCTCTTCGTGCGCCATCGCACGCCGGAGCAGATCGCCGCGGCGATCAAGGATGATAACTCGGGCGGCCTCAAGGACCCGCAGACCGACGAGGCGCGCCATAAGCCGGGAAAGGCGGAGTGGCTGATCCTGGTCGGCACCTGCACCCACCTGGGTTGCGTGCCGACGGTCGGCGGCGGCGAATACGGCGGTTGGTTCTGCCCGTGCCACGGCTCGACCTACGACACCTCTGGACGGATCCGGAGCGGTCCGGCGCCGAAGAACCTCGAGGTGCCGACCTACGCCTTCCTGTCCGACACCAAGATCAAGGTGGGCTGAACCGATGGCCGGACCCTCCACCTACGAACCCAAGAGCGGTTTCGAGCGCTGGCTCGACACCCGCCTGCCGATCGTTCGCTTCGGCTACGACACCATCGTCAGTTTCCCGACGCCGAAGAACCTGAATTACTGGTGGACCTTCGGCGGGATCCTGGCGCTGATGCTGGGCATCCAGATCGTCACCGGCATCGTGCTGGCGATGCACTATGCGCCGCACGTCGATCTCGCCTTCGACTCGATCCAGCGCATCAAGCGCGACGTCAACTACGGCTGGCTGATCCAGGGGCTGCACGCCACGGGCGCGTCGATGTTCTTCCTGGCGGTCTACATCCACATGTTCCGCGGCCTCTACTACGGCTCCTACAAGGCGCCGCGCGAGGTTTTGTGGCTGCTGGGCTGCGTCATCTACCTCCTGATGATCGCCACCGCCTTCTTCGGCTATGTGCTGCCCTGGGGCCAGATGAGCTTCCACGGCGCGGTGGTGATCACCAACCTGATCGGGTCGATCCCGGTGATCGGGCCGCACATCACCACCCTGCTGTGGGGCGGGTTCGCGCTCGACAACCCGACGCTGAACCGCTTCTTCTCGCTGCACTACCTCTTGCCGTTCGTGATCGCCGGGGTCGTGGCGCTGCACATCTGGGCGCTGCACGTGCCCGGCAACGGCAACCCCAAGGGCATCGAGGTGAAGTCGAAGGACGACACCGTCCCCTTCCATCCGTACTACACGGTGAAGGACAGCTTCGCGATTTCGGTGTTCCTGTTGATGTACGGCGCCTTCGTGTTCTACGCGCCGGACGCCCTGGGCGATGCGGCGAACTACATCAAGGCCAACCCGCTGGTGACCCCGCAACACATCGTTCCGGAGTGGTACCTGCTGCCCTTCTACGCGATCCTGCGGGCGGTTCCGGACAAGCTCATGGGCGTGATCGCCATGTTCGGGGCCATCGGCACCCTGTTCGTCCTGCCCTGGCTGGATACGTCCAAGGTGCGGTCCATGCGCTACCGCCCGGCGATGCGGCTGTGGTTCCTGATCTTCGTCCTGGACTGCATCATCCTCGGCTTCTGCGGCGCGCGGGCGCCGGACGACGCGGTCATCGCCGGGCTTGCCGGACCGCAGTTTCTGGACGCCAACCTGAACAGCTTCGTGTGGCTGTCGCGGATCGCGTCCCTCTACTACTTCGTCTACTTCTGGGTGATCACGCCAGTGATGGGCCTCACCGAGACGCCCCTACCGATCCCGGAGGGGATATCCGAACCAGTCCTGTCGCATCCCGCCGTCACGCCCGCGGGCGCGGTGTCGTCGCCTGAGAAGAGGGGTTGAGCCCGATGCTGCGCAAAGCTATCGCGTTCGCGGCGCTGGGCCTCGCCCTGGTGGCGGTTCCCGCCGCCGCGTCGACGGAAGGCTACAAGCACCGTGAGGTCGAGTGGTCCTTCACCGGCCCGTTCGGCAAGTTCGACACCGCCCAGTTGCAGCGCGGATACAAGGTCTATCGGGAGGTCTGCTCAGCCTGCCACTCGATGAGCCAGCTGTACTTCCGCAACCTCGGCCAGAAGGGCGGGCCGTTCTACGATCCGGAGTACAAGAACCCCAACGACAACCCCTATGTGAAGGCGCTCGCCGCCGACATCCAGGTGCCGGACATCGATGGGGAGACGGGCGACGCCATCCAGCGCGCGGCCGGCACCGCCGACAAGTTCCCGCGCCCGTTCCCCAACGAGGCCGCGGCGCGGGCGTCCAACGGCGGCGCCCTGCCACCGGACCTGTCGGTGATCGCCAAGGCGCGTGAGGGCGGCCCGGACTACATCTATTCGCTGCTGACCGGCTATGCGCCCACCCCCGCAGGCCTGAAGGTCGGCACGGGCCAACACTACAATGCCTACATGGCCGGCGACCTCACCGCGGCCTGGTCCGGCGACCCGCACCACGTGCCGAAGGGCGGTTTCATCGCGATGGCGCCCCCGCTGAAGAACGGTCTGGTGACCTTCGACGACAAGTCGCCATCGACGCTGGAGCAGCAGGCCAAGGACGTCTCCGCCTTCCTGGCGTGGGCGGCGGATCCGAAGGCCACCGAGCGCAAGCAGTTCGGCCTGGGCGCCATGATCTATCTGTTCCTGTTCTCGATCCTGCTGTGGTTCAGCTACAAGCGGGTCTGGAAGGGCGTCGCCCACTAGGTTCAGCACTCTTCGACAACGCGAGGGCTCCGGAGCGATCCGGAGCCCTCAGCGTATGGGCTGCACCACGAGCCGAGCGGCGGGGAAGTCGAAGCGCAGGCGGAAGTGGGCCAGCACCTCGGCTCCCAGGACGCCTGCCACCTGGCCCGTCGGCCTCATCAAGCCGGCGCCGACGTCGAGGCCGGTGGCGCCGGCGAAGCGCACCCGCGGAAGCCGGGCCAGCCAGATCCCGTCGGGATAGAGTTCCTCAGGCCGCGCGGCGTCGGGGACCTGGGCCAGATCGTCGGCCAGGCGGACAGGGGCGTTGTCGCCTGTGGCGATCACAAAGCGGCCGGTGATCTCGTGCGCCTCGTCGGACACCGCGGCGATCGCCGTCGGGCGGCCCAGGTCCCAGGCAAGCTCCAGGGCGCGGCCGCGGAAGTCTGGAGCCTGGCCGGGCGGCGAGAGCCGCACGCGGCAGGGTGCGTAGGTCACGTCCACGACCCAGGGCTTCAGCACGTCGGCCCCGATGACCCCGGCCACGGGCGTGGGCAGGTTCCAGGTCCGCACGTCCAGGTCTGCAACCTTCAGCGGGACCGCGCGGGCGATCTCGCCGGCCAAGGCTATGTCGCCGGTCAGGCTGTCCGCGGCGATGCCATCGGACCGGCCCCGGGTGTCGTGCAGCAGGCTTTCGGCCGTGCCCGTGTCGAGGATGTAGTCGCCGGCGATCCCGGCCATCACGGCGGGAATGACCAGCGTCCCGCCCTCGAAGCGGCACTGGACCTCGCCCGCCCGGGCCGATCCGCCGGCCAGGGCGCCCAAGAGGCCTGCAAGGAGGCTGAGTCGCGGCACAGCCGACCATAGCGCTAAGTTTCGCCTTAGCGCCGCCCCGCTGGGCGCCTACATTGCCCGGATGGCTCATACCCCTGCCTGGCGGAGCTTCAAGCGCACCCAGGATCTGACCGTCGCCATGGCGAGCCTGATCTACGCAGGGGCGGTGGTCCACGCGTTCTCGCGCCTGCCCTGGACGACGGACGTGATCACGCAACGCACCCTGATCTTCCCGGGGATATACCTGTCGGTGTCCCTGGCCCTACCGCTTGCGGTGGGCATGCTGCGCCGCCCGCTGACCCGCTACGTGTGGATGAGCTTCCGGGCCGGGTTCGGGCAGACCGTGTTCTCGGTGGTGAGCGGCGTCCTCCTGCTCGGGAGCGCAGCGGCGTTCATGTACTGGCAGATCTCCACCGCCGTCCCGGGTGGGCGCTATCCGACGGGCGTCTTCTCCGCCTACGCCGCCGGCATCGGCATCCTCGCCGCCCAGGCGGCCCTGGTGCGTGTCCTTGAGA
>NZ_CADEGK010000034.1:0-14395 GCF_902826855.1 uncultured Phenylobacterium sp. | reverse complement strand
GCGCCCTCGCCCTTGCCGGGGCCGTTGCGGGCGAAGAGGGCGAGGGTGCGGAGGCGAGCTAGGCGGGCAGAGTCCTCGTGGTAGTCGCGGCGGCGGTCCGACACGAAGCCGTGGCCGGCGTCGTAGAGGTAGATCGGAACCTCCGGGTGGCGCTCGCGGATCTCGTCGACCTTCGCCATGGGGATCGAGGCGTCGGTCTTGCCGAAGTGCAGGATCGTCGGACACTTGGGCGTCTCGTCGAACAGTTCGCTGATCCGCCGGCCGTAGAACGCGGCGGCGGCCGAGACGCCCTCGCAGCGGCAGGCGACGAGCCAGGTGGCGGCCCCGCCCCAGCAGTAGCCGGTGACGAAGCGAGGGCCTTCCAGGGCGTCCAGCGCCGCCTGTGCGTCGGCGGCGACCTGATCCCACGGCGTCGCCGTGGAGTACTGCACGCCCCTCTGGATCGAGGCCTCGGAGTAGTCGCAGGCGAAGCCGCGTTCGAGGCGGTCGTAGAAGGCCGGGGCGATCACCTCGTAGCCGTCGGCGGCATAGCCGTCGCAGAGCTCGCGGATGTGGTCGGTGACCCCGAAGATCTCCTGGATCAACAGCAGACCGCCGCGCCGCGCGTCGTCGCCCCGCACCCGGTAGGCGTCGAACTCGAAGCCGTCGTGAGAACTCTTCAGCCGGATGGTCTCGCCCACGCGCGGGCCTCCGTCGCTAGACGTTGAAGCGGAAGTTCAGCACGTCACCGTCCTGGACGACATACTCCTTGCCCTCCTGGCGGAACTTGCCGGCCTCCCGCGCGCCCGCTTCTCCCTTGAGGTTCACGTAGTCCAGGTAGGCGATGGTCTCGGCGCGGATGAAGCCCTTCTCGAAGTCGGTGTGGATGACGCCGGCCGCCGCGGGCGCGGTGTCGCCCTTGTGGATGGTCCAGGCGCGGGCCTCCTTGGGCCCGACCGTGAAGTAGGTCTGCAGGCCCAGCAGGTGGTAGGCCTCGCGGATCAGCTTGTTCAGGCCGGGCTCGGTGAGATCCAGGGTCTCCAGGAACTCGGTGCGCTCCTCGGGATCGAGCATGGCGATCTCGCTCTCGATCTGGGCGGAGATCACCACGTGGTCGGCGCCGTCGCGGGCGGCGCGTTCGGCCACCAGGCGGCTCATGTCGTTGCCGTTGGCGGCGGAGGCCTCGTCGACATTGGAGACGTAGAGCGCCGGCTTCGAGGTCAGGAGCTGCAGCATTCGCCAGGCCTTGTCGTCCTCGGCGGAGACGCTGGCCTTGCGGGCCGGGCGGCCGGCGTTGAGCTCCGCCAGCGCCAGCTGGACCAGGCGCAAGGTCTGGATGCTCTCCTTGTCGCCGGTCTTGGCGCGCTTCTCCAGGTTGACGACCCGCTTCTCCAGGCTCTCCAGGTCGGCCAGCATCAGCTCGGTCTCGATGGTCTCCAGGTCCGAAAGCGGGTCCACCTTGCCTTCGACGTGGGTGATGTCGTCGTCGATGAAGCAGCGGGCCACGAAGGCCACCGCGTCGCAGTCGCGGATGTTGGCCAGGAACTGGTTGCCCAGGCCCTCGCCCTTGGAGGCGCCTCGCACCAGGCCGGCGATGTCCACGAAGTTGATGCGCGCCGGGATGATCTCCTTGGACGGGATGATGGCGGCGAGCTTCTCCAGGCGCGGCTCGGGCACGGCCACGTCGCCGGTGTTGGGCTCGATGGTGCAGAACGGGTAGTTCGCGGCCTGGGCGGCGGCGGTCTGTGTCAGCGCGTTGAACAGGGTCGACTTGCCCACGTTCGGCAGGCCGACGATGGCGACTTTCAGGGCCATGGAAAGAGCGGTTCCTCAAATTGAGGCGCCGCACCTAGCACGCGACGCCGCCCGCGCGAAGCGGGCGGCGTTGTGGCGACTAGTTCTGGGTTCCGACACCGACGAAGCGCGTCGAGTCACTGGAGCGCCGGAAGGCGATCACGCCTGTGCGACCCTTGGCCGGCCCACTGACGACCTCAAGGAGGCCCCAGCAGTCGCTTTCGCCGTCCGTGTTCGCCGCCGGCGAGCAGTTGAAGCGCGCGGTGTAGTCGTTGGGCGCGAGGGCGCAGACGCCCGTGGCGGTGAACATCGATCCCGCGGGCGCGGTCCAGGTGGAGCATTTTCCGGTGGTCGTGCCTTTGCGGCCGTCCGCGAAGGTGGTGGTGTTACTGATGCTGAAGACCCGCGCGCCCTCGAACGGGCTGCCGGTCGCCGGGACCCGCACGCTGTCGATCAGCTTGAGGGTCGACTCGAACGTGAAGTTCTCGGCGGCGCTGGCCGCCCCCGGCGCGCAGAGCAGTGCTGCGGCGATCCACGCCGGCGCGGACTTGATGATCTTGGACATAGCAACCCCCGAAATGCGCCAGAGGACCTGCGCGCGACGCGTACGTTGTCGGGCGGCCGGCGACCCACAAGTGGACAAATTTGACCAGGCGACATTGCGCTCTATGACAAGCTAGGGGCCCGCGAAGAGGCGCCGCACTTCGACATTCCTGTCGATCGAGGAGGAACGAGCCATGACGTTCGAAGTGTTGGCCGAGGGGCTGCAATTCCCGGAGGGGCCGATCGCCATGCCCGACGGCTCGGTGATCCTGGTGGAGATCGCGCGCGGGACGCTGAGCCGGGTCTGGAACGGCAAGACCGAGGTGGTCTGCGATCTGGGCGGCGGTCCAAACGGCGCGGCCCTGGGCCCGGACGGCGCGGTCTATGTGACCAACAATGGGGGCGGCGGAGTCTCCGGGGGCGTGCGGCCGGTAGAGGATGGCGGGGTCGATTGCGTCGACCTTGCGACCGGCAAGGGCGAGCGGCTGTTCGCGAGTGTTGGCGAGCATCCGCTGTCGGCGCCGAACGACCTCGTGTTCGACCGGCAGGGCGGCTTCTGGTTCACCGACTTCGGCCGCACGACCGGCCGTACGCGGCATCTCAGCGGGCTCTACTACGCTGGGCCCGACGGCGCCGCGCCGGTGGAGGTGTCCTTCGGCGGCACCGGCTACAACGGCGTCGGCCTCTCGCCGGACGAGAGGGTGGTCTATTCGGCGGAGAGCTACACCGGCCGCCTAATCGCCTTCGATCTCGTCGCACCCGGGCAGGTGGTGAAGGGCGGCCGCGGCGGGCGGCTGGTAGGGAACGGGCCGGGCCGAGCGTTCTTCGACAGTCTGGCCGTGCAGGCGGACGGCGACATCTGCGTCGCCTCGATCGCCGACGGGATCACGACCATTACGCCGCAGGGAATGGCGTCGAGCACCTCGCTGCCGGACAAGATGACCACCAACATCTGCTTCGGCGGGGCCGACATGCGCGATGCCTACATCACCCTGTCGCAGACCGGCCGGCTGATCCGGATGCGCTGGCCGAAGCCTGGCCTGAAGCTGAACTTTGCAGGCTGACGCTACGGAGGAATTGTCAAACCGCCCCGCGCTTCGCACAAGTGCGGTTCTGCAACGAGAACTGGGAGGTAAAAGATGTTTTCGCACATCATGCTTGGGACAAACGACGTCCACCGCGCGAAGAAGTTCTACGACAACGTGCTGGGGACCCTGGGCGTCGCGCCTGGCAATGTCGATGACAACCGCCGCGTCTTCTACATGACCCCGCAGGGGATCCTGGCCCTCTCGCAGCCGATCAACGGCGAGCCGGCGACGGCGGCCAATGGCGGCACGATCGGCTTCGCCTGCGCCACGCCGGCTCAGGCCGACGCCTGGCACGCGGCTGGCGTGGCCAACGGCGGCACCACCTGCGAGGACCCGCCCGGCGTTCGCGACGGTGGCATGGGCAAGATGTACCTCGCCTACCTGCGCGACCCGGACGGCAACAAGCTCTGCGCCCTGCACCGGATGTAGCGGCCGTCGGGGGAGCCCTTTTCATGCCGTCCTGGAACGCTATCTAGGACGGCAGACGGAGGCGAACCCATGTGCCGTAACATCAAGACGCTGTTCAACTTCGAGCCGGCGGCGACGGATGAGGAAATCCGCGCCGCCTCTCTGCAGTTCGTGCGCAAGCTGAGCGGGTTCAACACCCCGTCAAAGGCCAACCAGGCGGCGTTCGACGCGGCGATCGAGGAGGTGTTCCAAGCGGGGCGCAGACTGCTCCATTCGCTGGAGACCCAGGCGCCCCCGCGGGACCGGGAGATCGAGGCGCAGAAGGCTCGGCAGCGCAACGCCGAGCGCTTCGGGACCAAGGCGTCGGCGTAGCGAGCCGGGCGGGTCGCAAGAGCTTCGCCATTGCAGCCGGAGATTGAAGGTGACACGGTTGCATTCGCCGTGAAGCCCGACAGCCAGAGGTTGCAGATGGCCGAGAACGAAACCCTCCATGTTCAACATGTGAAGGCGGTCGATGCGCCGCTGCAGCACGAGACGGCGCTGTTGCCCGAACTTCTCGAGGCCTCGAAGCTGATCCGGGTCAGTGAGGCGCGCGAGACGTTCAAGGTCGATGGCGCCGGCGTCACCGTGGCGGTCCTCGACACCGGCCTGCGGACCTCGCACGTGGACTTCGCCGGCCGCGTGCTGGCCCAGAAGAACTTCACAGCGGACAATGGCGGTGACGCCGACGACGCCAGCGACGGCCAGGGCCACGGGACCAACGTCGCCGGCATCATCTGCGCCGGGGATATCCATATCGGGATGGCGCCGGGCTCCGGCGTGATCCCGATCAAGGTCCTGGGGAACGAGGGCGGCGGTAGCTTCGACGGCATCCAGAAAGCCCTGCAGTGGGTGCTGGACAACCACGCCGAACACGCGATCACCGCCGTCTGCATGTCGCTGGGCGACAGCGGGAACTACCAGACGGACGATAGCTTCGCGAACGACGCGGTCGGCAATCGCATCAAGGCGCTTCGCCAGAAGGGCGTGGCTGTCTGCATCGCCGCCGGCAACGACTACTTCGCCCACAACAGCGTGCAGGGGATGAGCTACCCCGCAATCTTCCGCGACTGCGTCAGCGTCGGCGCCGTCTATGACGAGGACGTCGGCGCGTTCTCCTACCAGAGCGGGGCCGCGGTGACCGGATCGGGGCCCGACCGCATCACCCCCTTCTCACAACGCCTCCACGAGAAGGCCGGCAAGGCGTGCAGCACGGACATCTTCGCCCCGGGCGCGCCGATGACCTCGTCCGGGATCCTCAACGACACCGGCGAGTCGGTGCAGCACGGCACCAGCCAGGCGACTCCCGTCATCACGGGCGTGGTCCTGCTGCTGCAGTCCTACCACCTGCGCGTGACGGGCAAGCCGCCGAGCGTCGAGCAGGTGCTGGACTGGCTCACGACGAGCGCCAAGCCGATCCAGGACGGCGACGACGAGCAGGACAACGTCCTGCACACCGGCCTCACCTTCAGGCGTGTCGACGCCTTCGGCGCGCTCTCGGCCTGCGCCAGGAGTCTCGCGAAGGCGTCTCTGGAGGCCGCTGCGCGGGGCCCCCAGAGCTAGGCGCCGACCATGGCGATCGCGACGCCGGAGTTCCTGGAACCCATCCCTTCCCGTGTCGAGGACCTCCCCGGCCTGGGGATCGCTGACTCGGGCATGTTCCGAGACCGGGTGCGGATGAATCGGGCCCTGCCCAAGATCCTCGTCTGCACGGACGAGGAGGAAGCGGCCGAGTTCGAACGCGTCGTCGGCGACGACGACCTGCTGCCCTTCTACGTGCTCGAACTGGGCGCCCGGCTCGGCACAGCGGTCTGCAAGGTGGGGTTCGACGACGAGAAGGATGGAACGGGGTTCCTCATCGGGCCCGACATCCTCGTGACCAACAACCACGTGATCGCCACCCCGGCGCGAGCGCGGCAGGCGCGCTGCATCTTCGACTATCAGCTTGGCGTGGAGCGCAAGCCGCTCGAGACGGTGATGTTCAAGCTGGACCCCGACGCCCTGTTCATCACCAGCGATGCCAGGACGGGCCTGGACTACACCTTCGTGCGCATCGATGCCGCCGCCTCGGCGCGCTACGGCGTGGTGCCGGTGAGCCGGGGCTCGTTCACGAACGTGGAGCGGGAGTTCGCGCACATCGTCCAGCACCCCGACGGGAAGATGAAGCGGGTGGCCTATCGCGACAACCGGATCATGCAGGATTCCGGCGTCACCGTCCGCTACACGGCCGACACCATGCCCGGAAGCTCGGGCTCGCCGGTGTTCAACAACGACTGGCAACTGGTGGGGCTGCACCACTCGGCGATACGGGTGACCCAGGCCGAGATCGACGCCCAGCCCGGGCTCGCGGGCTACAAGTACCTCAACGAAGCGATCAAGTTCGCCGCCATCGCCGCCGACCTCGAACAGCGCCTGGGGGCGCCGGAAGCGGTCGCGGCGCGCGAGGTGCTGGCCTGCTTCCGCGACACCGATTCCCTGCTCGGCTACTTCGGCGTCCTGGGCCGGCCCACCGACGAGGGCGCCACCGGCCTGGAGAAGGTGGTGAAGGGCTATAGCGGCGAGGCCCACGACATCGATGTCGGCTTCTGGAACGTCGAGTGGTTCTCCAACCGCTACCTCGACAAGACCGCCGACGTCGCCAAGCTGGTGGCCGAGCTGCAGCTGGACGTCTACGCCCTGAGCGAATCCTCACCGGCCGCCGTGGCGCACCTCGCCAAGCATCTGCAGACCCAATACGGCCTGGACATGGCCTGGGAGGCCTCCGAGCCGGGGGCGCCCGACAGCAAGCAGAGCACGACGCTGCTGTGGAACAGGCGGACGGTCGAGCGGATACCTGCGGAATGGCCGGCCGAGGTCGAAGCGTGGTTCCAGGTTCGCAGCCAGGACTTCGGCGACTTGCAGCTCGAAGCGGTTCATGGCAAGATCTTCGACCGGTACCCGGCGCTCTATCGGTTTCGGGCGCTGAACCGCGAGGGCCTGGGCGCGCCGTTCGACTTCAACCTCGTGCCGCTGCATCTCAAGGCCATGACGGAGGGTGCGCTGCGCCGAGCGATGGCGGCCAGGATCCTGGGGGCGGCGATCGCCAAGACCACGGCGTTGGACGGCGAGGCGGACTGGCTGGTCGGCGGCGATTTCAACGCCGAGCTCGCCACCGGTGACTTCACCGCCCTGATGCAATCCATGACCCCGATCTCGGCGCAGGACGAGGAGGAGGGCGCCATGACCTACCTGAAGGCGCCGAACTCCCTCATCGACCACATCTTCATCTCACCCAACCTGGCCAAGACCTACGGCGCCAAGGACTTCTTCATCGTCGCGGCGGACACGAAGACGCCGGACTACGTCAAGAAGGTGTCCGACCATCGCCCCGCGCTCGTCCGCCTGAGCCTGAAGAGCGACACGCCATCCGCGCCTGCGACCACCGCGCTGCCCGCGGGCCTTGCTGCGGCTCTGGCCGTGCTGGCCGGGGCCCGGGTGAGTTAGCCCCCGATGGCGGACACCGGGGGCCGGCTGGTCAGCTAGTCTAGTTCCAGAAACCCGTACCCATGTTCCCGCCCTGGCCGTTGCTGCCTGAGGTGAATGAGCCTGTGCGGCCCTTGAAGCGGCCGCCCGTCCCGATCAGCTTGCCCCAGCAGCTCTGACCAGGCCCCGGGACCTCGCAGGTGAACCGGACCGTGTAGAGCTCGCCGGTTGCGTCGGCGTAGGTGCACACCGAGTTGCTGCCGAACTGCTGTCCCGGCGGCAGAATCCACTGCGCGCACTTTCCGGCGATCTGCGTGACCTTGCCGTCGGCGTAGGTGGTCTTGGTGTCGAGGGTGAAGATACCCGCGCCGGAGGGACGCCCACTCGGCGTCGGGGCGGGCAGCTGCACGCGGTCGATCTGTTTCGACGTCGAGGTGAAGGTGAACATCTCGGCGGCGACGGCGCCGAGCGGCGCGCATAGCGACAGGCCTGCAGCGCAGGCTAACAGACGAATTTTCATGGCTTCTCTGCCCCGTAGATGGCGGCCGATCGGCCGCGACGGGCGAAGATGCGCCCCAGCAAAGGCCTGGAACAACTGCACAAATTGAATCTAGCTAGACCGCCGGCAACGCCGTTCCGACGCCGACCTTGCGAAACTCCGCGCGGGAGGCCTGCGCCGCGGCGGCCAGTATCTGAACCAGCTGGATGGCATAGAAGACCCCCAGCTGTTCCCTGGCGGCGGGCTGGAAGATGACGAAGCCGTCGGCGTCCAACTCGGCCAGGCCCGCATCGGCCGCCTCGTGGAAGATGCGGCTGACCTGCACGCGCGAGGCGCCGGATATCCGGGCCAGCCCCGCGATCGAAACCGGGCCTGCTCGTGCAGGAGGGAAGGCGGGATCGGCGTCGCTGACCACGAGGGTCCGCAGGATATGGCTGCCGGCGTAGGGATGCAGGAAGACGCGCAGGAAGTCGGACACCGCGGCTTCGCCGCCCACGCCCATGGCGGCCAGCATGCCCTCCGCGTGGATGCGGCCGAATGACTGGCGGAGCCGGGGGCCGCCGGTGTCGAGGAACGGATCGATGTCCGGTGAGATCAGGCGCGCTGCTTCGAGGGCGGCGATGAAGTGGCGGTCCCAGGCGACCAGGAATGCCGGGGTGGGTGCGTACAGGTCAGGTCCGCCCCGCACGGGAACGCGGTCCAGGTAGGCGAAGTGCTGCAGGAACTGCAGCAGCGAGCGCGCGCGGCCGGGGCTGAGCAGGCCAGAGCGGCTGCAGACGGCCTTCAGGCGAGGCAGGGTGAGACCGCCGTCCTCATGCAGGGCGAATCCCCACATGGCGGCGAAGTAGCGGCCCGCGTCCTTGAAGATGGCGTCCAGAGCGCGGTCGTCGGCCGAGATCTCCAGCATCGCGCGCGCGAGGGTCCGGGCGGCGGCGGGAAAGTTGGGGTGGGCCGAAACCCGTCCCATGGCGGCGAAGATGTCCGCGTCGGCGTCGGCCCAGGAGTCCAAACCCTCCGAAGTCTCAGGCATGCCGACCTCCGCCGCCGACCAGACACGGCCAATCGTCAGCAGTGTCCAGCAACCTGCGGCTGAGGGTCAGCCTTCCGCAATCGCCCTGGCGGCCAGGTCGCGCCAGTGCTTGGCTTCTTTGCGGAAGGTCGCGTTGAGCCTCTCTATGCGCTTGTCCATGTCGGCAAGCGCTTCCTGGGCCTCTGCCCGGCGGCCATTGCGGGCCATGAAGGCGGCGTAGCGGGCGAAGCCCTCGAAGCCCGGCAGCCGCTCGGCGGCCCACTGGTAGGCCTCGTCGGCCTCGGCGACGCGGCCCAGGCCCTCGTAGGCGCGACCGAGCGCCACCGCGGCGCTGGGCGTGCGGCCATGGGCCTGGTCGTTGCCGAGCGTCCCCAGGACCTCGAGCGCCTCCTGATGGCGTTGGAGTTCGAGCAGGGCGTTTGCGCGACCGAGCAGCAGGGCCGGGTCCTCGGCGTGGATCCCCTTGGCGGCGTCGAAATAGAGCCGCTCAGCCTCCTCCGGCTTCCCCAGGGCCATGGCCGCGGCGGCCAGGCGGGACTGGTTGCGCACGGTGGGGGCGTCGTCGCAGGCGGTCTTCGCCTCGCGGTACTCGCGGCTGGGGTCCAGGCTCTCGCGCGCGGCCTTGGTGATCCGCCGGGCCGTGGAGCCGCCGAACAGGTCCGGCAGGACGTGGACGATGGCGTAGACCAAGCCGCCTAGCGGCATGAACAGCAGGATGATGAACAGCCAGTACGACTCGCGGCCGGTGCGCACCGCGTGGACGCAGAGCAGGACCGACAAGACCAGCGTCAGGCCGATAAGGCCCAGCGGGAACTGGCCGAGCATGGGCTATTCCCCCCGCGCCAGCTTGCGCGGGTCGAGCTTTTCGGCCGGCGCGAGGCGCATGACCTCGGTCTGGTACTTCTCGTCCTCGCCGGCGGCCAACAAGGGCGCGGCCTCCGCGCAGGCGGTGAGCAGCGGCTCGACCCACTTCATGTCGGCCTTGTGGAAGTCCGACAGGACATGGCCGTGGACCAGGTCCTTGTCGCCGGGGTGGCCGGTGCCCAGTCGGGCGCGCCGGAAGTAGGGGCCCACCTGGGCGGCGATCGAGCGCACGCCGTTGTTGCCCGCCGCGCCGCCGCCGGCCTTCATCCGGAAGCGGCCGGGCGCCAAGTCTATCTCGTCGTAGAAGACCACCAGGTCGGCGGGGTCGATCTTCAGGAACTTCAGGGCCTCGCCCACGGCGCGGCCGCTCTCGTTGTAGTAGCCCTGCGGCTTGAGGATCAGGGTGCGGACCGGGCCTGAGGGCGTGTCGATGGCGCCTTCGGCGACGGCGGCATGGAAGCGCGAGCGCGGCTTGGGGAAGCCCCAGCGGCGCGCGATCTCGTCCACGGCCATAAAGCCGATGTTGTGGCGGTTCTTGGCGTAGGTCGGGCCGGGGTTCCCCAGCCCTGCGATGAGCAGCACGTTCGTCCCCCCGCGGGGATGAGCGGAGTCTTATGCCTCGCCGCCCTCGGCAGCAGCGGCTTCGCCCTCTTCGCCCTCGGCCGGTTCGGCGCCGGTCCTCGACATGGCGATCGAGGCGACCACGGTGTCGGCGTCCAAGGCGGCCTCCACGTTCGCGGGCAGCTTCAGGTCGGAGACGCGGACCGAGTCGCCGATGTCGAGACCGGTCAGGTCGATCACGATCTCTTCAGGGATCTGGTCGGCGTGGCAGGAGACGGTGACCGTGTGCAGGGTCACGCCCAGCGTGCCGCCGCGCTTCAGGCCGGGGCTCTCGTCCTGGTGAGCGAAGTGCACCGGCACTTCGATCTTGATCTGCTGGTGGGCGTCCACCCGATAGAGGTCGAAGTGCCACGGCTCGTCGGTCACCGGGTGCATGTCGATGGCCTTGGCGATGACCGGCTGCCTCTCGCTGCCGTGCTGCAGGGTCACCAGGTGGCCCAGAAGCTTGCCGGTGTAGAGCGCCTTGCGGAACTCGTTGGACTTGACCGCGATGGCCACCGGATCCTTGTCACCGCCATAGAGGACGCCGGGCACCATGCCGGAGCGACGGGTCGCGCGGGCGCCCCCGGTGCCCGTCTGGGCGCGCACTTCAACGTTCAAAACGATCTCGGCCATGGCCTTGCCTCAAAACGATACGGCTCAAAACGAAACCGCCGCGCGACGCGCGCGCGGCGACAGGAGTCCAAAAAGGGTGCGCGTAGATACACAAAACCCGTGACGGGCGCAACGCCTCGACTGAGGCGTCGCTCAGCTCTTGTTCTTGCCCCTCTTCGCCGGCGGCTTCTTGGTATGCATGCCCTTGGCGATCGACTTGGCGTCGGGGACGAAGCGGGCCTCATAGGGTTCTGCGAGTCCGGCGGCCTTGATCATGCAGCGCCCGGTATCCATCATGGCGTGCTGGCCGAGGCAGAACACGTCCTCATAGTGCGGCCGCGCCACCGCCAGGCATTGGTAGAGGTTCAGCTTCGACATGCTCATGCAGCGGCCGATGTTGGGCTCGCTCATCAGGCCCATGACCTGGTTCAGCTCCGCGTCACCGGCCTGGCCCAGGGCCGCCAGCGCCGCGATCGCCAGGCCCCGCACCACCGTGGTCGTGTAGGGCGGCCCCGCCGCGGCGGGCGCCAGGCTCATGGGCGCAGCGCCCAGGGAGGCCTGCTGCAGCCGGGTCGTCTCGGCCACATCGCCCAGCATGGCGGCCGTGGACGCGGACTTGGCGTTCGCCAGCCGGCTGTCGCGTTCCTGGACGTCGACCTTGGACCAGGGCTGGCGCTGCAGGTCGTAGGCCGCCTGCTTGACCGCCTTGCCTCCGTCGTAGAGCGACTGCCCGTCACCGCCGAGGGCCGCCACCACCAGGCCCGCCGCGCTCTGTGCGCCGTTGATTCCCAGCACATAGGCCGGGTCCTTGAGGATCTGGTAGGCGACCTGCTGGCGTTGTGTGCGGTCCGCCACATAGAGGCGGACGCCGGCGACGAAGGACTTGTCCTGCAGGGCGACCACGGCGGCGTAGGCCATGGCGCCCTTGACCATCTGGTCCGGCTCATAGGCCGCGCCGGTCTTGAGCGAACTGGCGATCGCCGAACCGTCGGTGAAATTGGGGGCGATGCCGGTCGTGCGGACCATGTAGGCCCGGTAGGCGCTGGCCATCTCGATCAGCCGCGGCGACAGGGTCACGGACGGCGGCGGAGGCGGCGCGGGCGGGACGATCACCTGCGGCGGCGCGGCGCACCCGGCCATGACAAGGGCAGCCAGCACGGCCGAAACGGCTAGGCGGATACGAAGCGGCATCAGACGGTTTCCCCTCTTGCGAGTGGTGGAATCGTTCGGCGGCCCCCCGAAGGGTCAAGCCTTAACCGGGTCCGCGGCTCGCGGGCAAGCGTGGCCGGGCGGATGCGACGATGGGCCCTCAGTCGAACAGCTTCGACACGCTCTCTTCGTTGGCGATGCGCCGGATCGCCTCGCCGAGCAGGCGGTCGCAGCTGACGTAACGGATCTTCGGCGTGTCGCCGACCCGCTCGGGGGCGGCGATGGAGTCGGTCATCACCAGTTCCTTCAGGACCGAGCCCTGCACCCGCTCCACCGCCCCGCCGGAAAGGACGCCGTGGGTCACATAGGCCGAGACCTCGGTCGCGCCGCCGTCGATCAGGGCCTGGGCGGCATTGCATAGGGTGCCGCCGCCATCGATCATGTCGTCGAACAGGATGCAGCGCCGGCCCTCCACGTCGCCGATGATGTTGGCCACCTCGCTCTTGCCGGGGCCGGCCCGGCGCTTGTCGACGATGGCGAGGTCGGCGTTCAGCCGGCTGGCGAGGCCCAGCGCGCGCACCACTCCACCCACGTCGGGCGAGACGATCAGCAGCTCCTTGGGCTTGCCGTAGTTCTCGCGGATGTCACCGGCGAGCAGCGGGGCGCTGACCAGGTTGTCGACGGGGATGTCGAAGAAGCCCTGGATCTGGCCGGAGTGCAGGTCCATCGACAGCACCCGGTCGGCCCCCGCGCGGGTGATCAGGTTGGCCACCAGCTTGGCCGAGATCGGGGTGCGCCCGCCGGTCTTCCGGTCCTGTCGCGCATAGCCGAAGTAGGGGGTCACCGCTGTGATCCGCTTGGCTGAGGCGCGTTTCAGCGCGTCGATGCAGACCAGCAGCTCCATGAGGTGGTCGTTGGCGGGATAGCTGGTCGACTGCAGGATGAAGACGTCCTCACCGCGGACGTTCTCGTCGATGGTGACCCAGACCTCGTTGTCGGCGAACCGCTTCACCTGGGCCCGGCACAGGGGCACGTCCAGATGGGAGGCGACGGCCTGGGCCAGAGTACGATTCGAGTTGCCGGCCAGCAGCTTCATCGCGTCCCCCAAGTCGGTATGCGCGGGCTAATACCAGCGCCTTGGCCTGAGTCCACCCCTCCCGACTAGGTCAGCACGATCGCCGACAGCAATCGCCCGTAGTCCGGCTCGCCCCGCCTGAAGGCGCGGCGGTTGGAGAAGAACAGGTCGGGCTCGGCGCAGGTGTCGCGGCCGATCCACTCGCAGGCATCGACGCCGGCGCCCTGCAGCCGCGCCAGCACGAAGGCCGGGAGGTCGAACTGGCGCTTGTCCGGCGCGTCGGCGGGGGAGAAGAAGCGTGCGTAGCCCGGGTCGAAGTGGGTGAACCGCGCCACGTACTCCAGGCCCACTTCGTAGGACTGTGGCCCGATGCAGGGACCGATCGCGGCGCGGATGCGGTTGCGATCGGCGCCCAGGCTCTCCATCCGCGCAACGGCGGCCTCGACGACGCCGGTGAGGGCGCCCTTCCAGCCGGCATGGGCGGCGGCCACGACGCGGGCCTGCGGGTCGGCCAGGAGGATCGGCGCGCAGTCGGCCGCGAGGGCGCCGCAGATCGCACCCGCCGTGCGGCTGGCGACCCCGTCCGCCTGGGGCGGCCCGGCCGGCCAGGGCCCGTCGGCGACCAGGACGCTGGCTGAATGGACCTGGTAGGCGGTGACCAGGTCGCCGCCGAGGTGGGCGGCCGCGCGGCGGCGGTTTTCCTGCACCGCCTCGGGGTCGTCGCTGGAACCCGCGCCGACGTTCAGGCTGGCGTACACGCCCTCGGAGACACCGCCCTGTCGCGTGAAGAAGGCATGGCGGATGCCAGGAAGGTCCAGCAGTGGCGAGGTGAGGACGGGGAGGTCGGTCATCTAGGCGTCCTCGAACGCCGGCGGCGTCCAGCCCGGCGAGTGCAGGCAGCAGGCCTTGAAGAGGTCGCCCATCTGGTCGCCGGCGACCAGGCGGTGCAGCTGGCGGCCGATCGTACTGGCCTTGTCCGGCCGCGCCCGGACCAGGGCCTCGGCCCGCTCGCCGATGCCCATCCGGGCCAGGAACTGGGCCTGTGTGAGGATGGCGGCGGCGGCGCCTTCGCGCTCGGCCGCGGCCATCACCGCCGGGAAGTCGGCGTGGACGGTGAGGTCGGCCTCGCCCGGGCAGGCCAGGGGGTCGACCGTTTTGTGGCGCCGCAGGGCCTGCAGGGTGTCTCCGAAGCCCGGGCGGTCGCGGCCGTAGTCTATCAGCAGCGCCGCGCCGCCGTCGGCGGCCAGCCG
>NZ_CADEGK010000033.1 GCF_902826855.1 uncultured Phenylobacterium sp. | reverse complement strand
AGCTCCATCCCGGGCTCGCGTGCGGCTCCTCGCGCTCGGCGATGGGGAAACCCGGTGGAGATGTCGTTGTCGTAGCTCCACTCGTGGATGCCCATCTTCTGGCTCACGAGGGTGGCGCCGGGCGGCGGGCGCTGGGCGACGTCCTCGCCCTGGCAGAACTTGTGGATCGACACCGCCGCCTCGTGGCCCTGGGCGACGGCCCAGATGATGTTCTTCGGCCCGAACGCCGCGTCGCCGCCGAAGAAGATGTTGGGGACGGTGGACTGGAAGGTGACGGCGTCGACCTTCGGCATCTCCCACTCGTCGAACTCCAGGCCGATGTCCTTCTCGATCCAGGGAAAGGCGTTTTCCTGGCCCACGGCCACGAGCACGTCGTCGCACGGGTAATGCTCGTCCGGCTCACCGGAGGGGACCAGCTTGCGGCGGCCCTTGGCGTCGAACAGGGCCTCGACCACCTCGAAGGTGACCCCGGTCAGCCGGCCGTTCTCGTGGGTGAAGGCCTTGGGGACGCGGAAGTTGAGGATCGGGATGTCCTCGTGCATCGCGTCCTCCTTCTCCCAGGGCGACGCCTTCATCTCCTCGAAGCCGGAGCGGACGATCACCTTGACGTCGTCGCCGCCCAGGCGGCGCGAGGTGCGGCAGCAGTCCATCGCGGTGTTGCCGCCGCCCAGCACGATGACGCGCCGACCGATCTTCTCGATGTGACCGAAGGAGACCGAAGAGAGCCAGTCGATGCCGATGTGGATGTTCGCGGCGGCTTCCTGGCGTCCCGGCAGGTCGAGGTCACGGCCGCGCGGCGCGCCGGAGCCCACGAAGATGGCGTCGTAGCCCTCCGCCCGGAGCGCCGACAGACTGTCGATGGTCACGCCGAAGCGCATGTCGATGCCGCCGAGGCCGGCGATGTAGCCCACCTCCTCGTCGATCACCTCTTCCGGCAGGCGGAAGCGCGGGATCTGACTGCGGATCATGCCCGCGGACTTCTCGTCCTTGTCGAAGATGGTGAGCTGGTAGCCCAGGGGGGCCAGGTCGCGCGCGACCGTCAGGGAGGCCGGCCCGCAGCCCACGAGGGCGATGCGCTTGCCGTTGGACGCCGTGGCCGGGGGCGGCATCCGGTCGGAGACGTCGGACTTCATGTCCGCCGCCACCCTCTTCAGCCGGCAAATGGCGACCGGCTCCTCCTCCACACGGCCGCGGCGGCAGGCCGGCTCACAGGGGCGGTCGCAGGTCCGCCCGAGGATTCCGGGGAAGACGTTCGACTTCCAATTGATCATGTAGGCGTCGGAATATCGCCCGTCCGCGATTAGGCGGATGTATTCCGGCACGGGGGTGTGGGCCGGACAGGCATACTGGCAATCGACGACCTTGTGGAAGTAGTCGGACCCAATCTCACGCGTGCGGTGCAAAACTCGCTTCCTTCCCGGGACGCACTCCTCCCGAGGCTTGAGTCGTTCCCTGCCCCAAAGCAGAGGATGGCTCCGCACCCCGACGCGGCGTTTGTTGTGCCCAACTTACGGCCCCCGCCTTACGGAAGCCAACCGATTCCTCAGTAAAGTTCACGGTTTTCCGTCCTTTGTGACCCTGAAAACCTGGACCTTCCTGGCGCCTGTGGAGGCATGATCTTCCACACCAGCATGTGATCGCGGCACGGGCCATTCCGGGCGCCCGACGCTTGTCGTTCGTGACAGGTGAATGATACCTTAACTGAGGGCGAGAGGCCCCGCTTGGGCGGGGTGAGGGAGACTGCCATGGACATGCCGACCGATCGCGTGCCCGAGTCCTTGTCTTCAGCGTTCGATATCCTGCCGCCGGAGGTGACCTCGCCGCTGGACCCCGGCGAGACCCTGGATCTGCACCGCGCGATCAACGAGCGCCGGGCGCAGATGGAAAACCCGGAGATGCTGCGCCGGCTGCGGTCGCTCTGAGGCACGACAGGGGCTGTCGTCCCGGTTCCGCCGCAGGCGAAGACCGGGCCCGTAGTTTCCCCGCCAGTGTAGGAATCGAAACGGCGCCGCCCAGCCAGGGTCGGCGCCGTCGATCGTTGTGGCCCGGTCCTTCGCGTCGCGAAAAACCGGGATAGGGACCGCTGGGCGCTACTCGGAATACCCGTCCGGCAGGTCGTCTTCCTTCATCAGCTCGTCCTTCGAGACGGCCTTGTCCTCGACGTTCGCCTTGGAGACGATGAGGTCGACGACCTTGTCCTCGAAGATCGGGGCGCGCAGTTGCGCCTGGGCGTTCTGGTTCTCGCGGAGCAGGTTGAACACCTCCTGAGCCTGGGCGCCGTACTTGCGGGCCTCGGCCATGATCGCCTGGTTCAGCTCCTGGTCGGTCACCTGGACGTTGTTGGCGCGGCCGATCTCGGCCAGCACCAGGCCCAGGCGCACCCGGCGCTCGGCGATCTTGCGGTATTCCTTGGTGAGCTGCTCCTCGGGCTTGTCCGCGTCCTCGGGCGGCAGGTCGCCGGTCTCCTTGTCCTGCTGCACCTGGCTCCAGATGGAAGCGAACTCTGCCTCGACCATCTTCGGCGGCAGGGGGAAATCGTGCTTGGTGTCGAGCACATCCAGCAGGGCGCGCTTCAGCTTGAAGCGGGACGCGCCTTCGTACTGCTGCTCCAGGTTGCCCTTCACCAGCTCCTTGAGCTTCTCCAGGTTCTCGATGCCCAGGCGTTCGGCGAAGGCGTCGTCGGCCGGGCTGTCCACCGGGCCACGGACTTCCTTGACCTTGGTCTCGAACTCGGCGGATTTGCCGGCCAGGTTCGCGGCCTGGTAGTTCTCCGGGAAGGTGACCTTCACCGTCAGCTCGCTGTCGGGCTTGGCGCCGACCAGCTGCTCCTCGAAGCCTGGGATGAACTGGCCGGAGCCCAGCACCAGTTCCACGTCGGTGGCCGTGCCGCCCTCGAAGGCCTCGCCGTCCACCCGGCCCACGAAATCGATCACGACCTGGTCGCCATCCTTGGCCTTGACGGTCTTGCCCGTGCGCGGCTCGAAGGTGCGGTTCTGCTTGGCCAGATCGGCGACGGCCTCGTCGATCTCCTCGGCGGTCGGCGCATAGACGGGCCGCGACAGCGTCAGCGTGGCGGCGTCCACCGGCTCGAAGTCCGGCATCAGGTCGATGGAGAGCTCGTAGGCGAGATCCGCCTTGCCATCCATCACCGCCTCGAAGTCGCCTTCCGGCTTCAGTTCGGGCTCGCCGGCGGGCCGCAGGTTGTTGTCGGTCAGCACCTTCTGGGTGCTCTCGTTGACGCTCGCCTGGACGACTTCGCTCATCAGCTGCTTGCCGTAGAGCCGGCGCACATGGCCTGGCGGCACCTTGCCGGGCCGGAAGCCCTTGATGTTGAGGGTCGGGGTGATCTCTGCGACGCGGGCCTCGAGCCGCTCCGTCAGGTCGGACGCCGGCACCGTAACGCCATAGACCCGGCTAAGACCTTCACCGGACTTCTCAACGATCTGTATCGACATCTTCAGCTTCCGGGACCTGGGGCGCAAATCGCGCCGCGTCCGCCTCTCAAACCAAACAGGGAAAGCCGCCGAACAAGGCCCGGCGGCGCGCGGGCGCCCTTATGTCACGCCGCGCGAACGCGTCCAAGCCCCCTGCCCCCTTGACGCGCCGCCGCAGGGCCGCGATGGCAGTCGCGCGCGGCTATGGCGGAATTGGTAGACGCAGTAGGTTTAGGTCCTACCGGGCAACCGTGGGGGTTCGAGTCCCTCTAGCCGCACCACTCTGCCGGAGGTGACAGCCGCGGCCTGGCCGGGCAGAAGTCGGCCATGCCGCGCGGCGTTCTCTTCCTGCACAACAACTTCCCCGGCCAATTCCGGGACCTCGCCGAGACCCTCGCTGCCCGCGGCGCGCCCTGCGTGGCGGTGGGTCAGAACCACGCGCCGGGCATCCCGGGCGTCCGGCTGGTGCGCTACAGCCTGGCGAGGGGCTCGACGCCGGGGATCCTGCCGGAGGCGGTCCGCGCCGAGGCGGACCTGATCCGGGCGAAGGGGGCGTTCGAGGCGGCGCGCGCGCTGAAGGCGGAGGGTTGGGACCCGGCGGTCATCGTCGGCCATCCGGGCTGGGGCGAGATGACCTACATGGCCCAGGTGTTCCCGCACGCCCGGCAAGTGGCGTTCGCGGAATTCTACTATCACGGCCGCGGCTACGACGTGGACTTCGACGTGGAGTTCCTGCCCTTCGACGAGGTGGCGGCGCTGCGGGTCGAGGCCAAGAACGCGGTGATGGCGCTGGCCTATGCGCAGGCCGACGCGATCGTGGCGCCGACCGAGTTCCAGGCTGCCGCTCTGCCGGTGGCGTTCCGAGAGCGAGCGCGAGTGATCCACGAGGGCGTCGACGTCGAGGCGATCCGGCCGGGACCTGCGCGGCCGTTCGTGCTGGACGACGGCCGGGTGATCGCGCCCGGGACGCCGGTGGTCACCTATGTGAACAACCACATGGAGCCGCTGCGGGGCCTGCACATCGTCGCCCGCGCCCTCCCGCGGCTGCTGGCCGAGGTCCCCGAGGCGCAGGTGCTGCTGATCGGCAAGCAGACGGGGCAGGCCTACGGCGGCAACGCGCCGGGCGGCGGCACGTGGCAGGAGACCTGCTTCGCCGGCGTCGACTACGATCCGGCCCGCGTCCACTTCCTCGGCAAGGTCGAGCACGCGCGGATGCTGGCGGCGCTGCGGCTGGGGGCGGCGCACGTCTACTACACCTATCCGTTCGTGCTCTCGTGGTCGCTGGCCGAGGCCATGGCCAGCGGCTGCTACGTGATCGGCTCCGACACCGCCCCGCTGCACGACGCCATCACCGACGGGGTCGACGGGCGGCTGCTGCCGTTCTTCGATGTGGACGCCTTGTCGGACGCGATGATCGCGGCCTGCCGCGACCCGGCGGCCACCGCGCCCATGCGGGCCGCCGCGCGGGCGACTGCGGTGGCGAAGTTCAGCCGGGCCAAGGGACGCGAGGCGTGGCTGGCCCTGCTGCGGGAGTTGGGGGCGGAGATCCCGAGCGCTTAGGTCGCAGGCCCCACCTCGTCCGCTACCCGCAGCGCACCTCCTTGATCAGCCCCGTCGCGGCGTCGAACAGGAAGTTCAGGCGCTCAGGCACGTAGTCCATGGTCATCGGGCAGGTGGTGCAGACGACGCGCTGGCGTTCCGGGCGGAGCGGGATGGGGATCTCCGTGCGGGGACGCCCGATCAGGCTTTGCATCGGCCTGGCGCCACAGGTGTCGGCGACGGGTTCGGGGACGACGACGGGCGGCGGGTCCGGCGGCTCGGGCTGGGCCGCGCGGTGCGGCGGGACGATCGGCAGGCGGGGCGTGGATTCGCAGCCGGCCATGAGCAGGACCGCCGTGGCCAGGAGGACGCGTCTCATGCCTGCTTCTCCCAGCCGCGGGCCTGCTGCTTCCAGTAGGACACGGGCAACCCCTTGGCCTTCGACTCGCGGAACTGTTGCCGGGCGCTCTGCAACTGCGCGTCGTCGGCCCCGTCGAAGACCACGATACAGCGCTGGTAGCCCGTGAGGTCGCCGGCTTCGGCGCCGTCCACCAGGAACAGGGCGTCGGCGGCATTGGGGTTCTCCGGCCCCGTGGTCAGCAGGATGGGCTGGCGCGCGGCGCCGGGTTCGTCGGCCGGCGCATGGGGCAGGAAGCTCTCGTCGCGATAGCTCCACAGCCAGGCGTCCAGATGTTCGATGCGGTCCGGCGCGGCGGAGCGGACGATCGCCTTCCATCCGCGTTGCAGGGTCTTCTCCAGGAGTTCGGGCAGCGCCTGGTCCAGCCCGGTGCGCTCCAGGTGGTAGAACCAGACCTCGCAGGCGCCCGCCGTCGTCCCCTCAGGCATGCGGTAGCCTCGCGGCCAGGCCGTCGATGGCCCCGGCGACGGCTTCGGCGTGGGTCAGCATGGCCAGATGATGCAGCGGAAGGCGCACGACTGGCCAGCCCTGCCGAACCGCGTATTGGCCCTCGTCGTCATAGGCGCCGCTGAGCTGCAGATAGGCGGCGGGCGACGACAGCGTCATCGCCGGCGCCTGCTCCTCGAGGTAATCGAGCGGCAGCCCCTCGAGTTCGGACACCAGCGCCGTGCGCGCAGCCGCGTCGGGCACCAGGCGCTCCAGGGCGCCCGGCGGCCACCACTGGTCCCACGGCGGCAACAGGCCGGCGTCCACGCCGTTGCGAAGTTGCAGGGCAAGCTGCGGCGGGGCGGTCTCCAGCCAGGCCTTGCCGGGATGCGGCAGGATGGCGTCAACCAGGATCACCCCGGCCGGAGCCGTGGCGAGCGCGGCCTCCAGCGCCGGGATCAGGGCGCCGCCGCCGCTGTGGGCGACGAGGATGGGCGCGCCCTCGCCCGTCTCGATCTGCGCGGCCATGTCCTGCGCCAGGGTCCGGTAGAAGTTGTCCGGGATCGGCTCCAGCCTTGGCCACACCGGCGTGGTCACCGCATGTCCCCGGCGGCTCAGTTCAGCCGCCACGCCGCCCCAGCTGGCGGGTCCCACGAAGGGGCTGTGCAGCAGGACCAGACGCGCCATGACCAGAGCGGACCTGCGCGCCTCAGCCTTCGTACTTGTCGGCCACCATCCGGTTCAGCAGCCGCACGCCAAAGCCCACGGCGCCGTCCGGAATGGTCGCCACCGACGACGGTTTCCTCCAGGCGGTGCCGGCGATGTCGAGGTGCGCCCAGGGGGTGCTGCCCACGTACTTCTGCAGGAACAGCGCCGCGGTGATCGAACCGCCCGGCCGGCCGCCGGTGTTCTTCATATCGGCGATCATGGAGTCGATCTGCTTGTTGTAGGCCTCCGGCAGCGGCATCCGCCACAGGCCCTCGTCCTCCGCCTTGGCCGCGGCCAGCAGGTTGGCGGCGAGTTCCTCGTTGTTGGCGTAGCAGCCGGCGTAGTCGTTCCCGAGCGCGATGATCACCGCGCCGGTAAGCGTGGCCAGGTCGACCATGAACTTCGGCTTGAAGCGGTCCTGGCAGTACCAGAGTGCGTCGGCCAGCACGAGGCGGCCCTCGGCGTCGGTGTTGATCACCTCGATGGTCTGGCCCGACATGGAGGTCAGCACGTCGCCGGGCCGGTAGGCGTTGGCGTCGGGCATGTTCTCCACCAGGCCGAGGATGCCGATAGCGTTGACCTTGGCCTTGCGGCCGGCAAGCGCGTGCATGAGCCCGGCCACCGTCCCGGCGCCACCCATGTCCCACTTCATGTCGTCCATGTTCTCGGCGGGCTTGATGGAGATGCCGCCGGTGTCGAAGCAGACGCCCTTGCCGACGAAGGCGATGGGCTGGGCCGTGCGGTCGGCCGCGCCGTACCACTTGATCACAGCCAGCTGGCTCTCGCGGATGCTGCCCTGGCCAACGGCCAGCAGCGCCCCCATGCCCAGCTTCATCATCTCGGTCTCGCCGAGGATCTCGACCTCCAGGCCCATGGCCTCAAGGTTCTTCACGCGCGCCGCGAATTCGGCCGGGTACAGGACGTTCGGCGGCTCGGAGACCAGGTCGCGGGTGAAGCTGACGCCATCGGCGACGGCGCTCATCGGCGCGAACGCGTCCAGAGCGGCGTCCACGTCGGGCGCGACGATCTGGGTCTTGGTGATCGACGGCTTTCTGTCGGCCTTCTCGGTCGTCCGGTAGCGGTCGAAACGATAGCTGCCCAGGCGCACGCCGAGGGCCGCGTGAGTGGCGATGTCGAGCCCGCCCGCATGCTCGATGCGCAATGTCGCCAGGCCGGAGGTCTTGACCGCGGCGTAGCCCGTCGCGGCAGCCTGTTCGGCGGCGAGCGCGTCGAAGGCGTCCTGTTTGCCGGCGCCGACCAGGACCAGGCGCGCGGCGCTCTCGCCCTGCGGCGCCAGGATGTCGAGGGTCTGGCCCTTGCCGCCGGTAAAGCGGCTGGCGGCGACCGCCTGAGCCAGCGCGCCATCGTACGCCGCGCCTTCGAACACGATGCGCGCAACGGCTGTCTTGGCCGGAACAGCGGCCCCAGCCGCAACGAATTCGATGTCCATCGGCAGTCTCTCTCGGCTCCCAGCGCGCGCCCAGGTCAGGTTGTACGGCGCGGCGACGCATGGTTTAGAACAGGTCCGCGGCCGGGGCGCGTCCAATTCTCCCGGTGAGCCGTTTTTCGCAAGCTAGATGCGCCTGATCGACCGATATCTCCTGCGCCAGCTGTTGGGGCCGGTCGCGCTCGCGACCCTGGCGCTGACGGCTGTCGCGCTCCTGAGCCAGAGCCTGGCCGGCCTCGACCTGATCGTGAACCAGCGGCAGAGCGCGCTCGTGTTCCTGAAGGTGACGCTGCTCTACATGCCGCAGCTGATCAACCTGATCCTGCCCGTGGCCGTGTTCGTGGCCGCGCTGGTGGGACTGAACCGGCTGCACACCGAGCAGGAGATCGTGGTCTGTTTCGCCAGCGGCATGAGCCGGTGGCGGGTGATCAGCCCGGCGATGCGACTGGCGGCCACCGTGGCCTTCCTGGCGCTGCTGATGAACCTCTTCGTCCAGCCCACGACCTACAAGGCCATGCGCCAGGAGATGTTCAGCGTGAAGGCCGACCTGGCCGCCACGCTGGTGCGCGAGGGCGAGTTCACCGAGCCGACCCCGGGACTGACGGTCTACGCCCAGGGCGTGGACGGCCGGGGAAACCTGCACAACCTGTTCATCCACCAGATCAAGCCCGATGGGTCGACCACCACCTACACCGCCGAGAACGGCCATGTGGGCCAGGCGAACGGCCGTCCCGTGCTGGTGATGCTGAACGGCTCCAACCAGGAGTTCTCCAGCCAGGGCGTGCTCAACTACATCACCTTCGACTACTACACCTTCGACCTGGCGCCGCTGGCGAACACCGACGAGCTGGTCCACTACAAGCCCTCGGACCGCTACCTGCACGAGCTGTTCTTCCCCGACCTGCAGCAGGACTGGGAGCGTCGCAACCGTCTCGAACTGCTGGCCGAGGGCCACGCGCGGCTGGCCTCGCCGCTCTACAACATCGCCGCCATGGCGCTGGCCCTGTGCGCCATCCTGGGCGGCGGGTTCTCGCGCCTGGGCTACGGCCGCCGCATCGCCGCCCTCAGCGCGATCGCCGCGGTCGTGCGGCTGGTCGGCTTCCAGGTGCAGTCGGCCTGCGAGGAGGAGGCCTGGCTGAACGTCCTGCAGTACGTCGTCCCGCTGGCCGCCACCTGGGGCGCGCTGGCCGCCATCTTCCGTCAGAGGGTGAGCCGCCACATCGACATTTCGCGGCCTCGCCCCGCGGCGCCCCCGCCGCCGCCCTCCCTCCCACTGGGAGCCCGCGCATGATCGGCTTCGGGCGAATCGAACGCTATGTGATCGGCCATCTGGTGCTGGGCGTGATCACCGCTCTGGCGGTGATCTCCGCGGTGGTGGTGCTGATCCAGTTCGTGGAGTTGACCAGCCAGGTCGGCACCCGCGCAGACGTGGGGCCGGACAGCATCTTCGAGCTGACCCTGCTGCGGGTGCCGTCGATAATCCAGATCCTGCTGCCGATCTGTTTCCTGTTCGGCGGCATCGGCGCCTTCGTGGTGATGAACCGGCGCAGCGAGCTGGTGGCCATGCGGGCCGCTGGCGTGTCCGCCTGGCGCTTCATCCTCCCCTCGGCGGGCGTGTCCCTGCTGCTGGGCGTGTTCGCCGTGGGCGGCCTCAACCCGCTGGCGGCGGCGCTCAGCGCCCGATTCGAGATGCAGCGGGCGCGCATCATGGAGAACTATCTGGGCGACCAGCCCAAGGACATCTGGCTGCGCCAGGGCGACGACACCACCCAGATCGTGATCCACGCCAAGGCGCGCGACATGGCCAAGGGCCTGGTGACGCTGCGGGGCGTGTCGCTGTTCATCTACGAGAAGAACGCCAAGGGGGCGCCGGAATTCCGCCGCCGGCTGGAAGCGGGCGAGGCGACCCTGATGCCCGGGTTCTGGCGGCTGAAGGACGTCCGCGAGGCGACCGCGGGGGATTCGTCGATTCGCTCCGAAACCCTGTCTATCCGCTCGACCCTGGACCAGGAGGCGGCGATGGAACGGCTCGCCTCGCCGGAGGCGATCGCCTTCTGGCGGCTGCCGCGGGCCATCCATCTGACCGAGCAGGCGGGCTTCTCGGCCTCCGGTTACCGGCTTCGCTTCCAGCAGCTCCTGGCGACGCCGCTGCTGTTCGCGGCGATGGCGATCCTGGCGGCCGCCTTCTCCATGCGCCTGACCCGGTTGGGGGGCCTGGCGGGCCTGGCCGGCGCCGGGGTGGCGCTGGGGTTCATCCTGTTCTTCTTCAACCAGTTCTCGGGCGCGCTGGCGAAGGCGGACATCATCCCGCTGTTCGCGGCGGCCTGGGCGCCGGCGGTGGTGGCGCTGCTCGCCGGCGTCAGCCTGCTTTGCTACACCGAAGACGGTTGAATCCTCTGCCGGCGGGGCTATGCATCGCAGGGCTGACACAAGTAGACGTGCGCCGGACAACCAACGCGCCTGACCAGCCGCCTTTGGGGATCGAGAAGTTTGATGAGTCCGCCTCGGCGCTGGCCGCGATCCTCTGGCAAACGCGCCCTCCTGGCAGGGGCGGCGCTGGCCCTGTTGAGCTGCGGCCACGCCCACGCCCAGACGCCTGCCCCGGCTGAGCCCCACAAGGGCGCCGCCGACGGCCTGCAGAAGGACGAGATGTACATGGAGGCCGACGAGGTCGTCCGTGACGACAAGGAAGGCCTGACGACCGCCCAGGGCAATGTCGAGATCCGCTACAACGGCCGCACGCTGCGGGCCGATCGCCTGACCTATAACGACAAGACCGGCGTGGTGCGCGCCAACGGGCACATCGTCATCGTCAACACCGACGGCACGGCGGAGTTCGCGAACGAGATCGTGCTGGACGACGAACTGAAGGCCGGCGTGGCGCTGGGCTTCTCCGCGCGCCTCCAACAGAACGTCAAGATCGCCGCAGCCACCGCCGCCAAGCGCAACGAGAACATCCAGGAACTCAACCGGGCGATCTACACGCCCTGCGAGATCTGCGCCAAGGACGGCACGCCGAAGACTCCCACCTGGTCGATCGCCGCGGAGCGGGTGGTGCGCGACGCCAAGCGGCGCGTCGTCTACTACCGCAACGCGCGCTTCCGCCTATTCGGCGTGACGGTGGCCTACCTGCCGGTGTTCTGGAACGCGGACCCCAAGGCCGAGCGGGTGTCGGGGTTCCTGGTGCCCAAGGCCTCGGCCTCGGACCGCCGGGGCGCCTCCTACGAGCAGCCGTATTACTGGGTGATCGACAAGTCGACCGACCTGATCATCAGCCCGCAGGTCAACTCCAAGATCGCGCCGTTCCTCAATGCCCAGCTGCGGCACAGGTTCTACTCCGGCGATGTCGACCTGCGATTCGGCTACACCCACGCCCGCGACTTCGACGGCAAGGGCAACGAAATCCGCGGAACGGGCGCCGATCGCAGCTACATCCTGGGCCGCGGTGCGTTCCAGATCGACGAGAAGTGGCGCTGGGGCTTCACCGCCGAGCGCACCTCCGACGACCTGATCTTCGACAAGTACGAGGTGAGCAAGGTCTACGACACCCGCGGACCCTATGTCGCCGACGACCGGCGGCTGATCAGCCAGATCTATTCGATCCGCCAGGACCAGCGCTCGTACTTCTCGGTGGCGGCGATGACCATCCAGGGACTGCGGCCGGGCGCGATCGACCCCGTCACCGGCTTCGCCAGGGGCGAGAACGACCGCGTATTCCCGGTGATCGGCCCGCTTATCGAGGGCCACTACGAGCCTGCGGGCAAGCTGCTCGGCGGCCGCCTGCGCGCCCACACGTCCGGCGTGGTCCTGGCCCGCGAGCAGTCGCCGACCAATCTGGCCGCCCGGCTGCCCGGCCTCGACAGCGCCCGCGTCACCGGCGAGCTCGACTGGCGTCGCGCCTACATTTCCAGCGGCGGGCTGCGCTTCGAGCCGTTCGTCAGCGTCCGCGGCGACGCCTATCAGCTGCACGATATCCTGACCGGCGTCGGATCGGCGACGCGCAGCGACAACACCGCCCGCGCGCTGGCGACCGGCGGGGTGGACATCACCTACCCGCTGTTCAAGCGGACCAAGGACGCCACCATCGTCCTGGAGCCCGTGGCCCAGCTGGTGGCCTCGCCCAACGCCAAGCAGGTGGTGATTGGCCGCGACGCGGCCGGCCAGCCCATCTACCTGAACGAGGACAGCGTGGCCTTCGAGTTCGACGAAAGCACCCTGTTCCGCCCCAACAAGTTCCCCGGCTACGACCTCTACGAGGACGGCGTGCGGCTGAACGTGGCGGGCCGGGCCGAGGTGCTGTGGGACGACGGCCGGCGAGCCAACTTCCTGGTCGGCCGCAGCTTCCGCACCGAGCGCAACGCGGTCTTCACCGACCGGTCGGGCCTGCGCACCAAGGCCTCCGACTGGATCGTGGCGGCCAGCGCGCAGCCGATCCGCGGCCTGTCGCTCTTCACCCGCGCCCGGCTCGATTCCGACACCCTGGACATTCACCGCCTCGAGGCCGGCGCGAACGCCTCCAACAAATACGGCTCCGGCTTCATCCGCTACCTGACTGACGACTTCGACATCAATGGCGTCAAGCGCGAGAATCTCGACATCGGCGGCGAGATCTACCTGTCGAAGAACTATGGTGTCAGCCTGTACGGCAACCGCGACCTGCGAAACGACGCGTGGGTCATCCGCGACTACGGCGTGTTCTATCGGGACGACTGTCTGCGCGTCGATGTGATCTATCGCCGCGAGGACACGGTGATAGGTCGTCTGCTACCCAGTGAATCAGTCTCCGTGCGCCTAACGCTCGCCACATTGGGCGGCTCATTCAGTGGCAGGTAGTATGGTGGCCGAAGTGCACGGCTCCTCAAGGAAGAAACTCTCGTCCATGAAGCGTTATCTGACGGGCTCGACGTCGCGGGGCGCGCTGCTCGCCTGCGCCCTGCTCGCCGTGGCCGCAGCTCCGCAGGCGCGCGGCCAGCAGGCCCCCGCGGGCCTCACCGAATCCGTGGCGGCCGTGGTGAACGACGACATCGTCTCCACCTACGACCTGGGCCAGCGCATCCGCCTGTTGATCGCCACCTCGGGCGTGCAGCCCACCGAGGAGAACCTGCCGCAGTTCCAGCGCGAGGCGCTGGTCTCCCTGGTCGACGAGCAACTGCAGTTTCAGGAACTGCGTCGCGTGGAGCGCGACCAGAAGATCGAGATCATGGCCGACGACGCCGAGATCAACGCCGAAATCGCCGAGATGGCGAAGGGCAACAACATGTCGTCCGAACAGTTCGTGCAGTTCCTGGGGCAGCGGGGCATTGGGGTCGACACCCTGAAGCAGCAACTTCGGGCCCAGATCAGCTGGTTCCGCTGGATCCGCGGTCGCTATGGCAGCCGTCTTCGGATCGGCGACGACCAGATCGCCGCCACCCAGGCCCGCCTGAACGCCGAGGCGGCCAAGCCGCAGTACAGCATCGGGGAGGTGCTGATCGACGCCACACGCGTCGGCGGCATGCCCCAGGCCATGACCGGCGCCCAGCAGCTGGTCACCCAGATGCAGCAGGGGGCGCCCTTCCCGGCCGTCGCGCGGCAGTTCTCGGCCCTGCCCACCGCGGCCAACGGCGGCGACGCGGGCTGGGTCAGCGCGGGCGACGTGCCGCCCGAGGCCATGGCGGCGCTGGAGCAGATGCGTCCCGGCCAGCTGTCGCAGCCCATCCCGGTGAAGGAGGGCGTCTACATCCTTTACCTGAAGGACAAGCGCGCCGGCGGCAGCGCCACCCTGGTCAACCTCAAACAGGCGGCTGTCGCGCTGCCAACCGAGGCCAAGCCGGAGGACGAGGCCGCCGCCCGCGCCAAGCTTGCGGCGTTGCGGCCGCAGATCAAGGACTGCGCATCCCTGGAGGCCACCGCCGGTAAGGTGGAGGGCGTCGTCGCCGGTGACCTGGGCGAGGCCGAGGTCGCCGACCTGGCGCCGCAGTTCCAGGAAGCCGCCGGCCGGTTGCAGGTAGGCGAGGTTTCCGAGCCCATCCGCACCGCCGCGGGCCTCCATCTGGTGGCGGTGTGCGGCCGGCGTTCGGCCGGCGCCGCCCAAGTCGACAAGGAGCAGATCGAGCAGCGCCTGTTCAGCCAGCAGCTCAGCATGATCGCCCGGCGCTACATGCGCGATCTCCGCAATTCGGCTACCATCGAGACGAAGTGAGCACCCCGTTGCGATGACCAGGGGTCCGCTCGCCCTGACCCTCGGCGATCCGGCAGGCGTCGGACCCGAGATCGTGGTGAAGGCCTGGCGGGCGCTGCGCGAAACGGGGCCGGCCTTCTTCGTGGTCGGAGACGCCCAGGCGCTGGCCTCGGCGCCGACGGCCACGGCGGCGATGGTGCGCGCAATCGGCTCGCCCTACGACACCAATGCCGCCTTCGGCGAGGCGCTCCCGGTCCTGGACCTGCCCCTGCGCGCCCCGGTCGTGGCCGGGCGCCCCTCCTCCGCGGCGGCGCCCAGCATCGTCCAGTGGATCGAGACGGCGGTGGGTCTGGCGCTCTCCGGCTCGGTGAGCGGCGTGGTCACCGCGCCGATCGCCAAGGGGCCGCTGTACGACGCCGGGTTCAAGTTCCCCGGCCACACGGAGTTTCTGGGCGAACTGACGGCGGCGGCCTCTTACGACGGCGCGCGTGGGCCGATCATGATGCTGGCGGCGGCGGACCTGAAGGTCACCCTGGTCACGGTGCACGATCCGCTGGCCAGCGTGTCCGGCAAGCTCAGCATTGCGGGCGTGGTCAACGCCGGGCTGGTGACCGCCCAGGCTTTGCGCCGCGACTTCGGCGTGGCCAAGCCGCGGATCGCGGTCTCCGGCCTGAACCCGCACGCCGGCGAGGGCGGCGCGATCGGGCGTGAGGAGATCGAGATCGTGGGGCCGGCGGTGCGCGCCCTCGTCGACCTTGGCGTCGACGCCAAGGGCCCGTACCCCGCCGACACCCTGTTCCCCGCCGAGATGCGCGCCACCTATGACGCAGCGGTCTGCCTCTATCACGACCAGGCGCTGATCCCGGTGAAGATGCTGGACTTCTGGGGCGGGGTGAACGTGACGCTGGGCCTGCCGATCGTGCGGACGTCGCCGGACCACGGCACGGCCTTCGACATCGCCGGCCGCGGGCTGGCGCGGCCCGACAGCCTGATCGCCGCCATCCGCATGGCCGCCGAGATCGCCAAACGCCGGGGCGCATGAGCCTCGCCGACCTGCCCAGCCTGCGCGAGACTCTGGAGCGGCACGGCCTCTGGGCCAAGAAGGCGTTCGGTCAGCACTTCCTGCTCGACCTCAATGTGACGCGGAAGATCGCCCGGCTGGCGGGCGTCGGCGCCGGCGACCACGTCATCGAGGTGGGGCCTGGGCCGGGCGGTCTGACCCGGGCGCTGCTGGAGACCGGCGCGCGGGTGACGGCGGTGGAAAAGGACGAGCGGTTCCGGCCGCTGTTGGATGAGCTTTGTGCGGCAAGTCCCGATCTGAATGTGATTTTCGCCGATGCCCTGAAGGTCGATGAGACCGCGCTGGCGGCGGGCGCGCCGGCGCATCTGATCTCGAACCTGCCCTACAATGTCGGCACGCCGCTGCTCATCAAGTGGCTGACGGGGCCGTGGACGCCCGCCTCACTGACGCTGATGTTCCAACGCGAGGTGGCCGACCGGATCACGCAGGCGCCCGGCGAGGACGCCTACGGCCGGCTGGGCGTGATCGTGCAGGCGACGTGCTCGGCCGAGCGGGTGATGGACGTGCCCGCCCGCGCGTTCACGCCGCCGCCGAAGGTCGACTCCGCCGTGGTGCGCCTGAAGCCCCTGCCCGAGCGCCCGTCGCCCGAGCGCCTCGAAGCGCTGCAGACGATCACCGCGGCCGCGTTCGGACAGCGGCGCAAGATGCTGCGTTCGAGCCTGAAGGTCCTGGGCGGCGAGGCGCTGGTGGAGGCCGCCGGCCTCGACCCGCACGATCGCGCAGAGGTGGTCCCGGTCGCCGGCTTCCTGGCCCTTGCCGACGCCTGGATCGCGCGGCGCTAATGCCCCCGCCGTCCACTGACCGGCTGACGCCGGAGCTCGCCTCGCAGTTCGCCCGCATCGCGCTGGGCCACGTGGAACGCGAGTATCCGCACAAGCTCGACCATGTGCTGGCGAGCCCAGAGGACGTCCGCGGTCCACGCGATCTGCACCCGATCTATTTCGGCAGCTTCGACTGGCACTCCTGCGTCCACGGCTATTGGTTGCTGGCCAGCCTGCTGCGCCTGCAGCCGGACATCCCCGAGGCGGGCGCCATCCGCCTCCTGTTCGACCAGGCTTTCACCCACAGCAAGGTGGGCGGCGAGGTCGACTATCTCGCCCGGCCCTCGGCGCGGGGGTTCGAGCGCCCTTACGGCTGGGCCTGGCTCTTGAAGCTGCAGGCCGAGTTGATGGCTCACGAGACCCCCTGGGCGGCGACGCATCAGCCCCTCGGCGAGGCCTTCTCCCAGCGGTTCCGGGACTTCCTGCCGCTGGCCCCCTACCCGATCCGCACCGGCGTCCACTCCTCGACGGCATTCGCCCTGGCGCTGGCCAGTGACTACGCCGAAGCCGTCCGCGACGGCGACCTGCTGGCGCTGTTCGAGGCCCGCGCCCGCGACTGGCACCTCGCCGACCGCAACGCCCAGGCCTGGGAGCCCTCCGGCGAAGACTTCCTGTCGCCCACCCTGACGACAGCGGTGCTCATGCGCCGGGTGCTTCCGCCCAGCGCGTTCCACGCGTGGTTCGCCGACTACCTGCCGCGGCTGGACGAGGGCAAGCCGCTCAGCCTGTTCACGCCGGCCGTGGTCACCGACCGCACCGACGGCAAGATCGTTCACCTGGACGGCCTGAACCTGTCGCGCGCCTGGTGCTGGCGCGAGATCGCCGCGGCCCTGCCGGCCGACGATCCGGTCCGCGCCACGGCCACCGAGGCCGCGGCGCGCCACCTCGCCGCCAGCCTACCCTACGTGGCCGGCGACTACATGGGCGAGCACTGGCTAGCCTCGTTCGCGCTGCTGGCGCTGACGGCGGGGTAGCCTCAGGCCGTCTCCTTCGCCCGCTCCAGCGCGAAGTCGTCGGGGTTGGGGGCCAGGGTGGCGCGCCAGTAGTCGATCAGGCCGTACGGCCAGTTCTGGCTGACCCGGCCGAACTGGTTCTTGTACCAGGAGGAGACGTTGGGCGAGCCCCAGGCCCAGCCGGCGTTGGCCTCGTCGACGCGGCGGTTGAAGTCGTCGTAGACGGCCTGCTTCGGCTCCATGGCCACCGCCCCGGTCTCGGCCAGCAGCTTCAACGCGCCCACGATGTAGCGGACCGCGCACTCCGAGAAGAAGATGATCGAGCCGTTGACGACGATGTTGGTGTTCGGGCCGTAGATCGTGAACAGGTTCGGGAAGCCGGGGTGGGTCAGGCCCAGGTAGGCGCGCGCATCGCCGCCCCAGCTCTCGTGCAGGTCGCGGCCGCCGCGGCCCTTGACCTTCAGGAACGACAGGAAGTTCGAGGCCTGGAAGCCGGTGCCGTAGATCAGAACGTCGGCGGCATGCTCGGTTCCATCGGCGGTGACGACGCCCATGGGGGTGATCCGCACCACCTTGTCGGTGACCAGGCTGACGTTCGGCCGTTTCAGCGCCGCCAGCCAGACGCCGTTGTCGAGCACGGCGCGCTTGCCGCCGATCGGATAGCTCGGGATCACCTTGTCGACGAGGTCGGGGCGGTCGGTGAGCTGGGCCTCCAGCGCCGCCACCGCGGTCTCGCGCAACTCTGCGTTCTCGGGCCCGATGGTGCTGGGCGGGCCGTTCCACGTGGGGTCGGCCTTCACGTTCGGCAGGAAGCCCTCGGTCGTCGACCAGAACAGCCAGAACCGGTACCACTTGTCGTAGAAGGGCACGTGCTCGAGCGTCCACTTCATGCCCGGCGGCACGTCCTCGTGGTAATGGGCGACCGGCAGGCCCCAGGGGGGATTGCGCTGAAAGACCGTGAGGTGCGCCACGTCCGGCGCGATCTCCGGCACGAACTGGTATGCCGAGGCGCCGGTGCCGATCACCGCCACCCGCTTGCCCTTCAGGTCCACGTCGTGGCGCCACTCGGCGGAGTGGAATGACGGACCAGCGAACGTCTCGCGGCCCTCGATGTCGGGGAAGCGCGGGCGGTTGAGCTGGCCCACGGCGGTGACGACGGCGTTGGCCTCGACGACCTCGCTCCGACCGTCCCGGCTCTTCAGCGTGGCGCGCCAGACCGAGCGGGCGTCGTCCCAGGCCAGGGTCTCGACCATGGTCTCGAAGCGGATCTTCCGGCGAAGGTCGTACTTGTCCACGACGCCCCGGAAGTATTTGAGCAGCACCGGCTGTGGCGAGTAGTGCTGGGGCCAATCATGGCTGGGCTCGAAGGAGTAGCTGTACATGTGGTTGGAGTTGTCCACCCTGCAGCCCGGGTAGGTGTTCTCGAACCAGGTGCCTCCGACGTCGGGGTTCTTGTCGACGATCTCAAACGGGACACCGGCCTCGGCGAGGCGGATGCCGGTCAGGATGCCGGACATGCCGGCGCCGACCACCAGCACCTTCAGCTTGCGCGCGCCCTCGCGCGGCAGGTGATGGGTCGCCTTCGGATCCTTGGTGCTCTCGCCCTTCAGCGCCAGTTCGTCGACCAGGAAGTCGGTGTACTGCTCGGGGATCGATTCGCCGGCGACGAAGTCCATCTGCCGGCGCAGGACGTCGATCGGCGGGTTCGGCATGGCCAGCGGCTTGCCCGCCAGGTGTTCGCGGATCGCCACCGCGGCCAGGCGGCAGATCTCCGCCTGCGCGTCGTCGGGGATGGCGGTGTCGCCCTTGGTCAGCGGCTCGTAGACCGGGCGCCATTCGGGCCGCAGCCAGAAATCGGCATCGCCGGTCATGTGCACCAGTGCGGGCAACAGGGCCGGTACGTGGCACTCCCTCAGAAGCGCCTCAAGGTTCGCGGGGACGTCGGCCATGCTCATTCTGCCTGGGTTAACGTTGATTACCCGGCGAGCATGACTCCGGGCGCGGATCAGCGGAAGCCTTACGTCACGTCGCGCCCTGGGCGGCGTGGATGGCGGTCATCACCTCCGGCGGCAAGGCCAGGTCGGCGGCCGCCAGGTTCTCGCGCAGGTGCTGCGGCCGGTTTGCGCCGAACCCCGCGGCGCGGACGTGCGGATTGGCCAGGACATAGGCCAGCGCCGCCTGGGCGCCGGTCATGCCAGGCAGCCGGTGCAGGAAGCGGAAGCGGCGGCCGCGGGCGAGTTCGTCGCGGTGCTTGGCGAGCGCGCGGGCGACGTACCAGAGGTCCTGTGGTCCCCGCAGGCGCGAGAGCAGCGGCCGGGTGTGGCCCATGGCCAGCGGCATACCGGCGAGGACGCCCTTTCCAGCGGCGGCGGCGCGGGCGATCAGCGCTTCGCGCTCCGGGCGCAGGACGTTGTAGTCGACCATCACCACATCGATGCCCGGAAGGCCGATAGCGTGCTCGACAACCTCGGGGTCGAAGCTGTTCAAACCCACCGCGCGGACCAGGCCGCGGGCCTTGAGGCCGGCGAGGGCCTCGAACATGGCTTCGTCGAGTTCGCCGATCGCCGGGCCGTGGAGCTGCAGCAGGCCCAGCGCCTCGACGCCCAGGTGGCGCAGGCTCCGCTCGGCGCTGGCGACGATGGCGGCGGGGCGCATGTCGCGCCCGATGCGGCCGCGGCCGGCGTGGAACGTGCCGGCCTTGGTCGCGATCACCAGCCCTGAGGTGTCATGGCCCCGCAGCGCCCGGCCCAGGCGCGGCTCCGCCTCGCCCGCCGAATAGCTGGCGCCGGTGTCGAACAGGGTGACGCCACGCTCGATCGCCTCGTGGACGAGGCCCACCGCCGTCCGCTCATCGAAGGCGGGCTTGCCCCACCAGCTTGCGCAACCGAACCCCAGCTCCGAGACCATGAGGCCGGTCCGGCCGAGGCGGCGCCGGCGCACTAGCGCAGCCGCGCCATTTCGCGCGCCACGATCCCGGCGACCTGCTTCCAGGCCCCCGTCGTGGGGATGACCGGGTCGAAGTGGCCAGCGCCCGGGATCGCGAGCGCCTCGCCCACATCCCCGGCCCTGGCGACCCGCGCCACATAGTCCCGGCCGGTGGACGGCGGCATGACGTGGTCCAACTCTCCGGCGACCATCACCACCCGCGCGCCGCTGGGCAGCAGCTTGGCCGGCGAGGTGTCGGCGTAGGCATCCTTGCGGTCCGCGAGGCCGGTGATCCTCGCGATCGGCTCGGCCCCGCAAGCGCCGGCGAAGACGTCGCCCTGCCCTTCCAGGTCGCCGATGCCGCCCAGACTCACCACGGCGCGGATGGACAGGGGATCGGCCCGCCAGAGCGGGCTCGTCCTCGGCAGACGGTGGCGGGCCGCGGCCCAGAGCGCCAGGTGCCCGCCGGCGGAATGGCCGACGGCGATTACGCGGCGCGGATCGAGCGCGTATCTCGGCGCCTCGGCGCGTATCCGGTCGATCGCCGCGGCCACGTCCAGGAAGGTCCCCGGGTAGCCGGCCCCGGCCTCGCCCAACTTGCGGTACTCCACGTTCCAGACCGCGTAGCCGCGCTGGGCCAGGTCGGCGGCGACGCCACTGGTCTGCGCCAAGCCCTGGTTCTGCGCGAGATAGCAGCCGCCGTGGATCAGCACGACGACCGGATGCGGGCCCTTTGACCTCGGGAGGAACAGCTCGATCACCTGAGCCTCCGCAGACCCGTAGGCGAGGCGCGCGTCGGGCCTCACCCGCGGCTGGGCCATGTAGGCCCCGACGCTCGCCGGCTGGGCGCAGGCGGCGGTCTGGGTGGTCAGGGCGCCCATGATCGCGGCGAACCAGCGTCTCATGGCGACTCCTTAGCCGTCAGACGGGGTCGGCTCCAGGGGACACAGCCGTCGCCGTCGGGGCGCTCCGGTGCAACAGCAATTGGCCGAATACCACCCTGACGACGAGGAACACCACGCCGGCCGTGGCGACGAGCGCGGCATGGATCAGCCAGAACTGCGAGGTCGGCATCTTTTCCAGCAGGCCGCCCAGCCATCCGACCAGCGTGTTGCCGGCCCAGAGGTGCAGGTAGTAGAGCCCGACGATCGAGCCGGCGAACGCGGCGGGCGCCGAGCGGGCGTAGAAGGCCAAGCCGACGGGCAGGACGTTGGCGAAGCCGATGTCGTTCAGGATCAGGAACGCCAGCAGCCAGCCGAACCCGACCTTCTCGCCGCTCGCGGCTCCTATGCTGGAGCCCACCGCCAGGCACGCCACGCCCGCTGCGCCGAAGAAACAGCCGATGACGATCTTGCCGATCTCGTCCGGCTCCTTGAACCTCGTCGCCCACCAGCGCCAGAACAGCACCATCAGCGCGATGAAGGTCACCGAGACGATCGAATCCACCGCGATCAGCGTGCCCGCGGGGATTGGCTTGCCGAAGATCACGGGCAGCGCCAGATCCCGGTCCGCCCAGATCAGCAGGGCGTTCTGGATCTGGTTGTTGCCAACCACCGACAGCGCCAACACCGGCAGCAGCAGCAGGAGCAGCACCACCACGGCGACGTCGCGCGAGCTCATCGGCGGTCGCGCGGCCTTCTCCTGGGCGGTGGCGCGGCGGCGACGCGGCGGATCCGGCGGCAGGTGCTTTCGGCCGCGGAGGTAGATGACCAGCGACACCAGCATGCCGAGCCCGGCCGCCCCGAACCCGTAGTGCCAGTCGATCCCCTGCCCCAGGTAGGCCGTCACCGTCGGCCCGAAGATCACTCCGCCGTTGATGCCCAGGTAGTAGATCTGGAAGGCGTCGGCGCGACGGTTGTCCTCGGGGCCGTAGAGACCGCTCACCTGGGTGGCGAGGTTCCCCTTCAGGCAGCCGGAGCCCAGCATCAGGCAGACCAGAGCGCCCAGGAACGAGGCGTCGAACGCCATCAGGAAGTGGCCCGTCGCCATCAGAACGGCGCCCAGGATCACCGTGCGCGTGCGCCCCAGCACCCAGTCGGCCAGCAGGCCGCCGAAGAACGGCGTGAGATAGACCGTGCTCGAGTAGAAGCCGTAGATCGCCGAGGCCAGGGCCACGACGGTCATTGTCTTGCCGCCGCCATAGGTGTGCTCGGCCAGCCAGCGGACACCCTCGAAGCCGACGATGTTCTCCACATGACCCGGGAGCAGCAACTGCTTGGTCATGTAGAGGACCAGGAGCGCGATCATCCCATAGTAGGAAAACCGCTCCCAGGCCTCGGTGAAGGCGATGTAGGCGAGGCCCTTGGGGTGGCCGAGGAACCAGCGATCGTTGCGCTCAGCGGTTGCGGCGTCGCTCATACGATTGCTCCGTATAGCCCGCGGCCAGGGCCCAGACTCCGGCGAAGGGATGGTGGTGGGCGGCGAGGGATTCGAACCCCCGACCCCCTCGGTGTAAACGAGGTGCTCTAACCAGCTGAGCTAGCCGCCCGCGCGCGTCTGCTTCTAGACCAGCCGCCACGCCGCCAAAAGCACCCACGCGCCGATCAAGCCGAAGATCGTCGCGGCCACGATGCGCACCACGCGGAGCGGGACCACCTTGGTCGCCGCCTCACCCAGGAGCACCGCCGGCGCGTTGGCGATCATCATGCCGAGGGTCGTCCCCGCCGCGACCACGATGATGCTGTCGAAGCGGGCGGCCAACAGTGTCGTGGCGATCTGCGTCTTGTCGCCGATCTCCACCAGGAAGAAGGTGACCAGCGTGGTCAGGAAGACGCCGCCAGCCGTGCGCGAACCGGCGTTGTCGTCGTCCTTGTCCGGAATGAGCGCCCACAGCGCCATGGCGATGAAACCTGCGCCGACAGCGGTCTGGAACCACGGCCCACTGAGAAAACGCGCGATCAGGACCCCGAGGCCGGCCGCCAAGGTGTGGTTGAGCAGCGTCGCGACGAGGATGCCCAGGAGGATCGGCGCCGGCCGGCGAAATCGCGCGGCCAGCACGATGGCCAGCAGCTGGGTCTTGTCGCCGATCTCAGCGATCGCGACGAGTCCGGCGGATATGAGCAGGGCTTCCATGGAACTCACTCGGGACGCGGCCTGCGAGACGACGACGCGAGGCCTCCGCCGCGCCCGTGGGCTATGGAGGCCGCATCGCCGGTCTCGCCAATCCGGACCTTACGGTCCGCCGCACGCGCCATGCCCCTGAGGGGCAAGTCTGTTGACGCGGGCTCCGCTGTCGCGCGGACGGCTACTCCCCGAAGAAGGCGGCTACGTAGCGCTCGCGGGGGCGGCCCGCAAACGAAAAGGGCGGCGGCCCCCCGGCCCCGCCCTTTTCTTCCTCTTCCGTCTTCCCGTCAGCTGTTCAGCGTGCTCTTCAGCGCGTCGCCTACGCGAAAACGACAGGTCTGGGTGGCGGGCCGCTTCACCTTCTCACCGGTGCGCGGGTTGCGCGCCATGCCGGCGGCGCGCTTGACCGGGACGAAGCTTCCGAAGCCCACCAGGCGGACCTCCTTGCCGGCCCGCAGCGACGTAGAGACCGAGGCGATGAAGGCGTCCAGCGCCTCCTTGGCCTTGGCCTTGTTGAGCCCCGCCTTGTCAGCAATCTCCGAGACCAGTTCGGCCTTGGTCATATGCGTCTTCTCCCAGGCCCAATTTTGTTTTGGCGTGGCAGGTCTTGGGCCGCGCCCGCCTACGCCTTGCTTTATTTCAGGCATGACAAAGCGTGGCCGTCAAACGGCTGCGGCGCGGGACTTCTCCCGCGCCGCCCGTCTGTTACCGATTTTGATCGCGCCGCACGCTCGCGCGGCGCTGATCGCTAGTGGGTGAGCATCGCGTCGGACCCGTCGTCCTCGACCAGCGGCACCGCGACCGGAGTGGGCTCTGTCCATTCGATGGCCACCGGCGCGCGGGTGAGCGCCCGGGCCAGGACGTCGTCCATGGTGTTGACCGTGATGATCTCGATCGCCGACTTCACGTTGTCCGGGATATCGGCCAGATCCTTCTCGTTCTCCTCCGGGATCAGCACCGTCTTGACCCCTGAGCGGAGGGCCGCGAGCAGCTTCTCCTTCAGGCCGCCGATGGCGGTGACCCGCCCACGCAGGGTGACCTCGCCGGTCATGGCGATGTCGGCGCGGATCGGGATTCCGGTCAGCACCGAGACGATGGCGGTGGCCATCGCCGCGCCGGCGGACGGACCGTCCTTGGGCGTGGCGCCGTCCGGCACGTGGATGTGCACGTCGGTGCGTTCGAAGGACGGCGGCTCGATGCCGAACTTGGTGGCCCGGCTGCGGACGTAGCTGTTCGCCGCGGCGATGGACTCCTTCATCACGTCCTTCAGGTTGCCCGTGATGGACATGCGGCCCTTGCCCGGCATCTTGACCGCCTCGATGGTCAGGATGTCGCCGCCGAAGTCGGTGTACGCGAGGCCGGTGATGATGCCGACCGCGTCCTCCTTGTCGGTCTCGCCGTAGCGGTACTTCTTGACGCCCGCGTACTTCTCCAGCCGCGCCTCATCGATGGTGATCGTCAGCTGCTTCTCGCGCATGATGTCGCGGACCGCCTTGCGCGCCAGGTTGCCCAGTTCGCGCTCGAGGCTGCGAACCCCGGCTTCCCGCGTGTAGTAGCGGATCAGCCCGCGGATCGAGGCCTCCGGCACCACGAACTCTTCCGGCGTCAGGCCGTGGTCCTTGGTGACCTTCGGCAGGATGTGCCGCAGGGCGATCTGGACCTTCTCGTCCTCGGTGTAGCCGGGGATCCGGATGATCTCCATCCGGTCCAGCAGCGGCTGAGGCATGTTCAGGCTGTTGGCCGTGGTGACGAACATCACCGGCGAGAGGTCGTAGTCCACCTCCAGGTAGTGATCGCCGAACGTCGAGTTCTGCGCCGGATCCAGCACCTCGAGCAGGGCCGAGGACGGGTCGCCGCGCCAGTCGGAGCCCATCTTGTCGATCTCGTCCAACAGGAAGAAGGCGTTGGTCGACTTGGCCTTCTTCATCGACTGGATGATCTTGCCGGGCATGGAGCCGATGTAGGTGCGCCGGTGGCCGCGGATCTCGGCCTCGTCGCGCACGCCGCCCAGGGAGACGCGCACGAATTCGCGCTGCGTCGCCTTGGCGATCGACTTGCCCAGCGAGGTCTTGCCGACGCCGGGCGGTCCCACGAGGCAGAGGATCGGACCCTTGAGGGCGCCCACGCGGCTTTGCACCGCCAGGTACTCCAGGATCCGCTCCTTGACCTTCTCCAGCCCGTAGTGATCGGCCTCGAGGATGTCCTCGGCGGCCTGCAGGTCGATGGGCTTCATCTTGCCCTTGCCCCACGGGATCGACAGCAGCCAGTCCAGGTAGTTCCGGACGACCGACGATTCCGCCGACATCGGGCTCATGTTGCGCAGCTTCTTCAGCTCGGCTTCCGCCTTGGTGCGGGCCTCCTTGGAGAGCTTGGTCTTCTTGATCCGCTTCTCGAGCTCGATCAGCTCGTCGCGGTGGTCGTCCTGTTCGCCCAGCTCGCGCTGGATCGCCTTCATCTGTTCGTTCAGGTAGTACTCGCGCTGGGTCTTCTCCATCTGCCGCTTCACGCGGTTGCGGATCTTCTTCTCGGTCTGCATGACCGAGATCTCGCCCTCCATCAGGGCGTAGACCTTCTCCAGGCGCTTCACGACGTTGAAGACTTCGAGCAGCTGCTGCTTCTCGGCGATCTTGACCGAGAGGTGGCCAGCGATGCGGTCGGCAAGCTCCGATGGGTTGTCGATCTGCGGGATCGCCGCGAGCGCTTCCGGCGGGACCTTCTTGTTCAGCTTCACATAGTTTTCGAACTGCTCAACCACCGCGCGCGAAAGGGCCTCGGCCTCGGGCGAACCCGTGCCAGTCTCCTGCACCATGGCGATCTCGGCTTCGTAGTAGTCGCCGGAGGCGGTGAACTTGGTGATGCCGGCGCGCGCCTTGCCCTCGACCAGCACCTTCACGGTGCCGTCGGGCAGCTTCAGGAGCTGCAGGATGGTGGCGACCACGCCGACGTCATAGATGGCGTTCGGCGACGGATCGTCGTCGTCCTTGTCCTTCTGCGTGGCCAGCAGGATCTGCTTGCCCTCGGCGCGCATGGCTTCCTCGAGGGCGCGGACGGACTTCTCGCGGCCGACGAACAGGGGAACCGGCTGATGCGGAAAGACCACGATATCCCGCAAGGGCAGGATGGGGAGAATCTTGATCTCGGACATGATGCTCTAAACTCCTGGCTGGCCTGTTGGTCCCAGGCCTAGCCTTCCCGAATCGTGGTCACTCAAACGATGCGCTTGAGTCGGACGACCCGTCCCGCCGCACCACGGCGGGTGTCTCCATGATTTATGTGGACGGTTTCGATCGCCTTACAAGCGACACAAGACCTGTACGCGACACTGCGTCTCATCAGCTCCAGCTACGTTGGCTCAAGCGGAGAAGACGCGGAAGGTCACGCAACGGCCCTGTCCGGCCACGACTGCCCAGATAGGAAATCTATCCGTTCGTCTCAAGGGTGTCGCCGCGGCGCCCGCATGGACTAAGCTCGACCGCGACCGCGACCTGCCGGAGAGACCGATGCGCCATCTGACGCTCGCAGCTTTCGCCGCCGCCCTCCTCGCCGCACCGCTAGCGGCGGCGGCCACCCTGCCCCAGCCCATCGCCGCGGCCGCCGCCAGCCCAGCCCGGGGGACCGACGCCAGGGCCGATTTTCGTCGCAAGGGACCGGAATTGCTGGCTTTCGCTGAGGTGAAACCCGGCCAGAAGGTCTATGACCTGATCCCCGGCAGCGGCTATTTCACCCGCCTGTTCAGCCTCACCGTCGGCCCCTCGGGCAGGGTCTACGCCGTGTGGCCGCAGGAGTACGACAAGGTCAGCCAGCCGAACTCGCCCACCCTTCGCAAGATGGCGGCCAAGGCGCCCTTCACCAACGTGCGGGTCATGGTGCAGCCGGCCCGGGCCTTCAGCGCCCCTGAGCCCCTGGACCTGGTGTTCACCTCGCAGAACTACCACGACTATCCCGACAGGTTCATGGGCCCGGCGGACCTGGCCTTGCTCAACAGGCAGGTGTTCGCCGCGCTGAAGCCGGGCGGCCTCTTCGTCATCGTGGATCACCGCGGCCGGCCCGGGACGGGAACCAGGGAGACCGACACCCTGCACCGAATCGACATCGCCGCGGTGAAGGCCCAGGTGACGGCCGCCGGGTTCAAGCTCGTCGGCGAGTCGAAGCTGCTCTCGAACCCCAAGGACCCGATGACCAAGGAGGTCTTCGACAAGTCGATCCGCGGGAACACGGACCAGTTCATCCTGAAGTTCAGGAAGCCGAAGTAGCCCGCTACTTCGCGATCTCGATGGTCGCCACCGCCAGGTAGCCGCCGGCCTTGTAGTGGCAGTAGCCGGTGTCGGCCGCGGTCACGGTGGCGGGCAGGTTCGAGCACGCTCCGCCCACCGTGCCGACCACAGTCGCCAACTTGGGCCCCTGAGGCGCCGCGTCGAGGCGCTTCCTCGGCAGATAGAGACCCAGGCGGCGGTTATCGAGCAGCGGGATCGAGAGCGCGTCCGGGACGGCCGCCTCGGAGCGCGTCGGGTAGAAGCCGATGTCGCGCCACCAGCCCTCCAGCTTCACGCACTTGCCCGCGAAGGCCGCAGGGTCGGCGGCGACGTCGCCGGGCTCGGCAGGCTTGGCCGTGCGCGCGTTGCAGTCCTTGGCAGGCGTGACGTCGAGCGTCTGCGCCCCCGCAGGCCCGGCAAATGCTGACGCCAGAAATACCGCCGCAAGGAGAGCCGCGGCGGCGCGCACGATCAGGCCGCGCCGCCCTTGTCGCGGCGCTCGGCGTAGATGATCAGCGGCTGGGCGCGCCCCTCGATGACCTCGGCGTTGACCACCACTTCCTCGACGCCGTCGTAGGTGGGCAGCTCGTACATGGTGTCGAGCAGGACGCCTTCGAGGATCGAACGCAGACCGCGCGCGCCGGTCTTGCGCAGGATCGCCTTGCGGGCGACTGCGTTCAGGGCGTCGTCGGTGAACGTCAGGCCGACGTTCTCCATCTCGAACAGGCGCTGGTACTGCTTTACGAAGGCGTTCTTCGGCTCGGTGAGGATCTTCACCAGGGCCTTCTCGTCCAGGTCATCGAGTGTGGCGATCACCGGCAGGCGGCCGACGAATTCCGGAATCAGGCCGAAGCGGAGCAGGTCGTCCGGCTCCACCTGGCGGAACACTTCCCCGGTGCGGCGGTCGTCAGGATCGGAGACCTTGGCGCCGAAGCCGACGCTGGTGCCCTGCCCGCGCGCGGAGATGATCTTCTCCAGACCCGCGAACGCCCCGCCGCAGATGAACAGGATGTTGGTGGTGTCGACCTGCAGGAACTCCTGCTGCGGATGCTTGCGCCCGCCCTGGGGCGGCACGGAGGCCACGGTGCCTTCCATGATCTTCAGCAGCGCCTGCTGCACGCCCTCGCCCGACACGTCGCGCGTGATCGACGGGTTGTCGGACTTGCGGCTGATCTTGTCGACTTCGTCGATGTAGACGATGCCGCGCTGCGCCCGCTCGACGTTGTAGTCGGCGGCCTGCAGCAGCTTCAGAATGATGTTTTCGACGTCCTCGCCGACGTAACCGGCTTCGGTCAGCGTCGTCGCATCCGCCATCGTGAACGGCACGTCGATGATGCGCGCCAGCGTCTGCGCGAGCAGCGTCTTGCCCGAGCCGGTCGGCCCGACCAGCATGATGTTCGACTTCGCGATCTCGATCTCGTTGTTCTTCCCGCCATGAGCGAGGCGCTTGTAGTGGTTGTGCACCGCGACCGAGAGGACGCGCTTCGCCTGGTCCTGGCCGATGACGTAGTCGTCGAGGACGTTGCAGATGTCGCGCGGCGTCGGCACGCCGTCGCGCGACTTCACCAGCGTGGTCTTGTGCTCCTCGCGGATGATGTCCATGCACAGCTCGACGCACTCGTCGCAGATGAACACGGTGGGACCCGCGATCAGCTTGCGCACCTCATGCTGGCTCTTGCCGCAGAAAGAGCAGTAGAGCGTGTTCTTGGAGTCTCCGCCGCCGGGCTTGTTCATCGGTGTTCCGCCTGTGTTCCTGCAAAGGGCGCGCGCCGTCGCGCAACGATCATCGAATCACGATCACTCTAGACCCCGCGAACGCGCTGCGACAACGGATAAGCTGTCGCGCGAACGTCGCGAGAACATCGCAGATAGATCGTGGTTAGCCGCGGCCCATCGGGCCGCCGGTGATGACTTCAATCGCGTCCAGGCGGCCTCAGGCCGCCTTCACGTCCTCTGGGCGCGGCGGGCGGCTGGTCACCACCTCGTCGATGATGCCGAACGCCTTGGCA
>NZ_CADEGK010000032.1 GCF_902826855.1 uncultured Phenylobacterium sp. | reverse complement strand
GTAGGCCTCGGGCTGGTAGTAATCGTAGTAGGAGACGAAGAACTCCACCGCGTTCTCGGGGAAGAAGCTCTTGAATTCGCTGTAGAGCTGGGCGGCCAGCGTCTTGTTGGGCGCCAGGATCAGCGCGGGCCGCTGGGTCGCCTCGATGACCTTGGCCATGGTGAAGGTCTTGCCCGACCCGGTGACGCCGAGCAGCACCTGCTCGTGCTCCTGGCCCTCCAGCCCGGCCACCAGTTCCGCGATCGCCGTCGGCTGGTCCCCGGCCGGCTCGTAGGCGCTGACCAGTTTGAACCTCTGCCCACCCTCGGACTTGTCTGGCCGTGTCGGCCGATGCGGCTTCCACAGCATCGGCATGGTGTTCTCGTCGTAGTCGAACGCCGCCGACATATCGGCGACCCCTGGGGATGTCGGCGGGGCGGGCTCGGCAGGGCGGCGCATGGCGTGCAAGGTAGGCGCTCCAGGTCAGGTTCGCCACCCTCGCGCAGGCCTGCTGACAGCAGGGTGTCAGCAGCGACCACGTGTTGGCTGACGGAGCGCTTCACGCCTCGACGCCAAGGCTTGGTCCGTTACGCGAGTCGATGCTGCCGAGGTAGCGCGCGCGTTTCCCAGGCGGCATAAGGGTGTTCCCGCGGCTTCCAGCCGCCAGACCCGCAGACGCCTTGAGCAAGCCAGCGCCTACCTCGAGTGACACGCGCGACCCGCAGAGGTTTCCCACCCTGTCGGCGGCCGAGCTCGACCGCCTGCGGGGGTTCGGGACGGTTCAGGACTTCGCCGCGGGGGAGGCGCTGGAGCGGGTGGGCGAGCCTGGCCACGGCTTGGCGGTGATCTTCTCGGGCGAGGTCGAGGTGTTCGGCAGCGATGAGCTGGGCGAGCGCACGCTGATCGTCACCCATCGGGCTGGGGGATTCGTGGGCGAGCTCGCCCAGCTCTCGGGCCGTCCCGCGCTGGTGGATGCCCTGGCCGCCACTCCGGTGAGCGCCCTGATCATCCCGCCTGAACGGCTGCGCGCGCTGTTGGTGGCCGAGGCCGAGCTGGGCGAGCGCATCATGCGCGCCCTGATCCTGCGCCGCGTTGGACTGCTGGAGCGCGGCTCGGGCGGCCCGGTGATCGTGGGCCGAGGCGACGACGCCGACGTGCTCCGCCTGGAAGGCTTCCTGACGCGCAACGGCCACCCGCACCGCCGTCTCGATCCCGCCGAGGACGCCGACGCCAACGGTCTGATCGCGCGCTTCGGGGTGGCGGCCGACGATCTTCCCATCGTGCTCTGCCCAGACGGTTCGCTGATGCGCAACCCGCCGGAGGCTCAACTCGCGCGCTGCTTGGGACTTGTGGCGCCGATCGATCCCAACCGGCTCTACGACGTGGCAGTGGTGGGCGCCGGCCCGGCCGGACTGGCGACTGCGGTCTATGCGGCGTCCGAGGGGCTGTCGGTGCTGGTCCTGGACTGTCGCGCGTTCGGCGGCCAGGCGGGCGCCTCGGCCCGCATCGAGAACTACCTGGGCTTCCCCACCGGGATCAGCGGCTTGGCGCTGATGGCGCGGGCCTACAACCAGGCGCAGAAGTTCGGGGTCGAGATGGCCATCCCCGACGAGGTCGCCAGTCTGTCACCGCACCCGGACGGCGGCTACGCCGTGGCGCTCAGCAACGCCGAACAGGTGCGCACCCGCGCAGTGGTGATCGCCGCCGGCGCCCGCTACCGCCGCCTCGACGCTGTCGGCCTGGAGGCCTGCGAGGCCGCCTCGGTCCACTACTGGGCCTCGCCCCTGGAAGGCCGGCTCTGCGCAGGCCAGGAGGTGGCGCTGGTGGGCGCCGGCAACTCGGCGGGCCAGGCGGTGGTCTATCTGGCCAGCCAGGTCCGCAAGGTCTGGATGTTGGTCCGCGGCCCAGGGCTGGAAGCCAGCATGTCGCGCTACCTGATCGACCGCATCCGGTCGCTGCCCAACGTCGAACTGGTCACCGGCGTCGAGGTGCGCGAGCTGAAGAGCCGGAACGGCCAGCTCGAGGCCATCCGCTGGCGCGACCGCCGCTCCGGCGTCGAGACGGAACGCGCGCTGCGCCACCTCTTCCTGTTCGTCGGCGCCGATCCCCACACCGACTGGCTGACCGGCTCGGGCGTCGCCCTGGACGCGAAGGGGTTCGTCCTGACCGGCGATACCGCCGACCGCCGCCCGCTGGAAACCAGCCTGCCTGGCGTCTTCGCCATCGGCGACGTCCGCGCGGGCTCGGTCAAGCGCGTGGCCGCCGCAGTGGGAGAGGGCGCCCAGGTGGTGGCGATCCTCCACAGCCACCTGGCCAACGCCTCCGCCTGATCAGCTCCCGAGGTCCTGCATGGAAGACGCCTGCCCGCACGCCGCCGTCATCGCCGCGGTGACGTCGAGCACGCGGGTGCTAGGAGCGCCTGCAGTCCGGGTCGGGCTGGCTGCATCTGCGGCTCTGCCGCACGTCTGCGGTCACGTCGGCTGATGCGACCAATCGCCGAACCGCCACGTTATGGCGCACGTCCACGCCATCGGAACAAGGAACCGATCCCATGACGGAACTCATCTACCATGTCGTCGAACACGACGGCGGCTGGGCCTACAAGGTCGGCGACACCTTCTCCGAGACGTTCCCAACCCACGACGCGGCGCACCGCGCCGCGGTGCGCGCCGCCGGCGAACAACGCGTGTCCGGCGAGACGGCCGGCATCGAATACGAAGACTCGTCAGGCAAGTGGCGCTCGGAAGTCGACGCCGGCGACGACCGCCCGGACACCAAGGTCGACGACTGACAGCGTCTAGCGGCGCGCGTCCAGCCAGTCGCGGATGGTGCGATTCACCTGACCCTCCGCGTCGTGCTGCACGAAGTGGCCGGCCTGCGGGAACATGACCAGGGTGGTGTCGGCGTCCACATGGTTCCACGTGCCGGCGTGGCCCGCGGCGTTCAGCGCCGTGTCCTTCATGCCGTGCAGCACCAGCACGGGGACCTTGATCTGCGGCGGGTCGGGCGGTGGCGGGGCGTTTTCGCCGACCCCACGGGGATAGTTGGCCCGGTAGTAGTTCATCATCGCGGCAAAGTCGGAGCGCTTGAAGGCCTCGACGTAGCCAGGCTTCTCAGCCGGATCCTTCACCCAGCCGGCCAGGCCTTCGGCGGTGAGGGTCTTCTCCGACCCGGCCTTCTGGAAGTTGCGCGCATACTCGCTGTTCTTCTGCTGGTCGGCGTTGGCGGCGAGTTCGCGGAACATGCCGGCCGGGTGCGGTACGCTCAGGATCACTAGCTTGTTGACCAGGTCCGGCCGGTTGAACGTGGTCTGCCAGGCGATCGCCGCGCCCCAGTCGTGGCCGATGACGATGGCGTTCTTCTGGCCCTCGGCGGCGATCACCGCGGCCACGTCGCCGATCAGATTGGGCATGGCGTAGGCTGCCTCCCCCTGCGGCTTGTCCGAGAGGTTGTAGCCCCGGGTGTCCAGGGCGACGGTCCGGTAGCCCGCCTTGCTCAGCTCGGCCATCAACGGCTTCCAGGTCGCCCAGTAGTCGGGGAAGCCGTGGATCATCACCACCAGCGGACCTTGGCCGTCGGCGACATAGTGGATCTTCACGCCGTTGTTGGTCGCGTACTTGTCCAGCGGTGCAGCCTGGGCGGCGCCCGTCAGCGCCAAGGCCGCGAGCAGCGCCATCATCGTGCGGATCATCCGCGCCTCCATTGCCTCGCTAGAGGAAAGGGGCAGCTTGCCGGAGGCGAGCGGGGTGGGGAAGGGGGTGATCCTCTCCGGCGCCCCGCGCAGTAACCCACGCTTCCCCAGCCGTCTCGCGTCACGAACAACCTTTCCGGGACCGGAGGAAAGTACCGTGTGATACACAGTATGCGCTAGACACTGTGTATCACACAGTGTACGACGCACAGCAGATGCCAAACGATACCGACATTTTCGAGACGCTCCGCCAGGAGCTGCGCCGCGGATCTCTGATCCTGGCCGTCCTGGGGCAGCTGAAAGCCGAGCACTACGGCTACACCCTGCGCAAGGCCCTCGCCGAGGCCGGGGTGGAGATCGACGAAGGCGCCCTCTACCCCATGCTGCGCCGGCTGGAGGCCCAGGGTCTCCTGACCAGCGAATGGCGCGAGGAAGAGCGGCGCAACAAGCGCTTCTACACGCTCTCGCCAGAAGGCCGCGCCGTGCTCGACCGCCTGGTCGAGGAGTGGTCGCGCCTTAACGGGGCGGTGCACGCCATCCTCAAGGACAAGCCATGAAAGACCTTCTGGACCGCTACCTGGCCGCCGTGGGCCGCGAACTGCCTGACCGCCAGCGCGTCGATATCACCGCCGAGCTGCGCGATGAGCTGCTCACCAAGATCGAACTCCGAGAGGAGGCCGCCGGCCGTCCCCTCGAGCGCAGCGAGGTTGAGGCCGTGCTCCTGGAATTCGGCCATCCGCTGATCATCGCGGGGCGCTACCGTAAGGTGCAGCACCTGGTGGGACCCGAAGTATTCCCGGTATGGTGGGCCGGGTTGAAGCTGAGCCTTTGCATCGTGGCGGCCGTCTACCTCGTGGTCGCGATCCTGCATCTGACCTTCGCGGTGGGCGGCCCGTTCGCCGACGATCAGTTCCCGAGCCTGGTGACTGCGCTGCTGACGACGTTCGGGGCGGTGACGCTGGTGGCGGTCGTCGTCGAGCGGTTGAACCTGCAGCGCTTCGTCTATCGCTGGCGGCCGCGACAGCTGCCGCCAGCGGGTGTCAAGCCGACGTCGCCGTTCGAGCGCGAGGTCGAAATCGGCATGGAAGTCGTCTTCATCCTGTGGTGGCTTGAGATCATCCGCTTCCGCAACCTGTTCCCTCTGGGCGACCTGGTGGCGGAGCTGGACAGGACCGTGTTCGACCCCTGGTTCTGGCCGGTGCTGGCCTACTCGGGCTACGGGCTCCTCACCAACGTGGTCGGCCTCATGCGGCCAGGCGCAGCGCAGTTGAACGCGACCCTGACGCTCGTCCGGTCGGTCATCGTGGTCGGAATGAGCCTGGGACTGCTGCAGGCCGGCCACTGGGTGAACGTTACGTCCACCCTGATCCCTTCACACCTGCTCCCGACGGTGCAGGAGAACTTCGATCTCGGCGTCAAGGTCAGCCTGGTCGTCACCGCGGTCAGCATGGCGATCAAGGCCGTATTTGACGCGCGGCGCTTGTGGCGGGCGAGGCAGGACGCCCAGACGCCGCTCTCGACCCGCGCAGCCTAGAACGACGTGTGCGCGGCGCTCGCAGCGACCATCATCACGCCGATCAGTGCGGCCAGTGCGAATATGAGATTGCGCATCCTGCGCTCCCCCGTTGTTCTCAGAACGGGTACGCAGCAATTCCGGCGCCAGATGCGGGCTTCCGGCTTCGAGTTGGCCCGGGACCGGGACAAGGTTAACTTGCACGGTTGCAGAAGATTGCGGCGTTCAACGAAGACTAAGTGCAGAGCGCGGGGAACTTTCCGAAAATGCCCTGGGTTGTCATGGCTATATACGGTTAGCGCCTCCTGAACCGGACCTCCTCAGGCCCGCACCGTTAATGCTGCGGTGCAAAAAAGTGTTGCCAAGGCGCTTGCCTGCATTCATATCCCCTTCATCATTTGCCGTCGCCTCCCCCACAACGGATCTCGGGGCGGGCCTGCCGGCGACCGCTACCAGCACGAGCAGGGGCAGTCGCGGCGACAATGAGCCGGGGGGCGTGGGCCCTCGCCACTGAGGACCGTTCAGTTTGTCATATGGAACGCAGGCGCAGGGCCGATGGCCCGCGCTGATGAGCGCCGCTTTGTTGGGCTCCAGCGCTGGGCTGGGCTTGGGTGCGATCTACATGAACGCGGGCTTGGCCCGCCACAGCGTCGAATTGGCGGCCGCCCAGCGGACGACCGAGTTCGCCGCCAATAGCCGTACGCGCCTGGAAGGCCATGTGGGCAAGGACCCGCGAGTGTCGCGCCACGACTTCGACGCCACCGCCGGCGTTCAGAGAGTGGCCAATCGCTTCGTCGTGAACCGCCCCGCGGCCAAGCCCAAGCGCCGGGCCGATCTCGATTGCCTCACCGAGGCCGTCTACTACGAGGCCCGCAGCGAGGATGTTCGCGGCCAGGTCGCGGTGGCCCAGGTGGTTCTGAACCGGGTCAAGCACCCGGCCTACCCGAAGTCGGTCTGCGCCGTGGTGTTTCAAGGCTCCAACCGCCGTGGGTGCCAGTTCAGCTTCGCCTGCGACGGCTCCATGCGCAGTCGCCCCGAGCGCGCCGCCTGGGACGAGGCTCGGAGCATCGCCGCGAGGGTCCTGGCTGGTAACGTGACCCGCTACGTCGGCTCGGCGACGCACTATCATACGACCGCCGTCTCGCCGTTCTGGGCGCCGCACATGGCTCGTGTGGCCCAGGTTGGCGCGCACGTCTTCTACAAGTTCTCGCCCCGCAAGCTGCGCGCTGCGCCTACTGACGAGCCGGCAATGGCGCAGGTGATGCTAGTCTCGTTGCCCGCGGCTCAGACGCTGGACCTGCAGGTGTCGCCGGCGATGGAGGAGGCCATCGAGGCGTCCATCCAGCCTCCGACGCCGGACCCAGCCCAGGCCGTGGCGTCCCCGAAGCCCGCCGAGGCGGCCATGCTCACCGCGCCTCAGCCGGTTTCCACCGCCGGGTCCTGACAGGCCGCTCGCCAAGCGGTTGATCAGAGCTGCGCGGCGGGCTTGTGTGCTGCAGCCCAAGCCCGCGGGAGCAATCGGATGACCGTCGACGCCCACACGCAACTCGCCAAGGACCTGCTGGGCAGTTCCTACGACGACCTCACGCCGGTCCAGCGCAGCGTCATCGACCTGATCGCCAACCAGACCCCGACCAGTGTGCATCCCAAGCTGCAGCTCGACGGCCGGACCTTCGGCGAGCGACTGGCCGACCGGGTGGCGGCCATCGGCGGGTCCTGGGCTTTCATCATCGGCTTCGGCGTGGTCCTGGTCGTGTGGATGGGCTGGAACGTCGCCACCAGGATCTTCAGCCTGGCCTTCGATCCCTATCCCTTCATCTTCCTCAACCTGATGCTGTCGATGCTGGCGGCGATCCAGGCTCCGGTGATCATGATGAGCCAGAACCGCGCGGCCGCGCGCGACAGGGCTTCCGCCGAGCAGGACTACATCGTCAACCTGCGCGCCGAGCTCGAGATCATGCACCTGCGCGACAAGGTCGATGCGATGCGCAAGCGAGAGCTGCTCGGCATCATCAAGCGGCAGAACGAGGCCCTCAGCATCCTGCGCGAACAGGGGCCGGACGTCAGCCGCGGGCCGAGCGCCTGAGGGCCTGGGGCGGCTGGCCGAAGGCCCGCAGGAAGGCGCGGCGCATCCTTTCCGGATCGCCGAAGCCGACCGTATCGGCCACACGGTCGATGGGCGTGTGACTGGTCTCCACAGCGGTGCGCGCGGCCTCGAGGCGCAGCCGCTCCACCGCCTTGGCCGGCGTGGTCCCGGTCTCGGCCGTGAAGGCGCGGGCGAAGTTGCGGGGGCTCATGGCGGCCTGGTCGGCAAGGCGCTCGACCGTCAGGGGCTCGGCCAGGTGCGCGCGCATCCAGTCCATCAGCTCGGCGAAGCGGCCCGAGCGCCCACCCAGTTCGATGAGGGCGGAGAATTGGGACTGCCCCCCCGGACGGCGCTGGTGGACCACCAGCTGCTGGGCCGCCCGCCGCGCCACCTCGCCGCCCAGGTCCTGCTCCACCAGCGCCAAAGCCAGATCGATGCCGGCGGTGATGCCGGCGGAGGTCCAGACGTCCCCATCGCGGATGAAGATGCGATCGGCGTCCAGCTTCACCTCCGGATAGCGCCGCGCGAAGTGATCCGTGCTGCCCCAATGGGTGGTGGCGCGCCGGCCGTCGAGCAGTCCGGCCTCGGCCAGGAAGTAAGCGCCGGAGCACACGCTGGTCACCCGCCGGGCCGCGGGCGCTGCACGGCGGAGCCAGTCGGTGATCGCCGATGACTCCTTGATCGCACGCCGGGTGTCACCGCCCACAACCATCAGCGTGTCCCATGGGCCATCGCACAGGTTCTCGGCGCCGAACGTCACGCCGGACGTGCTCGTGACCTGACCCCCGGCGGGCGCCAGGACTCGCACCTCGTAGGCGCCCGGACTGAAGCGGGACGCCATCTCGAACACCGCGATTGGGCCGGCAGCGTCGAGCAACTGGAAGCCAGGGAAGATGGTGACAGCGAGGCGGAGGGTCATGGCATGTTATGAGGGAACATTGGCATTCCAGCCAGAACCTGACAGGCGTACGCCTTGGCCGTCAAGTGTTGCGGAGGTCGCCATGTCCAAGCTGCAGATCGTCTTTGCCCTCTATCCCGGTGTGACCCACCTCGACTTCACAGGGCCGCACCAGGTGCTGGTCCGCGTCCCCGACGCCACGGTCACCGTCGCGTCGCTGGGCGGGCAGGACATCGAGGCCGAGGGGCTGACGTTCAGCCGGCTCGCGGACCTCGCGGCGATCGAGCGCTGCGACGTGCTCTGCGTGCCGGGGGGCTTCGGAACCACCGAGGCGATGCTCAATGCCGAATTCATGGCGCAGATCCGCCGCCTCGGCGCTGGCGCGACCTATCTGACCTCGGTGTGCACCGGCTCGCTGATCCTTGGCGCGGCCGGCTTCCTGAAGGGCAAGCGCGCGGCCTGCCACTGGGCTTGGCGCGACCTGCTCACGCCGTTCGGGGCGATCGTCTCCGAAGCAAGGGTGGAGCGCGACGGCAACATCATCACCGGCGGCGGGGTGACGGCTGGGATCGACTTCGCGCTCGTGCTGCTGGAGGAACTGGCCGGCCGCGACTACGCCGAGGGCGTCCAGCTCGGCCTGGAATATGCGCCGGCGCCGCCCTTCAACTCGGGGCGGCCGGAACTGGCGCGGCCAGAGGTGCTGGCACGGGTGCAGGCGTTGATGGCCCACGCGGTGGAGAGCCGCACCGCGGCCGCCGCAGAAGCGGCCGGGCGACCTACGCCAGCCTAGCGGGCCTCTGGTTCCGCGCGCCGGCCTGGTCTATGGCGGCCGCCATGGGCCGGATCGTGATCGTGACGGGGCCGCCGGGGGCAGGCAAGTCCACTGTGGCGCGTAGGCTCGCCCAGGAGTCGGCGGAGCCGCTGACGATGCACATCCACACCGACGACATCTACGCCTACATCGCCAAGGGCTTCATCGAGCCGTGGAAGCCAGAGTCGCACCGCCAGAACACCACCCTGATGGATGCCATGGCGACCCAGGCTGCGATCTGCGCCAAGGGCGGTTATGAGGTGTTTGTCGACGGCATCGTCGGCCGCCGGTTCTTCGAACCGTGGCTGGCGGCGGCGAAGACCCACGCGATCGACCTGCGCTACGTGCTCCTGCGGCCGGACCTAGCCACGACGACAGCCCGCGGGACCGCGCGCACGACGCCGAACGCCATGACAGACGCGGCCGTGATCCGCCAGATGTGGCAGGCCTTCCACGACCTCGCGGTTGACGACGACCACATCGTGGACACGAGCGGCCAGACCCCCGACGACACCGTGGCGGTGGTCGCCGAGGGCCTGCAGGCCGGGCGCTTCAAGCTGGCGTAGGTGCGTTCAGCGGCCTTGATGCCGGTGCTGCACGGCGTCGACGTTCTGCTGGCGGTTGCCGTAGCGCCCCTGCGACTTAAGGTTCGCGTCGGCGTCGCCCGGCTGGTGCGACTGTAATCCGGTGGCCTCGTCGCGACGCTCGGCGTCGGAGCCTTCGATGTGCGGCTTCTCGCCTCGCGTGGCGCGCTGGGCCGGCGGGATCGGGGGAGCTCGGTGCGGCATGCGGTGGTCCTCCTCTGCGGAAGAGGTCAACCAGCCAGCCGGTGAATTAGTTGCTCACCGCGTCCAGCCCGATGTCGAGCACCTTGGCGGAGTGGGTGAGGGCCCCGACACTGATCACGTCGACGCCGGTGGCGGCGATGTCGCGGACGGTCTCCAGGGTGACGCCGCCGGAGGCCTCCAGGGTCACCCGGCCGGCGACCAGGTTCACGGCCTCGCGCATGTCGGCCAGGCTGAAGTTGTCCAGCATGACCACGTCGGGGTCGTAGGCCAGCGCCTCCTGCAGCTGCACCAGGCTATCGACCTCCACCTCCACCTTCACCAGGTGGCCGGCGAAGGCCTTCGCGCGACGCACCGCCTCGCCCACCGAGCCGCAGGCGGCGACGTGGTTGTCCTTGATCAGGATCGCGTCATCCAGGCCGAAGCGGTGATTGACGCCGCCGCCGCAGCGCACGGCGTACTTCTCCAGCGCCCGCAGGCCGGGCGTGGTCTTGCGGGTGTCGGTGATCCGAGCCTTCGTCCCGGCGATGGCCTCAACGAAGTCCTGCGTCAGGGTGGCGATGCCGCAGAGACGACCGACCAGGTTCAACGCCGTGCGCTCGGCGCTCAGGATGGCGCGCGCGTTGCCGTGCACCTGCGCCAGGTTTGTGCCCGCGGGGACGGCCATGCCGTCCTCGGTCAGCGCCTCGAAGGCCACGGCCGGGTCCAGTTCGGCCAAGGCCAGGCGGATGCAGGAGAGGCCGGCGACGACGCCGCCGCGACGGGCGGCGAAGACGGCGGTCAGCTGGGTGTCCGCCGGCACGCAGGCCATGGCGGTGATGTCGCCGGCCCTGCCCAGGTCCTCGGCGAGCGCGGCCCGCACCACAGGCGCGACCAGCAGATCGGGGAGGGGCTCGATCATTCGGCCGCGAACCGCAGGCCGGGCTCGGCGATGTCGCTCAGGGTGATCCGCGTGCGCGCCGCGGGCTGGGCGTCGGGGAAGTCGGCGCGGAAGTGGCCGCCGCGGCTCTCTCGACGGACGAGGGCGGCGGCGCAGATCAGCCGCGCGGCGACTAGCGGCGCGCTGCGGCCGTGCGCGGCCTCCAGGTTGTCGATCAGGTCGCGCAGGCGCGTCAGGCCCTCGGCGGTCCGCACCACGCCGGCGTCGCGGCTCATGGCTTGGCGCAGGGCCTGCAGGGCGGCAGGCGGCAGCTCCTCGGCGGTGACGGCCGTGCTTGCGGCGGGCATTGGCGCCTCCTGAGCGGCGGCGCGGCCCGCGCGGGCGCCGAACACCGCCGCTTCCAGGAGTGAGTTGGAGGCGAGGCGGTTGGCCCCATGCACGCCGGTCGAAGCGCACTCGCCGGCTGCATAGAGGCCGGGCAGGGAGGTACGCCCCTCCGCGTCCGTAGCGATCCCGCCCATGTGATAGTGGCAGGCCGGCGCGACCGGGATCGGCTGGGTGCGCGGGTCGACGCCTCCGGCCAGGCAGGCGGCGAAGACGGCCGGGAACTCTTCCGGGAAGTGGGCGCCAACTGCCGACCGTGCGTCGAGGAACGCGCCGCGGCCCGCTTCGCGCTCGGCGTGGATGGCGCGGGCCACCACGTCGCGTGGCGCCAGCTCGGCGGCCGGGTGGTAGCGGTCCATGAACCGCTCGCCGTCGCCGTTCACCAGCACCGCGCCTTCGCCGCGCAGGGCCTCGGTGGCCAGCGGAGCGGGATCGCGCCCGATGTCGATGGCTGTGGGGTGGAACTGCACGAACTCCGGGTCGGCGACGATCGCCCCCGCCAGGGCGGCCAGGCCCAGGCCGTCGCCCTGCAACTCCGCGGGCGTGGTGGTCACGGCGTAGAGTCCCCCGATACCGCCGGTGGCCAGGATCACGGCGCGAGCGGTGATCTCCACACTCTCGCCCTTGATGCGGGCCATGACGCCTCGGATGCGGCCGGTCGCGTCCTGTAGAAGGCCGGTCAGCTTGGCGCCTGCGCGCACCTCGATGTGGCGGGCCGCGAGCACGGCGACAGTCACCGCCTCCATGATCGCCCGACCGGCCTGGTCGCCCTTGACGCGGGCCACGCGGGCCTTGCCATGGGCGGCCTCCAGGCTCTGGGCGAAGCCGCCATCGGCGGTGCGATCGAAGGGCGCCCCCAGCGCGGCCAGGCGGCGCACCGCGGCCGGGCCTTCCTCGGCCATCAGCCGCGCCATGGCCGGATCCACCAGGCCCGCGCCCGCCGCCACGGTGTCGGCGGCGTGCAGTTCGGGCGCATCGTCGGCGGCCAGCGCCACAGCCACCCCGCCCTGGGCCCAGGCGGACGAGCAGCCGTGGTTCAGGGGCGCTTCGGTCAGCACCAGCACCTTGGCCGGGGCCGCGGCCAGGGCGGCGGAGAGGCCGGCGAGCCCCGCTCCGACCACCAGCACGCCATCATGGACGATCCGGCGCGCCACTAGATCAGCTCCACGTCCACGTGGTGCCGGGCCTTGACCAGGTCGTAGCGGGCCGGCGTGGCCGGCGGCGGCAGGTCGATCATCCGCTGCACGGCCAGCCGCGCGCGCTCACCGACGACGGGGTCCACCGTGACCTCATAGCGGTCGTGCAGCAGGGCCTCGTAGATGTTCTCCAGGCTGATCCGCTTCATGTGCGGACACAGGTTGCAGGGCCGCAGGAACTCGGTGTTGGGCGCCTCGGCGGCGACGTTCTCGGCCATCGAGCATTCGGTGACCAGCACCACGCGCTTCGGCTGCTTCTTCACGACATAGTCGTTCATGGCGGCCGTCGAGCCGGCGAAGTCTGCGACCTCCAGCACCTCGGCCGGGCATTCAGGGTGCGCCAGCACCTGGGCGTCAGGCCAGGCGGCCTTCATTTCCAGGATGTCGGCGGCGGTGAAGCGCTCGTGCACCTCGCAGCGGCCCTGCCAGGCGATGATCTTGATGTCGGTCTGCCGCGCCACGTTGCGGGCCAGGAACTCGTCGGGGATCAGGATCACCCGGTCGACGCCCCACAGGCGAGCGGCCTCCTCCACCACCTGCACGGCGTTGGCGCTGGTGCAGCAGATGTCGGTCTCCGCCTTCACGTCGGCGGTGGTGTTCACGTAGGTGACCACCGGCAGGCCCGGATAGCGCTGCTTGATCAGCCGCACGTCGGCGCCGGTGATGGAGCTGGCCAGCGAGCAGCCCGCGCGCAGGTCCGGGATCAGGACGCGCTTCTCGGGGCTCAGGATCTTGGAGGTCTCGGCCATGAAGTGCACGCCGGCCTGGACGATCACCGCGGCGTCGGAACGGGCGGCCTCCTTGGCTAGGCCCAGGCTGTCGCCGACATAGTCGCCGACCCCGTGGAAGATCTCGGGCGTCATGTAGTTGTGCGCCAGGATCACCGCGTTCTTCTCGCGCTTCAGGCGATTGATCTCGGCGATCAGCGGGGCCTGGACCTGCCACTCCATCGGCGTGACGTGTCCCTTCACCTTCTCCCACGCCGGCATGGTGGTGGCTTGGATCTCGGGAGTGAACGGGAACTGGAAGCCGTCGGCCGCCATGGGAACCTCCTTATGCTCAGTTTGAGCATTTCTCGGGCCTATAAAAACGCGCCGAGGCTGGCCAACACCCGGGCGCTTCACTTATGCTCACTTGGAGCAAAACAAATATAAGCCTCTCAGCGGCGAGTGCAACCCCGTTTTCGACTTTTGAGCCAAGAAACCGAACCGGCGTTATGAAGGCGTCGTGACCTCGGCGATCACGCGGGCGAGGGCCTCCGGTCCATACGGCTTGCGCAGCAACGGCCAGGGCGCGCTCTCCGCCGGGCCCAGGACGTCACCGGTGTAGCCGGACGACAGGATCACCGGCAGGGCCGGCCGCAGCGCCACCGCCGCCTTCGCGAGGTCCACGCCGGACTTGTCCCCAGGCATGACCAGATCGGTGAGCAGAAGGTCGAACGGCTCGCCGGTGTTCAGGACCGCTAGGGCCGCGTCGGCGTCCTCGGCAAGCCGCACGTCGTGCCCGAGGTCGCGCAGCATGGCCTCCACCAGCTCCGCGACCTGCGCGTCGTCCTCGGCCACCAGGACGCGCAGGGCCGGTCCGCGCTCCGCAATCGCCACGGGCAGAGCCTCCGGCGCGGCCGCGCTGGCGTCGCCTGCGACGCGCGGCAGGTAGAGGCAGACGCTGGAGCCCTTGCCCGGTGCGCTGTCCACGGTGGCCATTCCGCCGCTCTGCCGCGCGAAGCCATAGACCTGGCTCAGGCCCAGGCCCGTGCCGCGGCCTGGCGGCTTGGTGGTGAAGAACGGCTCGAAAGCGCGCCCGATGGTGGCCTCGTCCATGCCCGCGCCGGTGTCGTGGACGCTCACCCGCAGGTAGTCGCCGGCCTCCAACTCGGCGACCTCGCCGGCGGCGACGGTCACGGGCGCGGTCTCGATGCGGATCAGGCCGCCGGGGGGCGTGGCGTCGCGGGCGTTCACCGCCAGGTTCAGGATCGCCGACTCGAACTGGCCGGGATCGATGCTGACCACGGCCGCGGGCGCAGCCGGGGCGATGATGAGGCTCACCGCCTCGCCCACAGCGCGGCCCAGCAGCGCTTCGGTATCCTTGAGCAGGGCGTCCACGTGCACGGGCTCCGGCTTCAGCGCCTGGCGCCGCGCGAAGGCCAGCAGCTGCTGGGTCAGCCGCTCGCCGCGGCGCGCGGCGCCGAGGGCCGCCTCGATCATTCGCTCGCGCCGAGCTTCGTCCTTGGGATGGCGCTGCATCAGGTCCAGTGCCCCGATGATCACCGTCAGCAGGTTGTTGAAGTCGTGGGCCACGCCGCCGGTCAGCTGCCCGACCGCCTCCAGCTTCTGCGCGCGCTGCAGCGCCGCCGCCGCCACGTCTCGTTCGGCCAGGGCGGCCTCGACCCGCTCGGACAGGAGGTCGTTGATGCGCTTCAGGTCCTCCTCGGCGCGCTTGGCGTCGGTGGTGTCGTAGCCGACGCCGATGAACCCGGCGAAGCCCCCGTCCGGCCCCTGGCGGGGCTGCGAGATCGAGCGGACCCAGCGGTACTCGCCGTCGTGCCGGCGATAGCGGGCCTCCAGGACGAACAGCTGTCGCGAGGCCTCGCCCGCGACCTGTTCCTCGAGGATGCGGACGACGTCGTCCGGGTGCAGCACCTTGCGCCAGTCGAACTTGATGGCGCTGTCGTACGGCTCCCCGAGGAAGTCGACATAGGCCCGGTTGGCGAACTCGCGCAGGCCGTCGGTGCGGGTGACCCACATCAGCACGGGCGCGCTGTCGGCCAGCGTGCGGAAGCGGGCCTCGGTGACCTCGAGGGACTTCTGGACGGTGGCCTGGGCGGCATTGGCCTCGTCCAGCCGCAATAGGGCGGAGCGCAGGCTGGAGGACACCAACACCGTCACCGCGCCCGAGACCATGAACATCGCCAGCACCGCGAACTCGTTGAGGTTGGTGCTCAAGGGCGTCAGGCGGCTCAGCAGCAGGGAGACGACCAGCGCGGCCCAGCCCCAGCGGGATCCGGCGTAGAGGGTGGCGACGATGAGGGCGGGAAGGGTCGTGGCCGAGAGCCCGATCGCCTCGGGCCAGCCAAGCAGCACCCCGCGCAACGTCATCGCGCCCGCCAGGGAGCCGACGGATATCGCCAGGCCCATCAGGAACGGCGGAGAACGTCGCGGGATCAGCCGTAACGGCCACAGCGCTGGCGTCATAGACGGCTAGTATCCCCCCGAGGCATCGGCGTCCGCCACCAGCATGAAGTGCGACCGAACTCCGCGCAACCGGTCGTCGTGCGCCGTGGATTGCCGGCGGTTTGCACGAAAATTGCCGTGACCGGTCCCAATATGGCCAGTTTGCACCTATATGCGACGCCGGAAGCCAGAGGGGAAACAACGTCCTGAAGCTCAATCTGGAACGTCGGCCCCGCCTGTTGTGGGCAGGGGTAGGGTGCCTGTTGGTGCTGACGGCCGTCGTTGCCGGCCGCGACATCGCGCCCGGCGGGGACGAGGCCGCGGCGCGTGACCGGGCTGCCCTTGCCAGCCGTTCGCTCGACGGCCCCGCGCTGGATCGGCTGGTTGCCGGGATGGATCCCGCGATGCGGTCACTCGCGATGCGCCACGATCCCGCCGTGCGGCAGCCCGACCTATGGGCCCGCCCGGTCGGGTGGGGCAGCCTTGATATCACCGAGGCTCCGACCCTGGGAGAGGCGTCGGTCACCGCCGAGGGCGAGACGGCCGAGGACATCAACGCGCTGCGGCCGTTCGCCCGGCTGCCGATCCGCCCCATGAAGCCCTTCGTCCTGGCGGCCACCGGTGTCGAACGCGCCCGGGCCGTGCAGTGCCTGGCGGAAGCGGTCTACTATGAGGCCGCGCGCGAGCCGGAGGTGGGCCAGGAGGCCGTCGCCCAGGTGGTGCTCAACCGCCTGCGCCATCCGGCCTATCCGAAGTCCGTCTGCGGGGTGGTCTACCAGGGCTCGGCGCGGACCACCGGCTGCCAGTTCACCTTCACCTGCGACGGCTCGCTCCGCTACGCGCCCCAGGCGGCGCTCTGGAAGCGCGCGCGCTCGGTCGCCGAACGGGCGCTGTCCGGCTACGTCGACAAGCAGGTGGGATCCGCCACCCACTATCACGCCCAGTACGTCGCACCGTACTGGGCCCCGACCCTGGTGAAGATGGTCAAGGTCGGCCAGCACATCTTCTACCGCTGGACCGGGCCCTGGGGCGAACCGCCCGCCTTCACCGGCCGCTATGCCGGCGGCGAGGCTTACCTGACGCGGGCGGTGCTGGGCGGAATCGACAACCGCACCCAGGGCGCCCTGCTGTCGCCCGAGCTGCAGGGAATCCCCGCGGAGCGGAAAATCACGCTGGCGGTGGCCGGCGAGGTGCGCACCTACAGCGTCTTCGATCCCTCCGTGCCCGGCGCCGAACGCACGCGTGTCCAGGGAGTTCTGATGCCCGCGCGTCGCCAGCCGACGGCAGACGAGGTCCGACGGATCAACCAGAGCCTCGAGGCGCTGGAACGCACGATGGACCGCCCGGCCGCCGCCGGGCTGGCGACCCAGGCTGCGCCCTCCGACTAGGCAGGGCGCCGTTGACGCCTGACTCTGGTGGCGCGACGGTTACGAACCGTGACCACGACCGCGATCCAGCACAACGTGACCGGCGCCGCTGCGCCCGATGGTGGCCGCACACGTTGGCTCGGGTCGCCGCAAGCGGCGTCTCGCATTGCGATCCTCAACGGCCATGCCGAGACTTGGCAGGCGCGCTCGGTCGGCGCCGCCTTCTCGGTCAAGTGGGCGCCGAAGGGGCGGGTGGTCTACCGTTCCGAGGGGGCGACCCATGTGCTGCGGCCTGGCAGCCTGATGCTGCTGAACAGCGGCCAGCCCTACGACATGCGCTTCGAGGGCCCGTCGGAGACATTCTGCATCTTCTTTCCCGACAGCCTCGTGCGGCAGGCCTCGGGCGGCGACCCGCTGGCGGAGTTCCCGAACGTGGTCTTTCGGCCCGGCTTTGCGACCGAACAGGCGGCGCTGCGCGACGAGCTAGCCGATTCGTCCGCATGGCCGTTCGACCTGGAGGCGCGGCTGCTGCTGGTCCTGGACGCCGCCGTGGCGTCGGCGCGTCGCCATCGGGGGGACGCCCGGCGGACCGGCGCGGTCAAGGCGACCACCGCCCGCCACCGGCTGGCGCGACTGGAGGTGGCGCGCGCCATCATCGCCGACGGCGGCGCCGAGAACCTCGAACAGGTTGCCCGGGCCGCCGGACTGTCGAAGTTCCACCTGCTGCGCCTGTTCCGCGCGGTCTTCGGCGTGACGCCGATGAAGTACGCTGAGGGCCTCCGCCTCGATCGCGCGGCGCACCTGCTGAGGGGGCCAGCCGGGCTAATCGAGGAGATCTCGTTCGGGGCCGGCTACGAGACCGCCAGCGCGTTCGGCCGCGCATTCCGCCGTCGCTACGGGATGAGCCCCACCGCCTACCGCCGGGCGGCTCGAAATTAGCAATCCCGGTCGCGCGCGCGGGCGCCGCGGTCCCTAAGCTGGCGCGCGTTCGAATGAGGAGAACCTAAGATGGCCTTCAGTCTGGGCCCCGTGGGCCAGATCGCGCTCGGCGTCGCCGATGCTGACCGCTCCGAGGCGTTCTATGGCGAGGTCCTGGGCCTGAGGAAGCTGTTCCGATTTGGCGGCCTGGCGTTCTTCGATTGCGCGGGACTGCGGCTGCTTTTGGAACAGGACAACGGCGACGCACCGAAGCAGGGGTCCCCGATCTACTTCCGTGTCGCCGACATCGTGCTGGCCCGGCGTGAGCTGGAGCTGCGCGGCGTGGCCTTCGTCGACCAGACCCACCTGACCGCGCCGATGGAGGACCACGACCTCTGGATGACCTTCTTCAACGACCCGGACGGCCACGTCCTGGCGCTGATGATGGAAGCGCCGAAGGGGTGGAAGCCGTCAGCCTGAGAAGGCCGCCGGGTAGGCGACGCTGAGCGGATGGTCGAAGGCGCCGTGTTCCAGCGCCAGGGCCATGAATGCGGGGGACCCGGCATAGGGCGCGGATATCTTGCCGGCCGTCTCTGCGGCGAAGCCGAAACGCGGGTAGTAGGCCGGGTGGCCCAGGACCAACACCCCGTGGGCGCCGAACTCGCGGGCGCTCTCCAGCCCCGCGCGGACAAGGGCCGAACCCAGGCCGGCGCGCTGCCGGTCGGGATGCACGGACATCGGCGCCAGCGCGGCGAACAGCGCCGTGCTGTCGGCCCACAACCGGCTGAACAGGATATGGCCATCCACTGCGCCCTCCGTTTCGGACACCAGTTCGAACAGCACATCGCCGCCGGCGCGCAGCCTCGCGATCAGGGCCGCCTCATCGGGCTGACCGAACGCCAGGGTGTTGATCTGGGTGATAGCCGGGTGGTCGGCGGCGCGGGCGTAGCGGATCATCGCGCCACAGTAGCCGCTCGCGGCCTGTCAGTCGCGGTGGCGAAAGCTGCGGGTCTCGGCTGGGGGCACGGGCAGGTCCTGGCGCTCGTGGCGCAGCGCCTCGGCGGCGAGCTTACGCCGCCCCTCGGCGATCTGACTGTAGACGTCCTTCTCGGCCGGGCTCCCGGCCTTCGCGGCGAGGCGCATGACCACCTCCGCCTGCATACGATAGCGGTCGCTCGCACTTAGGTTGTCGCTGCTCACACGCGGCTAACAACGGGCCGGAATGCAATGTTCCCTGGCCGAGGGCCTACGCGCCTTCTCACCAGGCCCCGATCTTCTGGGCTTCCTCATGGGAAATCGGATGCTTAGCCTCGGCGTGGTCGACCTCGGCGAGAAAGCGCACGGCTTCCAGAGCGGCCATGCAGCCCATGCCGGCGGCGGTCACGGCCTGACGGTAGACGTCGTCGGTGACGTCCCCGGCGGCGTAGACCCCCGGGATCGCGGTCGAAGCGGTTCCGGCCTGCACCTTCAGGTACCCGGAGGCGTCCATTTCCAGCTGGCCTTTGAAAAGCTCCGAGGCGGGCGCGTGGCCGATAGCGATGAACACGCCGTCGGCGGTAACGGTACGGGTCTCGCCGGTCCGGACGTTCTTCAGCCGCGCTCCGGTGACCCCCAGGGGGTCGCTCTCGCCCAGCACCTCGTCCAGGACGTGCTCCCACACGACCTCGATCTTCGGATTGTTGAACAGCCGTTCCTGCAGGATCTTCTCGGCGCGGAACTCGTCCTTGCGGTGCACCACGGTGACCTTCGAGGCGAAGTTGGTGAGGAACAGAGCCTCCTCGACGGCGGTGTTGCCGCCGCCGACCACGATCACCGGTTTGCCGCGGTAGAAGAAGCCGTCGCAAGTGGCGCACGCCGAGACGCCAAAGCCCTGGAACTTCTGTTCGGTGGCCAGGCCGAGCCATTTGGCCTGGGCGCCCGTGGCGATGATCAGGGTCTCGGCTAGCCATACCTGGCCGGAATCCGTCTCCAGACGGAATGGCCGCCGCGAGAGATCCGCGGACGTGACGATATCGGTCACGATTTCCGTGCCCACGTGCTGCGCCTGGGCCTGCATCTGCTCCATCAGCCAGGGGCCCTGTATGACGTCGGCGAAGCCCGGATAGTTCTCCACGTCGGTGGTGATGGTCAGCTGGCCCCCGGGCTGGATGCCCTGGATCAGCACGGGATTCAGCAGAGCGCGCGCGGCGTAGACGGCGGCGGTGTAGCCGGCGGGGCCGGAGCCCACGATCAGGCAGCGGACGGAGCGAGGTTCGGACATGCCCCCAATGTAGTGACGATTCCGGCGCGGCGCGACCATGACGGCAGCGCTGGCGACCGGGCTCGCGACCCCATCTGATCCCTCCCGCCAAAGTCATGAGGTCAAAGGATGAATTTCGGACTCTGGATCGCCGTCGGCGCTGGCATAGGCGCCGCCATTGGCGCTGCTCTCGGCGACGCCGGGCTGGGCGTCGGCTTCGGCATTGGGCTCGGCCTTGCGCTGGGCATCGCCGGGAATCGCAACCGCAAGCCGCGCAGCTGAGACGGGGCGCCGGCGTGTGCTAGCCTCTGGCGGCATGCACGCCGACGCCATCGCCACCGAGATCCGCGCAGCGATCGCCGCCCTGCCGCGCCGCAACACGCCCTCGATGCGCGCCGTGCGCAAGGACTGGTCGACCCGACTGAGGCCGGCGCCGGCCGCGGAGGTCATCGCGATCGCCCAGGCCTTGGAGCGGGATGCCCGCCAGGAGGACAAGTGGGTCGCCTATGAACTCATCCGCTTCCATCCCGAAGCCTTTGACGCCGTCAGCGAGGCGCAGGTCGCCGAGTTCGCCGGCCGGATCGCCTCCTGGTACGCCACGGATGCCTTTGGCACGATCCTGTCGGGGCCGCTGTGGGCCAAGGGGCGGATCTCCGACGACCTGATCGACGGCTGGTCGCGTCACCCGCAGATGTGGTTCCGCCGGTCCGCCCTGGTCGCCACGGTCGGCCTGAACGCCAGCCTGCCAGGCAAGTGCGGGGATCCCGGCCGCACCCTGCCGATCTGCCTGCGCCTGGCGGGCGACCGGGAGGACATGATCGAGAAGGCAGTCTCGTGGGCGCTGCGCTACCTGTCGCAGAAGGATCGCGACGCCGTCGTGGCCTTTATGGACGAGCATGGTGGCAAGTTCGCCGCCCGCGTCCGCCGGGAACTGCGCAACAAGCTGACGACCGGGCTCAAGAGCGGGCGCGCATAGTCCCGCCCCGCTAGCCCGCGCGGGCGGCGATCAGTCTCAGGAAAATCTCGGCGGTGCGTCCGGCCCCCAGGCCGTCGCAGATCTCCGCGCTCCGCACGGCCAGCTCGCGCCGCGCGGCGCTGTCACGCAACAGTCGCAGGAGAGCGCGGTCGAAGTCCTCCTCGAACCGCGCGTCGGCCAGATCGACCACCAGGGCCGCGCCTCGCTCGGCCATGGCCCGGGCGGCGGGCCGCTGATTCTCGGCCAGCACCACCAGCACCGACGGCAGGCCCAGGGTGCAGCGCTCCCAGGTGGACGACCCCGGCGCGCCGATCCCGATATCGGCCTCTGCCGTCAGCCGCGCCATGTGCGGGGTGTCCACATGCAGCAGGAGCCGGCCATCGCGCCGCGCGATCTTCTGCAGGCCGGGCGCACTTGGCGCGGCCGCGCCCAGGACCACGTCCAGGCCGATGTCCTGAACCCTTGGACGAACCCGCTCGACGATGCGCGCGGTGATCCCGTCCACGTCGGTCAGGCCCATGGCGATCAGGATTCGCTGCACCGGCTCGCCACGCCAGGCCAGCGCGGGGCCGCGCAACGCCGCGAACTCCGGTCGTACGGGGGCGAAGCTGGGCCCCAGCAACAGGCGCGCGCTCTCCGGCGCCAAGCCCAGGTAGTCTTCCGCCTTGCGCTCCGGGCCGGCGTCGAGGACCACATCGGCGCCCAGGGGCCGGTCGGCCAGATCGTCGATCACAAGCGCAGGCGCGGTCCCGGCCATGCCGCGGTGGTCCGGCTCCGAAAGGCCATAGTGGTCGAAGACGATGGCGTCGAAGGCTTCCCGCCCGACGGCTGCGGCGGTGTCGTCGGCCACGATCCGCACGGCGTCGGGGGCGAATGCGTTCAGCATCTCTGCCATGGCCGGCGGGCCAACGAACGCGAAGCGCGCGCCCTGCGCTTCCATGGCCTGGGCCAGCGTCAGGGAGCGCATGACGTGGCCGCCTCCCACGCCGGGGCCGGCGTCGACGACGAAGAGGATTCGCGGGCCGCTCATAGCTGCCGATGACCTCCGAACAGGGCAACATCGGGGCGCCCGCTGGGAAGCCGTATCCGGGGGAGCGTGGGCGACATCGCCTCCGAATGGACCGATGCGCCACAAATGCAAAGGGCCGCCCCGAAGGGCGGCCCTCGCGAAGTGGGTGCGTGAGGCCTTAGAGGATGCTGGCCTCGCTCACGTCGGTGAGCGCTGCGCCAACGAGGATTACGACCTGATCGGCAGACCCGTCGTTGTCGTCGTCGACGAAGACGCCGACTCCGCCGGAGTAGCTGATGGCCGCGTAGATCACGCCGGCCCCGTCCAGCAGCCCGTCTGCCGCCGCCAGCGCCGCGGCGAAGTCATTTCCGCCCCCGGCGGCGGCCTCCTCGTAGTTCGGAACCGTGCCTGCGGCGAGCCCGAACTCGAGGCGGTCGGCGCTGGAGAAACCGCTGATGGCGTCTGCCGTCACTGCCGTGATCCCTGTGTCACCCGCACCGAAGACGAACGTGTCGACGCCGGAGCCGGCCGTCATCGAGTCGACGCCCAGGCCGCCGGTGATGCTGGTCGTGCCGCCACTGGTGATCGTGTCGGCTCCGTCGCCGGCATCCACGGTGTTGATACCGGCTCCGGTGACGATGACGTCGTTGCCGATGTCGCCGGTGATGACGTCGTTGCCCGAGCCGCCGGTGATGGAGTCGTCGCCACCCTCGCCGTCCAGGTCGTTCACGCCGTCGCCGCCGTTGATGGTGTCCGCCCCGCCGCCGGAATCGATCACGTCGTTGCCGGAACCGCCGCTCACGAGGTCGTTCCCGCCGCCCGACGCGAGTTGGTTGTCGCCGGCGCCGCCATCGATGATGCTGTCGACCGTGCTGGCCGTACCGTCGACGGTGTCGTTGTCAGTCCCGGCCGTCACCGATCCGCGGTTGGTGTAGGTGATCATATCGTCGCCGGCGCCGCCGGAGATGATGTCGAGGCCTGCGCCTGTGATGATGATGTCGGCGCCGCCTCCGCCGGAGACCGAATCGTTGCCCGCCCCCGTGGTGATGTTGTCTACCGCCGAGCCGGCGAGGACGGTGTTGTTGCCGTCGCCCGCGTTGACGTCGTTGATGCCTTCGCCGGCGTCGATGCTGTCGTTGCCGACTGTCGTGATGATGTCGTCGGCCCCGGCCCCGCCGATGACGGTGTTGTTGCCCGCGCCGGCGTTGATGCTGTCGTCGCCGTCGCCCAGGGTGGCGCTGTCGTTGCCCCCGCCCGAGGTGATCGTGTCGTTGCCCGCGCCCACATCGAAGGTGGCGTCAGTGGTCGCGCCGGTGATCATGTCGCCGCCGCCGAGCGAGGTGAAGAGGCCCCCGCCGGCCGTCAGGGTGATGGTGTTGGCGCCTGCACCCGCGTCGACCGTGTCGTTGCCGGCGGTGCTGGTGTAGGTGTCGTCGCCGTCGCCGAGCGTCGCCGAGTCGTCGCCGCTGCCCACCGCGACCGCATCGCTGCCGGCGCCGCCGGTGATGGTGTTGGCGCCGTCGCCGGCATTGATGGTGTCGTCGCCGTCCCCGCCGTTGATGTTGTCGGCGCCGCCCAGGGCCACGACCGTGTCGTTGCCGGTCCCGCCGAGGACGGTGTTGTTCCCCGCGCCCGCGCCGATGGTGTCGTTGCCGATCCCGGCGTCGATGGTGTCCGCGCCCGTGCCCGCGGTGATGGTGTCGGCGCCGTCGCCGCCCAGTACGGTGTTGGCGCCGTCGTCGGCCGCGACGCTGTCGTCGCCCGTGCCGGCGTCGATGCTGTCGCCGGCCGTGCCGCCGGCGATGTCGTCGCCCTCGCTGCCGCCGCTCAGGGTGTCGGCCCCGCCGCCGCCCACGATGACGTCCGCGCCCCCTTCGCCAGCGATGTTGTCGGCGCCGGAGCCGCCAGTCACCATGTCGTCGCCCAGGTTGCCGAGCAGGAAGTTGGCGCCCGTGCCGCCGCTGATGACGTCGTTGCCCTGGCCGCCCAGGAGCAGGTCGGCGTTGGCGCTGCCGGTGATGGTGTCGTCGCCCAGGTTGCCCTGCGCGAACTGGAGGATCTCAGGGTTGACGCCCGTCCCCACGACGATCGTGTCGTTGTCGCGACCGCCATAGATGATGTCGTCGCCGGCGCCGCCGTCGAGGCTGTCTTCGCCCTGGTTGCCCTGCAGGACGTCGTTGCCGTCAAGCCCGGTAAGGGTGTCGTTGCCCAGGCCGCCGAAAAGGCCGTCCGCGCCCGCCCGGCCGGCCTGGTTGTCGGCGCCCACGGTGCCGGCGAACAGCAGGGAGCTGTCGGGGAAGACCGCGTCGGTCTCGCCGCGGAAGCCGCCCGGGTCGTTGAAGGTCAGGGACTTGGTGGGCGAGGTCAGGACGATGAAGTCCGGGGATGTCGCAGTGAACGGCACGAAGACGACCGACACCTGCGCCGCGGTGACGCCCGGGGCGTTGAAGATGATCTGGTCAGTGCTCGGATTATAGGCGGAGGCCTGCGCCTCGGTCATCTCGTCGAAGAAAAAGATCGCCACTGTGCGGCCCCCAAAAGCGAATCGGTTGCTGTCCCTTACCGGCAGGCTACCTACAATTCCTTAGCTAAGGTTACCGAGCCCCGCGAGACCGGCAAGAAACCATTGCCTTAGGTTGAGTTTTCCGGCGCGATCAGTCCGCGCCGTCGTAACGGCGCAACAGTTCAATTGCCGCTGCGTCCGTTTCACGGAGCGGCGGCGCCTGGTCGGCTGTCAAGGCGCCGACAAAGGGTCGCGAAAGGCCGCGCCGCTCCAGTTCAGCGTGGAAGCGCCGGAGCTTGGCGCTGTCGCCCGGCAGCGGCAACACGAACACCGGCTTGCCCGTCGCCGCGGCGTCGGTGGCGAGGTTCGTGGAGTCCTCGGTCACCAGGATCGCATCCGCCGCGGCCAGGAAGGCGAAGTAGGGGTTCTCGCCCGACCCGTCCCAAATGATCCCCGGCACGGCGCCCAGGGTGCGGGTCATCGCCTCGCGCGCCGGAGCGGGGGTGCGCCGCGTATAGCTGACAAGGACCGCGCCGCCCGCGGCGGCCACGGTGCGGACGATGGCTTCGGCGGTCGCCTTGGCGTGGCCGGGCGGCAGGCGGTGGGCCTTTGAGCGTCCGCCGACGATCACCGCGACCCGCGGGTGCGGCAGCGGGGCGATCTGATCCTCGAACCGCGCCAGGTCCACCGCCAGCCTCTCCGGCGTGATGCGGTTGGGCGCGCCAAGGATCGGGACCACGTTGGGGCCGGTCAGGCCGTCATGCTCCGGCGGGACCACCAGGTCGAACCGGTCCAGCGGGGCGTGCGGGTTCTGGGTCTGCACGACGAAGGTCTTGCCGCCGCTCCACGCCAGCATCCGGGTGGACAACGGCACGGTCGCGCGGCCGGCGGCGATCCAGATGTCGGGAAATGGGGCCGTGATCGGATCGCCGGTCCGCGCCGACGGCGGGATCAGCCGCCAGGGCAGGCGGCCCAGGCCGAAACGCCAGCCGATCCGCTTGACGGCGATATGGGCGGGCCGCCGGCGGGCCACCGCCTCGGCGAGGCCAAGGGCCTGGGCCTCGATGCCGGCGCGGCCGTCGGACACGGCCCAGATCCTCAGGGGACGCGGCGCTTCGGCCATCGATCAGGTCGGAGGCCGGGGCGCGACTCTCCTCGCCCCCAGGGTGAGGAGAAGGGAGCCTCGGCTCATGGGATCAGACCCACTCCACCTTGGTGATCTCATAGGCCTTGGCGCCGGAGGGGGTGATCACCTCCACCACGTCGCCCTTTTCCTTGCCGATGATCGCGCGCGCGATTGGCGAGGTGATCGAGACGCGGCCGCGCTTCACGTCCGCCTCGTGCTCGCCCACGATTTGGTAGCGAGCCTCTTCCTCGGTGTCCTCGTCGATCACCGAAACGGTCGCCCCGAACTTGATCTGGGCGCCGGACAGCTTGGATACGTCGATGACCTGAGCGCGGGCCATCTTGTCCTCGATCTCGGCGATCTGGCCTTCGATCCAGCCTTGGCGATCCTTGGCGGCGTGGTACTCGGCGTTCTCGGACAGGTCGCCGTGCAGCCGCGCTTCGCCGATCGCGGCGATCACAGCCGGTCGCTCCACGGTCTTCAAACGCTTCAGTTCTTCGTCGAGGGCGCTATAGCCCTCGGCGGTCATCGGCACTTTTTCCATCGTAACTCGAGGTCGCCTTGATGATCCCCAACCCGGCCGCGGGCGAGCGCGTCCCGGGGGCAAAGAAACTAGAATTGTGCGGCGCAAAAAGCAAGAGCGCGTGTCAGTGAAGCGAGGCCGGTCCGTTTTGCCCAAGGCGACTTGTCCACCGGGGGCGCGACCCTAACTTAGGGCGCAGCTCAGGAGCGCGCCATGGCAGCCAAGCGCGGGATCACACTTTATCACTCGCCGGCCAGCCGGGCTTTCATCGCCTACTGGATGCTGGAAGAACTGGGCGTACCCTTTGACGTACAGACCGTCGACATCGCCAAGGGCGAGCAGAAGGACCCTCGGTACCTGAAAATAAACCCGTCAGGGAAGGTGCCGGCGCTGACCGACGGCGCGGCGACGGTAAGTGAGACCCCGGCGATCTGCATCTTCCTGGCCGACCGCTATGGCTACGGTACGCTGGCGCCGCGGATCGAGGATCCCCGCCGCGGCGAGTATCTGCGATGGATGGTCTACGCCGCATCCGTGCTCGATCCTGTCGCCGAACTGCATTCGCGCGCGATCGACCTGCCGGGCGGCGCCACGGGGTTCGGGACCTACGACGACATGGTGCGCGTGCTGGAGACGGCCCTTTCGCGACACGAATACATCGCAGGCGATGCGTTCACGGCCGCCGACGTGGCGCTCGGTGGCGGCCTGTCGATGCTGCTCTACAACAGGAAGCTGCCGGAAAGTCCCGCGCTGCTCGACTACAACGCTCGCCTCGCGGCTCGTCCCGCCTGCCAGCGCGCGGCCGACGCCACCTGGCCGGCGCAACTGTTCCCGCCCGCCGGCTAGTGCCGCAGCACGATCTTCCCGAAGTGCTCGTTGGCTTTCATCTTCGCCAGCGCCTCGGCGAAGCCTTCCAGCGGGAAGACGCTGTCGATCGGCATCGAGAACCGCCGCGCCTCCAGCGCCGGGGTCAGGTCTGCCAGCAGGGCGCGGGTGATCTCCGCCACCTCCTCGGCGGTGCGCGTGCGGAAGGTGACGCCTACATAGGTGATGCGCCGCAGCGCGTGCAGGTCGGCGTCGAAGTGTGTCTTCGTCCCACCCAGCCGGCCGACGTTAACGATCCGTCCGAGGACGCGGGCCGCGCGCATGTTGGGTGTCACCAGGCCGCCGGAGACCTGGTCGACGATCAGGTCCACGCCCCTGCCGCCGGTGGCGTCCAGCACCGCCTGCACCCAGTCCGGATCGGAGGTGTCGATCGCCAGGTCCGCTCCGAACTCGGCCAGCCGCGCGCGGCGCTGCGGATTTGTCGACGAGCCGATCACCTTCGCCGCGCCCATCTCGCGGGCGATCTGCATCCCGAGGATGCCGACGCCGCTGGAGGCGCCCTGGATCAGCACGGTCTCGCCGGCCTGGAAGGCCCCCGCGGTGACGATGGCGTTGTGCATGGTGCGCAGCGCCACCGGGAAGCAGGCAGCTTCCTCGAAGCTCAGATTGGCGTCGGGGATGCGCAGAACCTGCCCGGCCGGGACCGCCACGTAGTCGGCGAACCCACCTGAGCCCATGACCCGATCGCCGAGTGACAGGCCGTTGACGCCGGCGCCGAGCGCGGCGATCTCCCCGGCCCACTCCAGACCCATCACCGCTCCGACACCCCCACGCGTCCCGTGCAGGTGGCCGGCGGCCATGGCCAGGTCGGCGCGGTTCAGCGCATTGGCGTGCACCTTGACCAGCACCTGGCCCGGCTTGGCCTCCGGCTGGGCGATCTCGCGCAGCGCCGGTCCCTTCTCGGTGATGACGACGGCTCTCATGCCTTCCGGTCCCCCGGAGCCGTCAGGATCGGGTCGTGACGGCTCTTGCGTCTGACAGTGGCATTGAACAGCGGAGCTCGGGAAGGGTCAGGCGTCCGCGTCGGGTTCGAAGATCTCGTGAACATTGCCGCCCGGAGCCTTGAACGCGGCGTAGCGGCCGAACCGGTTGGCCCCCGGCGTGCGGTGCAGGAACTCGACACCCTTGGCCCGCAGGCTGGCCATCGCGTCGTCAATGGACGCGACGGCGAACACCGCGACCGTGGCCGCGTCGCGCCCGTGTCGGACGACGGGGGCGTCCGCCTCGCAGCGAAAGACATGGAAGGCGGCGCCCTCATGGTCGAGCACCAGCAGGTCGGCGCTTTCCGAGACCACCTCGAACCCCAGGATCGTCTCGTAGAACCGCCGGGCCTCGGTCAGGTCCGGCGTGAGCACCATCAGGGTCGCCAGCTTCACGGCGTCAGTCGCTCTCGGAGATGACGGCGCCTTCCAGCTCGCCCGGCTCGGGAGCTTCGTAGACGCCTTCGATGAAGTCGAAGTGCTCGGGTCGCACCTCAATGGCGAAGTTCTCGCCGCGGACCACGTTGCGTTCCGCCACGCGGGCGCGGCGCACGTCGGCGCTGGCGGTGACGAAATGGAACTGGAGGGGCAAGCCGGTCGCCTCGGTGATCTCGCGCACTCGCGCGCGGTCTGCGCGGGTCATCAGGCCGATGTCGAGGATGACGGACGTCCCCGCCGCCAGGCAGCCAGCCGCGGTCGACCAGATCTGCGCTTCGCAGCGCTGCACGCGCTCGACCATCCATTCGTACTCGAGCGGGTCGGGCATATCGGGGGCGAACAGGCGAGCGAGCCACTCGTCCAGCACGAAGGCCACCGCCTTCTCGCGCCGCGCGAAGGTGTGGGCGTAGGTGGTCTTGCCCGCGCCTGAGGGGCCGAAGATCACATGGAGGGTCGGGTTCGCGGACATGGCCCCGCATAGCCGATCGCCGAAAAGCCGTCGATGCGGGTTGACGGTCTATACATAACCATATAGTTCCATAACGTATGAGTTATGAACAAGAGCTCGACGCGACCTTCCAAGCGCTGGCGGACCCCACGCGCCGGGCGATCCTGGCGCGGCTGGCCAGCGGAGAAGCGTCGGTGACCGAGTTGGCCGAGCCGTTCGCCATGAGCCAGCCGGCCATCTCCAAGCACCTCAAGGTGCTGGAACGCGCCGGCCTGATCCGCCGCGGTCGTGACGCCCAGCGCCGGCCTTGCCGGATCGAAGCCAAGCCGCTGGAGGCGGCCAACATGTGGATCGAACGCTACCGCGAACTCTGGGAGGCGAACTTCGGCCGCCTCGACAGCCTGCTCGAAGAGATGAAAACCGAGAAGAAGGACTGAACGATGCCCAAGCCCGTCACCGTGACCACGCCGTCCGACCGCGAAGTGACCGTGGTGCGCGAGTTCGACGCTCCGGCGTCGCTGATCTGGGACGCCCACACCAAGCCCGAGCTCATCAAGCGCTGGCTGCTCGGTCCCGATGGATGGAGCATGCCCCACTGCACGGTCGACCTGCGGGTCGGCGGCCGCTACCGCTACG
>NZ_CADEGK010000031.1:3523-29757 GCF_902826855.1 uncultured Phenylobacterium sp. | reverse complement strand
GAGACCGCCTTGTCCGATCTGTTCTCGCCGATGACCATGGCCCACGGGCCGGCCATGAAGAACCGCTTCATGCTGGCCCCGCTGACCAACCAGCAGAGCCACCCCGACGGGCGCCTGTCCGACGACGAGTTCAGGTGGCTCACCAAACGCGCCGAGGGCGGCTTCGGTCTGACCATGACCTGCGCGGCCCACGTCCAGGCGGTGGGACAGGGGTTCCCCGGGCAACTCGGCGTCTTCGGCGACCAGCACCTGGAGGGTCTCAGCCGCCTTGCCGCCGCCATCAAGGCCCACGGCAGCGTCTCCTCCCTGCAGATGCACCACGCCGGCAACCGCTCGCCGGCCGAACTGGTGGGCCAGGCGGTCACCGCTTCCGACGATCCGGAGACCGGCGCCCGCGGCCTTTCCACCGGCGAGGTCGAGCAGCTGGTCGAGGACTTCGTCGCCGCCGCGGTCCGTTCCGAGCAGGCCGGCTTCGACGGCGTCGAGATCCACGGCGCCCACGGCTACATCCTGGCCCAGTTCCTCTCATCGGAGATCAACCGTCGTGAAGACCGCTACGGCGGCTCGGTGGAGAACCGCGCCCGGGTGATCCACGAGATCATCGAGGGCGTCCGCGCCCGTTGCGGCCCGGACTTCCAACTCGGCCTGCGCCTGTCGCCCGAGCGATTCGGACTGAAGCTGGCCGAAATCCTCGAGATTGCGCAGACGATCATGTCTGGCGGCAAGATCGACTACCTCGATATGTCCCTGTGGGACGTCTTCAAGGAGCCAGTCGAGGAAGAGTTCAAGGGCCGGTCGCTCATGAGCTACTTCACCGCCCTCGATCGGGGCGCCGTGCGCCTGGGCGTCGCCGGCAAGGTGACCTCGTCCGCCATCGCCGCGCAGATGCTGGAGCAGGGTGCGGACTACGTCCTGATCGGCCGGGCCGCGATCCTGCACTACGACTTCCCGCGCCTGGCGCGAGACCCGGCGTTCACACAGGTCCCGATCCCCGTGAGCCCGGAGTACATGCGATCCCAAGCGATCAGCCCGAGCTTCATCGAGTACCTGCGCACCAACTTCAAGATGGTCGAGCCCGAGGCGGTCGAAGCTTAGAGTTCAGCCTTCGTCTGGGGCGCCGTCATCGCCGCGGGCTTCGGCCCGCCGGTGACCCAGTCCAGCAGTTCGACCGGATGGACGACCGGCGCGTCCAGCGCCGGCGCGAGCTGTGCCATGCAGCCGATGTTGCCCGCGGCCACAACCGCAGCGCCGGTCGCGGCGATATTGGCCGCCTTGCGCTCGCGCAGCCTGCCGGCAAGCTCGCTCTGCAGGATGTTGTAGACTCCGGCCGAGCCGCAGCAGAGGTGGCCTTCCGCGACCGCTCGGACCTCGAAGCCAGCCTCGGCCAGGAGCTGCGGCGGCGCGTCCTTGATCTGCTGGCCATGCTGAAGCGAGCAGGCGGCGTGGTAGGCGACGGCCAGGGGCTGCGGCCTGGTGACCGGCGGCAGGCCGGCCTCGGCGATGAATTCCAGGATGTCCTTGGCCGGGACCGCCTGGCCCGCGACCCGGCCGTAGGCCTTGAGCATGGTCCCGCAGCCGGCCGCTGTGGTGACGATCGCCTCGATCTTCCCGGCCCGCGACCAGGCAGCCAGGTTGGCGCGCGCCATCGTCCGCGCCTCGGCCGCCCGCCCCAGGTGCTCGGAGATCGCCCCGCAGCAGCCCTCGCCGGCCGCCAGGACCACATCGTAGCCCATCCGGGTGAGCAGCCGGATCGCCGCACCGCGGATCTGCGGCGCCATGGCCGGCTCGACGCAGCCCTGCAGCAGCACCACCCTGCCGCGCCGCTTGCCTTCCGCGGCCAACTTGAACGGCGCGTGGGCGGACCGCGGCGGCGCCAGGCGCAGGAGGGCGGCCAGCGGCGCCAGCTTCGCCCGCGCCAGCAGCGGCTCCAGCGGCCGCGCCAGTCGGCCGAGGGCCAGAGCCAGCGTCAGCCGCTTTGGCCGGGTCAGCACCGCCGGGATCAGCGCGCGCAGCAGCCGCTCATGCCAGGGCCGCCGGTAGTGCGTCTCGATGTGGGCGCGGGCGTGGTCGATCAATTGGCCGTAGTCGAGGCCGGACGGGCAGGTGGTGACGCAGGCCAGGCAAGACAGGCAGCGGTCGATGTGGGTCACCGTGCTGGCCGGCGGCGGACCGGGGGTCTCCAGCATCTGGCGGATGAGCTCGATACGGCCCCGCGGGCTGTCGCGCTCGTCGCCCAGCAGCACGTAGGTGGGGCAGGTTGCCGTGCAGAAGCCGCAGTGGACACACTTGCGGATCTCGCCGGCGCTGGCGGCTACCTCTGGGTCGGCCAGTTGCTCGGACGTGAAAGCCGTCCTCACAGGGCGTCCTCCATGCGCCCGGGGTTCAGCACCCCCAGCGGGTCGAACGCGGCCTTCACCCGCCCCTGCAGCGCCCCCAGCGCGCCCTCGCGCGGCCCGAACGCGGGCTGCCCGCGCAGGCACAGGGCGTGGCCCCCAAGCGCAGCGGTCACCGCGCGAACCTTGGCCACCGGCTCCTCGCTGAGCAGCCAGGCCTGCCCGCCGGCCCAATCGTAGAGCGCATCGCCCGGCAGGCCGTGCGGACCCTTCCAACCTGCTGAGGGTGGGAGACTGAGCCGCCACAGCGGCCGCGGGTCGCCGGCGAACGCGTCCACCTCGCGGATCTGGCCCCAGAACTCGCGGGAGTGATCGCCGTCCAACTGGTCGATGCGTCCGAACGGGCGAAGCGCCGCGAACAGCGCCTCGGCCCGGGCCGCGACCGAGGCCTCGAACCCTTCCAGGCGCAGCGCAGTAACCGCCATCTCCGCCTTTAGCGGCCGGGCGCGCGCCGCATAGGACGGCAGGTGCGCGGCCCCCGAAACATCGAACGGCCCGTTCATGGCGGTCGTCATCACCTCGCTCGCGCGCACGTCGGGCAGGCCGAACAGCAGGAGCGTGAGCTCGGTGCGCGGCGCGGGCAGCCCCTTCAGGGTCACCTCCGTCAGGATAGCCAGGGTCCCCCACGAGCCGGCCATCAGCTTCATCAGGTCGTAGCCGGTGACGTTCTTCACCACCTTGCCGCCGGCCTTGAATATCTCCCCGCGCCCGCTCACCGCCTCGAAGCCGAGGAAATGGTCGCGAGCGGCGCCGGCTCGGATGCGCCGGGGCCCTGACAAGTTGGCGCCCAAGACACCCCCAATGGTGGGCTCGCCGCGCGACGCAAGCAGCCGCGTCCAGTTCGGCGGCTCGAAGGCCAGCATCTGGCCTCGGGCCGCAGTGAGCCGCTCGATGTCCGCCAGCCGCACCCCGGACTGAACGGTAAGTACCAGCTCATCCGGCGAATAGTCGACGATCCGATCCAGCCGCTGGGTGGAGACCACCTGGTCGACCCGGTCCATGCTTCCGATCGCCCGCTTGGTCCCGCCTCCGATCACTTCGATGTGGCGCGCGCCGGCGCCAGCCTCGGCTACGAGGGCGCAAAGCTCCTGCGGAGTCGTAGGCCTCAGTGTGCGGATCGCCTCGTCCAACATCAGAAACGCGGTAGTTCGGGAAAGGCGAGCTTGCCGCGATGCACGTGCACCCGGCCGAGCTCGGCGCAGCGGTGCAGCACCGGGAACACCTTGCCGGGGTTGAGCAGCAGGCCCGGATCGAACGCACACTTCACCCGCTGCTGGCAGGCCAAGTCGGTGGCGTCGAACATCTCCCCCATCAGGTCCCTCTTCTCCACGCCCACGCCGTGCTCGCCGGTCAGCACCCCGCCGACCGCCACGCAGAGCCGCAGGATGTCGGCGCCGAAGGCCTCGGCCCGCTCCAACTCCCCCTCATTGTCGGCGTCATAGAGGATCAGCGGATGCAGGTTGCCGTCGCCGGCGTGGAAGACGTTGGCGACCCCCAGGCCATGCTCGGCGCTGAGCTCCGTGATCCGGGCCAACACCTGCGGCAGCTTCCCGCGCGGGATTGTCCCGTCCATGCAGAAGTAGTCCGGCGCGATCCGGCCGACCGCCGGGAACGCCGCCTTACGCCCTGCCCAGAACGCCAGCCGCTCGGCCTCCGAGGCCGACACCCTCACGAAGTCCGCGCCCCGCTGAGTGGCCAGGGCGCGCACATGGCCCGCGAGCTCGGCGCACTCCGCCTCTGGCCCGTCCAACTCGACGATCAGCAAGGCGGCCGCGTCCACGGGATATCCTGCGCCGACAAAGGCCTCAGCGGCCCGGATCGCCGGATTGTCCATCATCTCCAGGCCAGCGGTGATCACGCCCGCGGAGATGATATCGCCCACGCAGGCGCCTGCCGCCTCGACGGTGGGGAAGCCCAGGAGCAGCGCCTGGGCCGTCTGCGGCTTCGGAAGAATGCGCACGGTGACCTCGGTGACGATGCCCAGCAGCCCCTCCGAGCCGGTCACCAGGCCCAGGAGGTCGTAGCCGTCGGCATCCATCGCCTTGCCGCCCAGCCGCACGATCTCGCCGCTCATCAGCACCAGTTCGCAACCCAGCAGGTTGTTGGTGGTCAGCCCGTACTTCAGGCAGTGCACCCCGCCTGAGTTTTCCGCCACATTGCCGCCTATGGTGCAGGCGATCTGGCTGGAGGGATCGGGAGCATAGTAGAAGCCGGCCGCCTGGACGGCCTCGGTGATGGCCAGGTTGGTCACGCCCGGCTGCACCACGGCGCAGCGGTTGGCGTAGTCCACTTCCAGCACGCGATTGAACTTCGACAGCCCCACGACAACACCGTCGGCCAGCGGCAACGCCCCACCCGACAGCGAGGTGCCGGCGCCCCGCGGGACCACCTTTACCCCGTTGGCCTGGCACCAGCGCAACACCTCGGCGACCTGGGCCGTCGTCTCCGGCAGCACCACCGCCAGCGGCCGTTGGCGGTAGGCCGACAGTCCGTCGCTCTCGAAGGGCGTCAGGTCTGCGGCCTCGGAGACCACGCCCTCACCGGGCACGATCCGGCTGAGAGCCCGCACGATCTCGCCCTTGCGGGCGATCAGCGCGTCGTCGGGCGCGGGCATCTTCATGCGGCGAAGCTAGGCCGAGACGCGAGTCCCCTCCAGTCCCTCCTCACACAAGTCACCTTCCGCTGAAGCTGGGCGTCCGCTTCTCGTTGAAACTGGCCACGCCCTCACGCCGGTCCTCGGTGGTGAAGAGGTTGTTGTAGATGCCGAGCTCCAGATCCATGGCCTGCTTCAGGTCCAGGTCCTGTCCGGCGTGCACCACACGCTTCAGGCCGCGCACGGACAGCGGCGCGCGGCTGGCGATCTGGGCGGCGACGGCCAGCACCGTGTCCATCAGCGCCTCGGGCGGAACCACGGCGCTCACGAGGCCGTAGTCCAGCGCCTGCTGGGCGGTGAACGGTGCGGCGGTGGTCATGATCTCGAGCGCCCGGCGAGGGCCGACCGCGCGGGTCAGGAGCTGGGTGCCGCCGAGGCCCGGCATGATGCCGAGGCCTGCTTCCGGCAGGCCGAAGCGCGCACCCTCGGCAGCGTAGGTGAAGTCGCAGGCCAGGCTCATCTCGCAGCCGCCACCCATGGCCGCCCCGTGGACGGCGGCGATGATCGGGACCGGGCAGGCAAGCTGGGCGCGGATCATGGCCTCGAACAGCCGGTGCTGCTCGGCCCAGGCCTCGTCGGTCATGCCGTTGCGTTCCTTGAGATCCGCGCCGGCCTGGAAGTGCTTGCCCTCGCCGGCCAGAATCACGCAACGCAGCGCCGCATCGCCCCGAAGCTTGCTCCAGATGTCCAGGAGCTCGCGCCCCATCTCGCTGGAGAGAGCATTGGCCACGTCAGGCCGTGCGAAGGTGATGAGGGTGACGCCCGGCTGCGGCTCGCTGACCTTGATCGTCGAATACGCCATCAGAAGCTCCCCACCTTCAGAAGGACTTGGGCTGGCCCAGCACGTGGGTCGCCACGTGGCTGAGGATGAGGTTCGTGGAGATCGGGGCCACCTGGTAGAGGCGGGTCTCGCGGAACTTGCGTTCGATGTCGTACTCCTCGGCGAAGCCGAAGCCACCGTGGGTCTGGATGCACATGTCGGCGGCGAACCAGCTGGCCTCCGAGGCCACCAGCTTGGCCATGTTGGCCTCGGTCCCGCACGGCTGGCCGGCCTCGAACAGTGCGGCCGCATGGTCGACCATCAGGCTGGCGGAGGTCATCTGCACGTGGGCGCGGGCCAGCGGGAACTGCACGCCCTGGTTCTCGCCGATCGGGCGGCCGAACACGACGCGGTCCTTTGCGTACTGGCTGGCGCGGTCGATGAAGAAGCGCGCGTCGCCGATGCACTCGGACGCGATCAGGATCCGCTCGGCGTTCATGCCGTCGAGGATGTACTTGAAGCCCTTGCCCTCCTCGCCGACCAGGTTCTCCACCGGGACCTCCAGGTCCTCGAACAGGAGCTCGGTGGTCGCGTGGTTCAGCATCGTCCGCACCGGCGTGATCGTCAGGCCGGCGCCCACCGCCGCGCGCATATCGACGAGCAGCACGCTCATTCCGTCGGAGGTCTTCTGCTCGCTGCGCGGCGCGGTTCGGCACAGCAGCACCATCAGGTCGGAATGCTCGGCGCGGCTGATCCACAGCTTGCGCCCGTTGACGACGTACCTGTCGCCCTCCTTGCGGGCGAAGGTGGTTATGCGCGTGGTGTCCGTGCCGGCGTCGGGCTCTGTCACCCCGAAGGCCTGCAACCGCAACTCCCCGCTCGCCACCTTGGGCAGATAGGCTTCCTTCTGCGCCGGGGTCCCATGCCGCAGCACCGTGCCCATGGTGTACATTTGGGCGTGGCAGGCGCCGCCGTTGCATCCCGATCGGTGGATCTCCTCAAGGACCGCCGTTGCCGCCGCCAGTCCAAGGCCCGAACCGCCGTATTCCTCCGGGATCAGCACCGACAGGAACCCGGCTTCGGTCAGCGCCGTGACGAACGCGGTCGGATACTCCCGCTCGCGGTCCAACGCGCGCCAGTAGGCGCCGGGGAACTTCGCGCACAGCCGGCGCACGGCCTCGCGGATCTCGGGAAAGGTCTCGGTGCTCACGAGACGCTCTGTGCCACGACGACCGGAGAGGAGCTAGAGGGCCACCATCTCATCCACCGCTCCGACCAGGTGGGCGAGGTCGCGAGGTCTCGACAGGCGATGGTCGCCGTCCTTGATCAGGTCGAAGTGGACGTCGGGCCCCTTCAGCGCCTGCGCCAAGGCCAGGGCATGTCGCCAGGGGACATCGGGGTCTTCGCCGCCCTGCAGGATGCGCACCGGCGTCTCGATCGGGATGGTCTCGCCCCCGAGGATCGACCAGCGTCCGCCATCCTCCAGCAGCGCTCGGCCGATCGGATAGGGATCGCCATAGGCCGAGGGGCGGAACCACACGCCGTCGCGGTCCAGGGCCGCGCGGCCCTCGGGCGGGATCCCCGGCCCGATCAGTGTCTCGGTGAAGTCGGCGGCTGGCGCCACCAGCACCATGGCCTTGATCCGCTCAGGCCGGGCCAGCGCCGCCAGGCAGGCGATCCAGCCGCCCATGGACGAACCCACCAGGACCAGCTCGTCCTTCGTCAATTCGTCGATGACGGCCAGCGCATCGTCGCGCCATCGGGTCACCGTGCCCTCCACGAAATCCCCGGAAGACGCGCCGTGACCGAAGTAGTCGAAGCGCACGAAGGCGCGGCCCTGGCTCCAGGCCCACTCGGCCAGGGTCTGGGCCTTAGTCCCGGTCATGTCGGATCGGAAGCCGCCCAGCCAGAGCACAGCGGGCGCAGCGCCCTCCACTGCCCGCCAGGCCAGACGCGCCCCGTCCGGCCGTACGAGATCTCCCCCGACCTCTTTCATGGCGAACACATAAACCCCGCCGGTGTTCATCGGCCACCGTTTCAGTTTATGGGAAGCGCCGTACCCCCAGAGGCCCCCGTGGCGCTACCTCCTGACTTCACCCTGCTGCAGGTCATCCCCGAGCTGGAGACCGGCGGCGCGGAGCAGACCACCATAGACGTCGCCCAGGCCGTGGTCCGCGCGGGCGGAACGGCCCTGGTGGCCACGCGCGGCGGGCGGATGACCGCGCGCCTGGAGGCCGACGGGGCGCGCCTCACCCAGATGCCGGTGCAGACCAAGAACCCCCTGGTGATGCTGGGCAACGCCGCGCGGCTCGTCGCCCTGATCCGCCAGGAGAAGGTCTCCATTGTACACGCCCGCAGCCGCGCCCCAGCGTTCTCGGCCCTGTGGGCGGCGAAGGCGACCGGCACCCCCTTCGTCGCCACCTACCATGGCGTCTACAAGGCCCAGACGGCCCTGAAACGCTGGTACAATGCCGTCATGACCCGCGGCGACCTGGTGATCGCCAACTCCGACTACACCCGCGACCATGTGCTGGCGCAGCATCAGGTCGATCCCGGCCGCATGGTCACGATCCCCCGCGGCGTGGACCTCGACCGTTTCGACCCGTCGTTCGTCACGCCCAACCGAGTGGACGCGCTGCGGGAAGCCTGGGGACTGCCGCACGACGGGCGCACCCGCATAGTGCTCGCCGGGCGGCTGACGCGCATCAAGGGGCACCTGACCGTCGTCGAGGCGGCAAGCCGGCTGGTCCAGGCGGGTCGGCGGGATTTCCAGATCCTGTTCGCCGGCGACGATCAGGGCCGCACAGGCTACGCCGCCGAAGTGCAGGGGGCGATCGATGCGGCCGGCCTCGCCGATGTGGTCAAGATCGTCGGGCATTGCGACGACATGCCGGCGGCCTACCTGCTGGCCGACTTCGCCATCCTGCCGACGATCGTGCCGGAGAGCTTCGGCCGGGCGGCCGTCGAGCCGCAAGCCATGGGCCGCACGGTGATCGCGGCCAACCACGGCGGGGTCACCGAGACCGTGCTCGACGGGAAGACCGGTTGGCTGACGGCGGTGGGCGACGCCGACGCCTGGGCCGAGGCGATCGCGCGCGCCATAGACGTCGGCCCCCGACGGCGCCAGGAGATGGGCGAGCTGGGCCGGCGGCGCGCCCGCCAGCTCTATTCCGTTGGCGCAATGTGCGCCGCCACGCTGGCGGCCTACGAGCGGGTGCTGGAGGCCCGCGCCTGATGCCTCGCAGTGTCGAACGCATCCTGGTCATCAAGCTGTCGGCGCTGGGTGACTTCGTGCTCGCGCTGGCGGCGATGAAAAAGATCCGCGCCGCCCACGCCAAGGCGCACATCACGCTCCTCACCACCCCACCGTTCGAGGCGCTGGCGAAGGCCTGCCCCTATTTCAACGCCGTGGACACCGGCGGACGGCCGGACTCGTTCGCGGACTGGATGGCGCTCCGCCAACGGATCAAGGCGGCGAACTACGACCGGGTCTACGATCTGCAGACGTCGGCCCATACCAACCGCATCTTCCAGCTGTTGCGCCCCGGCCCGCCGCCTTGGTCGGGCGTCGCGTTTGGCTGCGCGCTGCCGCACCGCAACCCTCTGCGCAATGGCATGCACACGCTGGAGCGCCAAGCCGACCAGCTGATGTACGCCGGCATCTGGCCTGACGCGCCGACGGAGCCCGGTTCGGCTCCTCCGCCGGACCTCTCCTGGGTCCTGAAGTCCGCACCGGCGGAGCGCCCCGTTCCCGGCTCCAACAAGCCGCGTCCCTATGTGATGTTCGTCCCCGGCGGCTCGGCGCATCGGCCGGAGAAGCGATGGCCCGTGGAGCGCTACTCCGAGCTCGCCCGCATCCTCTACGCCCGGGGGTTCGACGTGGTGATCATCGGCGGCCCGGCCGAGGCGGAGCTGGCGCATGCCATCCAGCGCGCGGCGCCGCGGGCCCGCGACCTCACCGGGCGCACCGACTTCGCCCGGATCGCCCTGCTGGGGGCCAAGGCGGCGCTGGCGGTGGGCAACGACACCGGGCCACTGCACCTGGCCGCGGCCGGCGGGGCCCCTACCATCGTGCTGTTCTCCCGCGCCTCGGATCCGAAACTGTCGGCGCCGCGCGGCCGCGTGGCGATCCTGAGGGCCGAGAATCTGGCCGACCTGCCTGTGGCGCAAGTGGCGCAGGCCGCCAGCTCGTTGGCGCCCGCCCGCGCCACGCCTTGATACTGGCGGACGCTGCGGTCATATACTCAGATGCGTCCGGAGCGCTTTGCGCCAGCCGGCGTATTTTGCGTTTCAACAGCCCCGGAGCACTGCCTATTCGCCGTCCCATGCAAGCGCCGCCCGTCAAGGAAGGGCCGCGCATGAACGAAGACATCCGCGTTCCCCGTGTCCTGCTTATCGACCAGCACGGCGAAAAACAGGGCGTGATGCCCACCTCCGCGGCCATCGAAGCCGCCGAAGAGGCCGGCCTCGATCTTGTCGAGATCGTTCCCAACGCGGATCCGCCCGTCTGCAAGATCCTGGACTACGGCAAGTTCAAGTTCCAGGAGCAGAAGAAGAAGAACGAGGCGCGCAAGCGGCAGAAGGTGGTGGAGATCAAAGAGATCAAGCTCCGCCCGAACATCGACGTCCACGACTACGAGGTGAAGCAGCGCTCCATGCACCGCTTCTTCGAGGAGGGCGACAAGGTGAAGATCACCCTGCGCTTCCGCGGTCGCGAACTGGCCCACCCGGAGCTGGGGATGAAGCTCCTGCAGAAGGTGAAGGCCGACTTCGAGCCCATCGCCAAGGTGGAATACGAGCCCCGCATGGAGGGCCGCCAGATGATCATGATCCTGGCCCCGCGGTAGTGCGGAGCCCAGCAGCCAGAGCCTTCGGAACGGTCGCCCTCACGGCGGCCGTTTTCGTTTCACCGGCCTTCGCGCAGAGCCCGGACACCTGGGCAAATCCGATCAGGCCGTTCCAGATCGGCGAGGGACTCTACTACGTCGGCGCCTACGACCTGGCGTCCTACTTGTTCGTCTCAAAGGCCGGGTTGATCGTCCTGGACGGCGGCGACCAGACCGTCGGTAAGCAGGTGGTCGCCAACATCCGCGCCCTGGGTTTCGACCCTGCGCAGGTGAAGATCCTGCTCAACACCCATCAGCACTACGACCATGCCGCCGGCCTGGCCGAGATCCGCAGGGCCGCGCCGAACGCCAAGCTCTACGCCAGCGCCGCCGATGGGGCCGTGATCGCAGCGGGCGGTCGCGGCGACCCTTTCCTGACGGGCAAGGCCTATGAATACGAGCCCGTGCCGTTGGCCAGGACGCTGAAGGACGGCGACAAGGTCACGCTAGGCGGCTGGACGCTGACGGCCCACGTCACCGGCGGGCACACGGCCGGCTGCACGACCTGGACCTTTCCGGTACGCGTGGCGAGCAAGGTGCGCCAGGGCCTGGTGCACTGCTCGTCCAGCATCCTGCCGGGCTACCAACTCGGCAAGGCGGAGACCTATCCGGGGATCACCGCTGCCTACGAGAAGAGCTTCGCCACCTGGAAAGCGCTCCCCTGCGAGGTGTTCCTCGCGAGCCACGGCGCGTTCTTCGGGATGAATGACAAGCGCAAGGCGCTGGACGCGGGCAAGGCCGACGCGTTCGTAGATCCGGCGGGATGCAAGGGCTTCTATGAGCGAGCTGAGATAGCGTTCCGGGCTGAGCTGAAGCGGCAGAACCCGTAGGTCCCACCAATATGATCGTCATGGCCCGGCTTGTCCGGGCCACCCATGATCGCCCTGATGCAGGTTGCACGCCGCCGCGCCGCCGGGTTTCATCCATCTCCACGGAGATCATGGGTCGCCCGGACAAGCCGGGCGATGACGATCTTGGGGGATGGTGTTTGAGCGCGGTCTACATGATGGCCAGCCGAAAGCACGGGACGCTCTACATCGGCGTCACCAGCGATCTCGTGGCGCGCGTCGGCGAGCACTGGGACGACCTCTTCCCGGAGCTCTTCATCGAGCAGAGCCCCCTCGCCCACCGTCAGCCACGCGAGGCATCGCTCTAACGCGACTTGCCCCGGTGTCGCCCCGGCCTTAACTGCCCCACATGTCTGAAACGCCGCCGCGGGAGGCGCCGCCGCCCCGCTGGGCGGCGCTGTCGCTCATCGGCCTGATCTTCCTCAACATGCTGGGCTTCGGGATCATCCTCCCGTTGTTGCCCTTCTATGCCAAGTCGTTCGACGCCGCGCCTTGGCAGATCGCGCTGATCTTCTCGGCCTTCTCGGTAGGCTCGTTCTTCGGAGAACCCTACTGGGGGCGACTATCGGACAAGTATGGCCGCAAGCCCCTGCTGGTCATGACCATCCTGGCCAACGGCCTCTGCTACCTGGCGCTGGCGTTCGCCCCCAACGCCTGGGCGGCGTTCGCCATCCGGCTCGCAGGGGGCCTGTTCGCGGGAAATGGCTCGATCATCCAGGGCTACATCTCCGACGTCACGCCGCCTGAGAGGCTCACCCGCTCGATGAGCTGGATGGGCGCCGCGTCGAACGTCGGCATGATCGTGGGGCCTTTCCTGGGCGGCGTGTTCGCCAAACCGTCGCTGGGCCCGATCGGCTTCCAACTGCCGCTCTTCATCTCAGCGGCCCTGTTCATGACCTCGGCGCTGGCCATCACCCTGTTCATCCGAGAGAGCCGCCAGCGCGACGAGGCGGACAGGTTTCGCCCCAACCGCTGGGCCGCGACTGGCGAGGCCGCACGCCATCCGGTGATCGGGCGGCTGATGCTGGTGACCTTCCTGGTCGGCTTCGCCTTCACCGGCATCGAGTCGTTCTTCGGCCTGTGGACAGAGGCCCGCTACGCCTGGGGGCCCAAGGAGATCGGCTGGTCGTTCATGTTCGTAGGCATCGTCTCGGCGGTGACCCAGCTCGGCTTCACCGGACCGCTCTCCGAACGCTTCGGCCAGGCGACCATCCTGGCCATCGGCATGGCCATCACCGTGGTCGGCATCGGCCTGCAGCCGTTCTCGACCGGCGGGGCGATGACGATCGCGCTGATGAGCCTGTCGGCCATCGGTCAATCGGTGGCCTGGCCAAACATTTCCGCGCTGATCTCCGAAACCGCGGACCCGCACCGACAGGGGCAGATCTTCGGGCTCAACAACGCCATGGGCGCGCTGGCGCGGGTCGTCGGGCCGCTATGCGCGGGCCTCACCTTCCCCTTGAGCATCCACGCGCCCTTCTTCCAGGGCGCGCTGGTTGTCGTCCCCGCCATATTCTTCGCCGTGGCGGCAGGGCGGCGCGCGCGGGCCTGGCGGATCTCCGGGGCGCCCCCATGAGCGCCGCGTCAGATGTCGTCATGCCCCCTGGGGAAGAACGCCGCGCGCTCATCGTCCTGTTGAGCGTGATCTTCCTGATGATCGCGGGCTTCGGCCTGGTGATCCCACTGCTGCCGTTCTTCGCGCGGGCGTTCAATGCTCCGGCCTGGCAGATCACCCTGCTGTTCTCGACCTTCTCCGTCGGCCAGCTGATCGGCGAGCCGTTCTGGGGAAAGTTGTCCGATCGGATCGGCCGCCGGCCCGTGCTGATCGTCACCATCGCCATGGTGGGTGTCACCTACGCCGCCTTTGCGTTCGCACCGAACATCTGGGTGGCGTTCGGGCTGCGGTTCCTGAACGGCGTGTTCGCCGGCAACATCTCGACCCTGCAGGGCGCGCTCGCCGACATCACGCCGCCGGAGAAACGCGCCGGCCGCATGGGGATCATGGGCGCCGCGTTCAGCGCAGGGTTCTCGACCGGTCCGGCGATTGGGGGGCTCCTGGCGCAACCGAGCCGCGGGGCGCTGGGCTTCCAGCTGCCACTGCTGGTCGCCGCCGCGTTCTGCCTAGCATCGGCCCTGGCGGTCGTGTTCCTGGTGCGTGAGCATCGCCCCAAGGGCTCGTCCACGAAACGCGTCAAGGCCGCACGATTCCGCGACGCCTTCGCCGATCCGATCGTCAGCCGCGTCGTGATGATCGGCTCCATCGTGGTCTTCGGCTTCGCCGGGATTGAGGCGATCTATGGCCTCTGGGCCGAACAGCGCTTCGGATGGGGCCCTCGCGAGATCGGTCTCTCGTTCATGCTGCTGGGCCTCGCCGGCGCCTTCTTCCAGGGCGTGGTCACCGGCAAGCTCGCCCGGCGCTTCGGCGAGGCGCGCACCCTGACCCTGGGCTTGGTCTTCATGGGGATCGGCATCTCGACGCAGGGGCTGTCACCCACGTGGGAGGTGGCGACCCTCGGCTTTCTCTTCGTCTGCTTCGGGCAGTCGATCTGCTTCCCGAACGTCTCGGCCCTGATCTCGCGAGCGACCCCGCCCGACCGGCAGGGCGAGATGCTGGGGCTGAACGCCAGCATCATGGGACTGGGACGCATCGTCGGACCGGTCGGGGCTGGCCAGGCCTTCTCGCTGATCCAGCCAGGGGCGCCCTTCGCCATATCGGCGCTGCTCATCCTGCCCGCCCTGTGGTTCGCCGTCGCGGTGGTGAAGCGGACGCCAAAGCTGGCGTAGGCCTGACGGCGCGAAAACCCCGGACGGCGGCCGCAGCGGGCCTAGGCCTGGATGTCCAGCACCACGCCGGTGCCGGCCGCTTTCGTGGCCTGGGACTTTACGGCGGTGGCGGCGACGTCGTCGACCTTGGCGGACTTCTCGGCCGTCTTGGCCTCATCCTTCTTCACGGCCTGCGTATCATCTCGGGGGGCGGGCGGGGCGTAGGTGATCGGCGGTTGCGACGCGACGGACGCTGCGGAAGAGATGCTCGACATTCTGGTCTCCAACGGCCGCATTTCGCGGCTGGACCTTTGTTCTAGCCCACCACGGATAACCGACGCTTAAGCTCCGGGAGAAAATCTACCCGCGGTTGTGGGCCGCCCGCGTCCTTGCATTCCGCCCCCCTTTCCCGTATTCACCCGCCCCTTCGGAACCGCCTGGCCCCAAGGCATGCCAGGGCGGTTCATCAACACGACCAGAGGACGGACCGCTCGCGGCCCGACGTGAAATGCCCAAACTGAAGACCAAGTCCGGCGTGAAGAAGCGCTTTCGGATGACGGCGTCTGGAAAGCTGAAGGCCGGCGTCGCCGGCAAGCGCCACCGCCTGATCAGCCACAACGCCAAGTACATCCGTCAGAACCGCGGCACCAAGGTGATGAGCGACGCTGATACGAAAATTATCAAGCTCTGGCTCCCCTACGGCCTCTAGGAGAAACTGACAGATGGCACGCGTGAAAAGGGGCGTCACCGCCCACGCCAAGCACAAGAAGGTTCTCGAGCAGGCCAAGGGCTTCTACGGGCGCCGCAAGAACACCATCCGCACCGCCAAGGCGGCCGTGGACAAGGCCGGGCAGTACGCCTACCGCGACCGCAAGGTCCGCAAGCGCATGTTCCGCTCGCTGTGGATCCAGCGGATCAACGCCGCGGCCCGGGTCGAAGGCTTCACCTACTCGCAGTTTATTCACGGCCTTGATCAGGCCGGGATCGAAATCGACCGCAAGGTCCTCGCCGACATCGCCGGCGCCGATCCGACCGCGTTCAAGGCCATCGCCGACAAGGTTCGCGCCGCGCTGGCTTGAGGCCTCGGTCCATCCGGACCCTGAAGCAATCAAGGAGCCCTCCGGCCGAACCGCCGGGGGGCTTTTTGCTGGCCCCTTCACCCCGTGAAGACCTAAGGCTAGGACACCTCCTCCCATGACCGACTACGCCAAAATCGCGCAGGACCTGGACCAGCGCATCGCCGGGGCCGCCGATCTGGCCGCTCTCGAGGCCATCCGCGTCGAAGCGCTCGGCAAGACCGGCTCGATATCCGAGCTCCTGAAGTCGCTTGGCCGCATGAGCCCCGACGAGCGCCGCGTCGAAGGCCCGCAGATCAACGGCCTGCGGGATGGCGTCGCCACCCACATCGCCCGCCGCAAGGCGGCCCTGGAAGCGGCCGAGCTGGACGCCAAGCTCGCCTCCGAACACGTCGACCTTACCCTGCCACCGCCCTACGAGCGCAAGGGCCGGGTGCATCCGACCATGCAGGTGCTGGACGAGATGATCGCGGTCTTCGCCGACCTCGGCTTCGCCCTGGCCGAAGGCCCGGACATCGAGGACGACTTCCACAACTTCACCGCGCTCAACTTCCCGCCCAAACACCCGGCGCGGGAGATGCACGACACCTTCTGGCTGCCGGAGGACGAGAAGGGCGAGCGCAAGCTGCTGCGCACCCACACCAGTCCCGTGCAGATCCGCACGATGCAGCAGGGGCAGAACCGCACGCTGCCCGGCTGGATCGCCCAGGGCCAGGCGCCGCCGATCCGGGTCATCGTGCCCGGCCGCACCTACCGCTCAGACAGCGACGCCACCCACACGCCGATGTTCCACCAGCTCGAAGGCCTGGTCATCGACCGCGACATCCACATGGGCCACCTGAAGTGGACCCTGGACCAGTTCATCGCCCGCTACTTCGAGACGCCCTCGGTGGAGACCCGTTTCCGGCCGCACCACTTCCCGTTCACCGAGCCGTCGGCCGAGATGGACGTGCGCTGCGACCGCTCCGGCGGCGACGTGAAGATCGGCCAGGGCGACGACTGGATGGAGATCGTCGGCTGCGGGATGGTGCACCCCAACGTCCTGCGCAACTGTGGCCTCGACCCCGACGAGTGGCAGGGCTTCGCCTTCGGCTTCGGCGTCGACCGGCTGGGCAGCCTGAAGTACGGCATGCCCGACCTGCGCGACATGTTCGCCGCCGACCTGCGCTGGCTGCAGCACTACGGCTTCTCGGCCTTCCAGGCCCCCAACCCGGCCACGGGGCTGTCATGACCGACACCTGGAACGGGCTGGAGACCCACATGTTCGGCGACGGGCCCGAGCTGGCGGACGAGCTGCTGGCGCTCGTCCTGGCAGGAACCAAGACCGCGACCTGCTGGGACGCCGCTGAGGGCCTCAAGGGCGCCGAGGTCGGCAAGCCGTGGGCGGTGAAGAACGGCGCCGGCGACGTGCGCTGCGTGCTGGAGACCGTGGAGCTCACGCAGGCCCGGTTCGACCAGATCGACGCCGCCTTCGCCTTCGACGAGGGTGAGGACGACCGCTCGCTCGCCGCCTGGCGCGCGGCTCATCAGGCCTATTTCACCCGCAACGGCGGGTTCGCCCCGGACATGCTGCTGAACTGCGAGCGCTTCCGGCTGGTCCAGATCGTCAGCGAAAGCGCCGAGCGATGAAGTTCACCCTCTCCTGGCTGAAAGAGCACCTCGATACGACGGCAAGCGTCGACGAGGTGGTCGAGGCCATGACAATGGCCGGGCTCGAGGTCGAGCACGTCGAGGATCCCGGCGCGAAGCTGGCGGCGTTCACGGTGGCGAAGATCGTCGAGGCTGTGCAGCACCCCAACGCCGACAAGCTGCGGGTCTGCCAGGTCGACACCAAGGACGGCCGCCTCGAGATCGTCTGCGGCGCGCCCAACGCGCGGGCCGGCCTGACCACCGTCTATGCGCCCATCGGCGCCTACGTGCCCGGGAGCGGAGTGACGCTGGAGGCGCGGCCCGTTCGCGGCGTGGTGTCCAACGGCATGCTCTGCTCGGCCAAGGAGCTGGAGGTGGCCGAGGAGTCCGAGGGGATCATGGAACTGCCGGACGGCCTCGCGGTCGGCCAGCCGGCGGCGCAGGCGCTGGGCCTGGAAGCGGCCATCGACTTCGAGGTCACCCCCAACCGGCCGGACTGGCTGGGCGTGCGCGGCATCGCCCGCGACCTGGCCGCCGCCGGCCTGGGAACGCTGAAGCCCGACCCCGTAAAGCCAGTCGCGGGCGCCTTCCCCTGCCCGATCGAGATCAAGGTCGATGGCGAGGTCTGCCGCGTCTTCGCCGGCCGGCTGATCCGGGGCGTGAAGAACGGTCCCTCGCCGGCGTGGCTGCAGCAGCGGCTGGTCAGCGTCGGCCTGCGCCCGATCAACGCCCTCGTCGACGTCACCAACCTGATCACCTACGACCGCGCCCGGCCGCTGCACGTCTACGACCGCGCCAAGCTGGTCGGCGACGTGATCGAGGCCCGGCTCGGCCGCGGCTCCGCCGAGCCCAGCGCGGATGCGCCGTCCCCCGCGCCGCACCGCGACGAACAGCTGATCGCCCTCGACGGCAAGACCTACGACCTGTCGGCCGAGATGAGCGTCATCGCCGACGCCGGCGGCGAGCGTCCGATCGGCCTGGGCGGGGTGATGGGGGGCGAGTCCACCGGCTGTTCGGAAGCGACCACGGAGGTCTTCCTGGAAAGCGCCTGGTTCGACCCGATCCGCACGGCCCAGACCGGACGGATCACCGGCATCACCTCCGACGCCCAATACCGCTTCGCCCGCGGTGTGGACCCGGAGTCCCCGGCGTGGGGCATCGAACAGGCCACCCAGCTGATCCTCGAGCTCTGCGGCGGCGAGCCCTCGGACGTGAAGGTGGTCGGGGCGCCGCCCGCGCCGCCGGCCGCGATCGCCTTCGACCGGGCCTATGTGAAGAAGCTCTCCGGGCTCGACGTGGGCCCGCCTCGGATCGACGAGATCCTCACCCGGCTCGGCTTTGCCGTGGACGGCGACAGCGTCACCCCGCCCTCCTGGCGCCGCGACGTGGAGGGCAAGGCCGACCTCGTCGAGGAGGTCGCGCGCATCGAGGGCTTCGACAGCCTGCCCGAGACGCCCCTGCCGCCGATCGCTCGGCCCCCTGGCGGTGTCCTGACGCTGCGCCAGCGCCGCATGCGCGATGCGCGACGCGCCATGGCCGCGCGCGGCTACGCCGAGGCGCTCACCTGGAGCTTCCAGCGACGCGAGTGGGCGGAGCTGTTCGGGGGCGGCGACGCGCGGCTGGTGCTGAGCAATCCGATCGCGGCAGACCTCTCGACCATGCGCCCTTCGGCTCTGGCCAACCTGATCGATGCGGCGGCCCGCAACGCCCGCAAGGGCTTCCCCGACGCGGCCCTGTTCGAGGTGGGTCCCAACTTCAAGGGCGACGAGCCGGGCGACCAGTGGACGGCCGTCACCGCGCTTCTGGCGCCGCACAGCCCGAAGCACTGGGCGCACAGCGAGGGTGACCCGTTGTTTGCCCTGAAGGCCGATCTGCTGGCCCTGCTGGAGGAGCTGGGCGCCCCCGCCCTGCAGGTCGTGCAGGGTCAGAACGCGGGCTGGTGGCACCCCGGCCGCTCGGCTCGCCTGCAGCTCGGCCCCAAGGTGGTGATCGCCGAGTTCGGGGAGCTGCACCCGCGGGTGCTGAAGGCGCTCGACGCCGAGGGGCCGATGCTGGCCTTCGAGGTCAGCCTGGACGCCATCCCCGAGCCCAAGAAGAAGGGCGTCAAGACCAAGCCCGCCCTGGCGCTCTCCCCCCTGATGCCGCTCACCCGCGACTTCGCCTTCCTGGTGGCCGCAGACACACCGGCCGGCGACCTGCTCCGCCCGATCCAGGGCGCGGACAAGGCCCTGATCGCCGAGGCCCGCATCTTCGACGTCTATGCCGGCGCGGGCGTGCCCGGCGGCATGAAGTCGGTGGCCGTCGAGGTGCTGGTGCAACCGCGCGAGAAGACCCTCACCGACGCCGAGATCGAGGCGCTGTCGGCCCGCATCGTCGCGGCGGCGGAGAAGGCCGTGGGGGCGAAGCTGCGCGGCTGACGGGCGCGGAGCGTGAGTTTCGCGCGTCTCGGAAGGTCGCGCCAAGCGGACCTGCCGAAGTCGGCTCAGGGGTGAGGCGCCGACGTTCGTTTAGCGGTCGCCCTATGTCGAGTGCTGACTCGGGGGAGACCTTCGCAGCGTCCGCAGTGCGCCGCGGACTGCAAATCGTTCAGGGTCGGGCCGCTGTCCTGAATGTTCACATCCGACCGGCACCAGCCCTGTGGCGCGGCACGATTGCTGCCGCGGCAGAGGCGCAGAAATTCCCGCGCAACTACAACGACCCCCGCTTGCCCCGCTCCGCATTACACGCCCCCTACGTCCGATTTTGCCAGGTGCCGCTGTTAAGCCCGCATTGACCGGACATCCTGCCAACCTGTAGCGGAAGTCGAGCATGACCAGCGTGGACACAATGCGCCCAGACGTCGGCGGCGGCTTCTATACCGCTGCTGAGGCCGCGCGACTGCTCGGCATGCAAAGCACCCAACGCATCCTACGTTGGCTAAGCCCCACGCCGTCGGGCGACGCCGCTGTGATCTCCCGCAGCTACGCCAAGCTCGGGCGAGAGCACGAACTGAGCTTCCTCGACCTGTTGGAGGTGCGGTTCGTAGAGCACTTTCGCTCGCGGCAGATCAGCCTCCAGTCGCTGCGCTTGGCGGCGAAGAATGCAAGGCGGGAGTTGGGCGTCAGCCACCCCTTCGCTACGTCGAGCGTGAAATTTCAGTCGGATAGGAAGCAGATCTTCTTGGAGACGGCCAAGGAGGCCGAAGACCGCGTCTTCCTCAACCTGATGACCAATCAGTTGGCCATCTATGAGTTCATCGAGGACTCGCTGGCGCGCGACTTGGAGTTCGACGTTTCAGGCTTCGCAAAGGCCTGGAGGCCGGCGCCGGAGCGCGCGCCCGACGTGATCGTCAGCCCTGTGTATGCGTTCGGCCAGCCAGCCGTGTCGGCTCGGCATCTGCCGACCGCGACCCTCTTCAGCAGTTGGGAAGCCGAAGGTGGCGATTACGCCGCCGTGGCTGAGTGGCATCGAGTGACCGCTGACGACGTGAGGCAAGCGGTCGAATTTGAGTTACGGCCCCTACATTGAGGATCTGCGCCGACGAAAACGTCGCGCCCCTCCTCACCCAACTGATTCGCGATTCCTTACTCGGTAAGGCGCACACCCTCGACCTGGTGGACGACCACCAGGCGCGTGGTGTCGACGACCAAATCTGGGTTCGAAAGTTCGCCGACGCTGGGGGCGACGCTATTGTCGGCGCGGATGCGAAGATGCTGACCCGGCCACACGAGGTCGTGGCCATATTCGAAGCTGGCCTACGGCTGGTGGTGCTGCCCGGCCAATGGGCGCAGCAACCTAAGAACATACAGATCGCCTTCCTCTTCCTCTGGTGGCCAAGGATCGAGAAGGCCTTCGAGACGGCGAAGGCGCGTCAATGCTTCAAGGTGCCGTGGTCGTGGAAGGAGACGGACACCGTGTCGGAGTTCAAGCTCGACTTCCAAGAGGCTCAGAAGAAGGCGAAAAAGGCGGCCCGCCGTAACGGCTAATCTCGCGCACAGCCCGGTCGCCATTTGACGTTCGTTACCTACTTCGATGAGATCAAGCCCGACGCCAAGTTGGGGCGACATGAGTACGTCGTCGGCGGCCTCGTCATCCCCTTTGGACACATCAAGCCGCTAGAGAAGGCAGTTGGTGATCTGGCGGTGGAGATCTTTGGAACCTCCGAGATGACGCCATCGACGGAGTTCCATGCGGCCCATATTTACTTCGGAAAGGGCGCGTTCAAAGGACGGCCGACCCAACAACGCATCGAGGTTCTAGGTCGGCTCGGTGCGATCATCCACGACGCCCGTGAACAAGGTGTTGGTCAGGTCTACACCTGTGCCAACTCAGACCTGATGCACAGCACTGATCCGGCTAAGGCGGCGTTCGCGTTCTTCTGTGAGCGAGTGCAGGGATATGTCGGACGTAACGCGGACACCCTGCTCATCGGTGACTTAGACGGGGAGGAGTCGCGTCAGATGATACGCGACTTCTCAAAGTACCGGATCGACGGCAAGACTCCGTGGGACTATGGCGCCCCGATCCCGAGCATCGTCGACTCGGTACATTTCGCGCACTCTCATCATTCGCGGCTCCTTCAACTTGCTGACGCCTACCTGTTGGGGAACCAAGAAGGGCTGGATGCTGAGTTCGCTCAACAAGGCCTGCGAGGGACAAAACTTCTTTCCGCACCGCTACAAGGAATGGCCGAAACGTCGCTAAGCGGTCTGGCGACTGGATGCAGCCGGATGTCTGCAAGTCGGACGTGGGTCAATGTCCGTACCTGGCGCGACCCTGCCACTTCCGATCAAATCGCCGATTCAGACAAGTGGGCCGGAGGGGCTATGCTTGCAGGAGGAGGCGCGCATGAGCCCTGACCTCGCCCTGTTCCTGGCCGCCTGCCGCGCGGCGCGGCCGCATGAGGATTGGCCGGAGCGAATGGCTGCTGCCATGCGCCAGCTGATCAGCAAGGGGCCGGAGCTCGCCCACGAGTTGCGCGGTGACATCGCGGCGTCGGATACCAGGGGGATTGCCGTCTACGTCCAGGGACCGGACCTCACGATCTACGCCGTGGAAGGAACAGGCGGCCTGCGCAGCGCCCCGCACGACCACGCCACCACCGCCGTCGTCGGCCTGATTGAGGGCTCGGAGAGCTACCGCACCTGGCGGCGCGAGGGCGCGCGAGTGGCCGAAGGCCCACGGGTGCGGGTCAGCGCCGGCCAGGTGGCGGTGATGGGCGAGGAAACGGTGCATTCAATGTGGTGCGAGCCGACCGAGTCCGGGCTCTCGCTGCACGCATACGGCAACAGCCACTTCGACGTCGTCGAGCGGCGGCAGTGGGACCCCCACACGCTGCGTGAGGAGCCGTTCGAGGTCGGCCGCCAGCGCGCCTGGGTCCGCGAGCTGACGACGGCCGCACGCGCCAACGGCTAGAGCCGATCCCAAGCGGGTTCCGACGCTCCGTCGACGATGCCAGTTTTGCGCTGGCGCCGATCCTCATCTGGGTCGTTCGGCGCGCTCTTCCGCGCCAACCGAATTTTGGCCCGACTGTTTCGTAGTGATGGCGGGAATTCGGGGACAGGTTGATCTGTCCCCCACCCGCCCACTCCCTGCCTTAACTCCATGGACGGAGTATGCCTGCCGGCCCAGGCGTCTCAAGGACGGCCGGAGGCCGCCGCGGCGCGGCCGGGCCGGAGGCCCGGTCCTTGACACACCCGGGCCGGCAGGCTCGCAATCAACCATGGATTTAAGGGCGGTCAGCATCCTGCGGGGATGCTGGGCGGGAGGGGCGGGCCAGTTGAAGACTCTCGCCGAGTTCGGTTTCCGGGTTTCGGGGACACGATACCTATCCCCAACAACCGCCAGCGGCGCGGCATGCGCTCGGCTGGGATAGGTATCATGTCCCCTAACTCCACGACCTCGGCGCCGCCCTCTCCCACGGCGCTGCCGCGCCTGGGAGAGGAGCTCCGAAGTTCTTTGTCTCTTCTGGAAATTCCATGGAGGTCTCGCGGTAGCTCATCGTCTAACCGTTCCACCTGCTCATCCTGTATGCCTGAAGTCGGACATCTACTCATTCTCGTTCGGTTCCATGGAGGGACGATGAAACTGTTCAATTCGCTGGGGCCCAATCCGCACACCGTGCGGATGTTTGCGGCCGAGAAGGGCATCGATCTGCCGCTGCAGGAGATCGACGTGATAGGCGGCGAACACCGCCGACCGCCCTACAGCACGCTGAACCCGATGATGCAGACCCCGGCGTTCGAGGCCGACGACGGCCAAATCATCGTCGAGCTGACCGCGATCTGCGAATACCTGGAGGAGCTCCACCCCAATCCGCCACTGATCGGCGCGACGCCCGGCGAGCGCGCCGAGACGCGGATGTGGGTGCGCCGGCTGGACCTGAACATCATCGAGGGGCGGTCCCGCGCCGGCCGCGCGACGATGGGGCGGGCCTTCTACATCGACAAGATCAAGCTCCTGTCAGTCGAAGCCGCCGAGGAGCTGAGGGCGGTTGTCGAGGACCGCATAGTGTGGCTGGACGGGCAGGTGGCCGGCAAGACCTGGATCTGCGGCGACCGCTTCAGCCTGGCGGACATCATGCTCTACTGCTTCATGGCCTTCGGCGCGCCGGAGAGCGGCAACAACCTACCGGCCGGGACGCCGAACCTCGCGGCGTGGTTCGACCGCGTGAAGGCGCGGCCGTCGGCCGTGGCTTAGGGCGCGCCGGGCTCGAGCGGGCCTGGGATTTGTTCACTTTTTGTTCTAGACATCCCAAGCGACCTCCCTACATTGAAGGCATGGCGCCGCCGACCCTTCGCAGCGAGGCTCTGGTCCGCTCCATCGTCGAGCGGATGGAGCGGGGGGCCAGTCTGCGGCAGGTGAGCCTGGAGCCCGGCATGCCCGCCTGGTTCACGCTGATGCGCTGGCAGCGGCGCGACCCGGCGCTGAAGGCGCGCTTCGCGCAGGCCCGGGCCTGGGGGCGCGGGGTGCGGTTCGAGGGGCGGCATCAGGACCGCTTCCGGTTCGATCCCGTGAGGGCGCTGGAGCTGGTCGAGCGGGTGCGGGCCGGCGAGCCGCTGCGCAAGCTCGCCCGGCGCGATGGCGTGGTCGAGCGCCAGGCCCTGAACGGCTGGAAGCGGGCCAGCCCCGACTTCGGCCTGCGGCTGGAGGCGGCCAAGCTCGCCGGCCGCGCCGTGCGGGCGCGGCGGCAGGCGATGCGCCCCCTGCCCTGGCCGTGGGACGAGGCGCTGTCGGACCGCATCGTCCTGCGGGTGATGCGCGGCGAGCGGCTGATCGACGTCGCCCGGGGGCCGGACTTTCCCGGCCTGCACGTGCTTCGGCGGTGGCGGCGCGAGCACCCCGAGTTCGACGGGGCCCTCAAGAGCGCGATCCGCCGCGGCCGGCGCGTGGCCGTCTCCGGCCGGGGGCGGTACACGCCGCAGATGGCCGAGCAGGTGTGCGCGCGGATCGCCGCGGGCGCGGCGCTGTCGGACATTCGCGACGATCCGGCCCTGCCGCACGACAACACCATCCGCGCGTGGACCCGCACGCGACCGGACTTCGCCGCGCGACTCGCCGATGCGCGGGACTTCCGCGCGTGGCTGGTCGGGGACGAGATCGTCGACATCGCCGCCACCGCCACGCCCGCCACCGTGAAGGAGGCCGCGCGCCGGATCGGCCGGCTGCGCACCCGGCTGAGGGCGACGGCGCCCAAGCGACCGGTTTGACTTCCGCCAGCGTCAGCGTGGCTGAATGACGCCATGGTCGAGATCAACGGCGTCGCGCACACCTTCATCACCGCGGGTGACTTCGAGGCCAGCCGGGCCTTCTATAGCCAGCTGCTGCCGTTCCTGGGGCTGAAGGAGGTCGCCGACAGTCCGGACACCTACTACTGCGTCGGCGGCCGCACCGGCTTCGGCATCCGCCGGCCGGACCCGGCGCACGCCGGCATGAGGTACGAGCAGTTCCGGGTGGGCAGCCTGCACCATCAGTGCTGGCGCGTGCGGAGCCTGGAGGAGGTGGACGCGGTCCACGCCTTCCTGGTCTCGATCGGCGCGAAGATCGTCCACGCCCCGCAGGTCGACGCCTTTGCGCCCGGCTACTACTCCGTGCTGTTCGAAGACCCGGACGGCATCCGCCTTGAGGTCAACCACGTCCCCGGCCGGGGCCTGTTCGACACCAAGGACCAGCGGGTCGGCGCGGACCTGGACGCGCGCTGAGCAGGATCAGGTGATCAGGATCACCTTCCCAACGTGTGCGCCGCCTTCCAGGTAGGCATGGGCCGCGGCGGCCTCCCCGAGCGGGAAGGTGCGGTCCACCTGGGCCTTCAGCTTGCCGGCCGCGATCCAGGGCCAGACCACGCGCTCGACCTCGGCAGCCAGGCGCGCCTTCTCGTCGGCGTCGCGGGGGCGCAGCGTCGAGCCGGTGATCACCGCGCGCTTCTGCATGATGCGGAAGATCGGCACGTCCAGCTGCCCGCCGGCCAGGCTGGCGATGAACACGATGCGGCCGCCGGTCTTCAGCGCGTCGAGGTTCTTCGCGGTGTAGTCGCCGCCGACCATGTCCAGCACCACGTCGACGCCGCCTTCGGCCTTGGCGACCTCGGCGAAGTCCTGGGCCGTCACGTCCACGGCCACGTCGGCACCCAGCGCCTTGGCGGCGGCCGCCTTGTCCGCGCCGCGCCCGGTGGCGATCACCTTGGCGCCGGCGGCCTTGGCCATCTGGATGGCGGTGACGCCGATGCCGGAGGTCGCGCCGTGCAGCAGCAGGGTCTCCCCGGCCTTCAGGCCACCGTGCTCGAAGGCGTTGGCGTAGACCGTGAACACCGTCTCGGGCAGGCCGGAGGCTTCCTCGAAGCTCAGTCCGGCCGGGATCGGCAGGGCATGGCGCGCGTCGCAGGCCGCATATTCCGCATAGCCGCCGCCGCCCAGAAGGGCGCAGACGCGGTCGCCCGCCTTCCAGCGCCCGGCGCCGACCGCCACCTCGCCGGCGACCTCCAGGCCCATGGTGTCGGGCGCGCCGGGCGGCGGCGGGTACATCCCCATCCGCTGGATGATGTCGGGCCGGTTCACGCCCGCGGCCTTCACCCGGATCAGGATCTGGCCGTCCGTCGGCTGCGGCAGGGCGATCTGGGTCGCGTGGAGCGCCGAAGCCGGGCCCTTCCCGCCCTCGATGGCCACTGCGGTCATGGTCTCGGCTTCGATGGGGCTGGTCATGCAAAACGTCCTGAAACTTGCGCAAATCGGCGATGCACGGTCAGATAGCC
>NZ_CADEGK010000031.1:0-3423 GCF_902826855.1 uncultured Phenylobacterium sp. | reverse complement strand
GATGGAAGAACCTGCTGAAGTCCGCGTCGGTCGCGGTCAGCGGCTCATGGAAGCGATGCGCGAGGATCTCGACCTGTACGGGATCGCCGAACTCGAGGAACGCCTCGACATCCTGGCCTCGGAGGCCGCGCGGGTGCAGGCGCAGATCGACAGAAAGCGCGCCGGGCGCGCCGCCGCGGACGCCCTGTTCTCCTCGCCCTCGAACTAGGGCAGGCGCGCGCCTTGCAGACGCAGACCCCGCCGCGCCCGCGGCGATTCGTTCAGGGCGTGGAAACACTAGTCGGTGTAGGATCGACCTGATGCGAGATATCCAGAGCCCCGACTGGCGTGACGACGTCATCCAGGACTTCGCCCGTTCGGAACTGTTCGAGCGCACGTTCCAGGAAGGCATGGAGCTGGTCGAGGAGACCGCCAGCTACCTGGACGGCGAAGGCCGCCAGGAGTCCAAGCTGCTGTCGCGCAATGCCGCGCTCGCCTATGCGGCGGAGAGCATGCGCCTGACCACCCGGCTGATGCAGGTGGCCTCGTGGCTGCTGGTGCAGCGGGCCGTGCGCGAGGGCGACATGGCGCCATCCGCGGCCTGCGAGGACCGCTACCGCCTCAATGCCGATGATGTGTCCGGGGCCGACGCCGCCCGCGCCGAACTGCCCCGTGGGCTGACCCGTCTGGCCGACCGCGCCGAGCGACTCTATGACCGCGTCCGCCACCTGGACCGTCGCATGTATCTGGAGAGCCAGACGACCGAGCCCACCAACCCGGTGCTCTCCCACATGGACAAGCTGCGCTCGGCGTTCGGGGGCTAGGAGCCCGTCAGAACGGGAACCGGTTGCGCTTCCGCGTGTACGACAGGTAGCCGACGTTGGCGCCGAGACGGAGGCCTACGCCGGCGCGGATCGGGGCCAGGGTGACCTGGTCGGCGCGCTGGAAGTTCACGCCCAGGCCGCCCACCAGATAGGCCGACCCCTCCACGCCGGGGAAGCGCTGGAAGATCGTCTCGGGGACCTGCAGGTTGTAGCAAAGGACGAAGACACGGCTGGCGTTGCCGCCGAAGTCCCAGCCGGCAGAGGGGCCCTGCCAGTACACTTCGATCGGCTCCCGGTCCTTCATGTAGAGCAGGCCGCGGCCATAACGCGCCCCGATCACGAAGGCGCCGGAGCCCTCCTCCCCGGCGATGTAGCCGGTGGGCCGCCCTTCGTTGGCGAACAGTTTTTCCACCACGGCGCCGGCGGATTCGGCGGTGACGCCCAGGAAGTCGGAGACGTTCCCGACGATCTCGTCCTGCGTGTAGGTCTTGGCCGGCGGGACGCCGGCGGCCTGCGGACCCTGTTGCGCGGCGCGCCTCTGCGGAGGCTCGGCCGGCGGCAGCGGTGCGCTCTCCACGTAGGGTGGCGGCGGCGGCAATGCCGTGCCTGGCGGCGTCTGCGCGCGGGCTGCGCCGGACGCCGCCAGGGCCACGCCGGATACGAGAAGGGTGCGTCGGTCCATGGGCGCCAGTGTCTCCTGCAAGTCGGCTTCAGCGAATCCCGCCCAGGGCCCCTGGATGACCGCGCCTGCCTTAACGGGCGATTAACCACGTTGCCATGGCGATCGTGCGGCGGGAGCCCACGCTATGTTGCGCCGCGAGATGTGCTAAAGGCGGCCCCGCCATGTCCACCCCGCTCTCACACATCCGCAACTTCTCGATCGTCGCCCATATCGACCACGGCAAGTCCACGCTCTCCGACCGGCTCATCCAGGAGACCGGCGCGCTGACCCAGCGCGAGATGACCGAGCAGGTGCTCGACAACATGGACATCGAGCGCGAGCGGGGCATCACCATCAAGGCGCAGACCGTGCGGCTGGAGTACAAGGCCGACGACGGCGAGACCTATATCCTCAACCTGATGGACACGCCCGGCCACGTGGACTTCGCCTACGAGGTCTCCCGCTCGCTGGCCGCCTGCGAGGGCTCGATCCTCGTGGTCGACGCCTCCCAGGGGGTCGAGGCCCAGACGCTGGCCAACGTCTACCAGGCCATCGACAACAACCACGAGATCGTCCCGGTCCTCAACAAGATCGACCTGCCCGCCGCCGAGCCGGACCGGGTGCGCCAGCAGATCGAGGACGTCATCGGCCTGGACGCCTCCGACGCGGTGGAATGCTCCGCCAAGACCGGCATCGGCATCCATGAAGTGCTCGAAGCGGTGGTCAAGCGGCTGCCGCCGCCCAAGGGCGACCGCGACGCGCCGCTGAAGGCGCTGCTGGTCGACGCCTGGTACGACGCCTACCTGGGCGTGGTGGTGCTGGTCCGCGTGATCGACGGCGTACTGCGCTCCGGCCAGCGCATCCGCATGATGCAGCAGGGCTCCACCCATCTGATCGACCGCATCGGCTACTTCCGCCCCAAGCGCACCGAGGTGGAGGAACTGGGGCCCGGCGAGATCGGCTTCATCACCGCCCAGATCAAGGAAGTCGCCCAGGCCGCGGTCGGCGACACCCTGACCGACGAGCGCAAACCGGCGGCGCAAGCCCTGCCCGGCTTCCGCGAGGTGCAGTCCGTTGTGTTCTGCGGCCTCTTCCCGGTGGACGCCGCCAAGTTCGAGGACCTGCGCGCGGCCATCGGCCGCCTGCGCCTGAACGACGCTTCCTTCACCTACGAGATGGAGACCAGCGCGGCGCTCGGCTTTGGTTTCCGCTGCGGGTTCCTGGGCCTGCTGCACCTGGAGATCATCCAGGAGCGGCTCTCCCGCGAGTTCGACCTCGACCTGATCGCGACGGCCCCTTCGGTCGTCTACAAGATCGGCCTCATCAACGGCGAGACGATCGAGCTGCACAACCCGGCCGACCTGCCCGACCCCGTCAAGATCGCCTCGATCGCCGAGCCGTGGATCAAGGCCACCATCTTCACCCCCGACGAGTACCTCGGTCCGATCATCAAGCTCTGCCAGGACCGCCGCGGCCAGCAGCGGGAACTGAGCTACGTCGGCAGCCGCGCCATGGTGGTCTACGACCTGCCGCTGAACGAGGTGGTGTTCGACTTCTACGACCGGTTGAAGTCGATCTCGAAGGGCTATGCCTCCTTCGACTACCAGATCGAGGACTACCGGGTCGGCAACCTGGTGAAGATGTCGATCCTGGTGAACTCCGAGCCGGTGGATGCGCTGGGCATGCTGGTCCACGCCGACCGGGCCGAGGCCAGGGGGCGCGGGATGGTCGAGAAGATGAAGGACCTGATCAGTCCGCACATGTTCGCGATCCCGATCCAGGCGGCGATCGGCGGCCGGATCATCGCTCGCGAGACCGTGCGTGCGCTCCGCAAGGACGTCACCGCCAAGTGCTACGGCGGCGACGCCAGCCGCAAGCGCAAGCTGCTGGACAAGCAGAAAGCCGGCAAGAAGCGCATGCGCCAGTTCGGCAAGGTCGAGATCCCGCAGGAAGCGTTCG
>NZ_CADEGK010000030.1:12765-29838 GCF_902826855.1 uncultured Phenylobacterium sp. | reverse complement strand
AGGTAGAGGCCGAAGAAGAACAGGTAGAAGACCCACTGGGCGGCCACCACCACGAAGCGTTCGAACCCGGTCGGCTTGGCGACCTCGATGAACGTCATGAGGTGCATGCGCTCGTTCTCGGCCTCATCCATCAGGGTCTTGATCCAGCCGCGGTCGTCCTCCATGCGGCGCAGACATTTCAGGTGGTTGAGCGTGGCTCCGACCATCCCGGGCACGGCGGCGACCGTTTCCAGCACCACGGCGCGGTGGCCGTAACGTTTGGCGAAGAACGTGTCGGCGCAGAACCGCAGCGCCTTCACGAAGCCGAAGGCGATACGATCCGAGACACCCTGGGGTGCGTGGTGGGCGGTGGTGTCGATTTCCGGACCGGTCATGGCAAAGGGCCTTTCAGAACTGGGTGCGGGCTTCCCGCGGCTTGGCAAAGGGATATCCAACCCGCCGGCGTCCTGACATTCGGGAGCGGTCCCTACGTACCAAAGCGGAGGCAAGCTCGGCCGCGGGCGCAGCCCGTCGCCAGCGGGTGACACCTATATGACGTTGCGTTCGCGAGCGGCGCGGTCAGGCGCTCGCCCACGCCCCTGAAGCGGGCCATGCCGCCCTGCTAAAAGAAACGGCCTAGCTGCCGGCGATCTGGCGGGGCTGGGCAGGCAGCGGGCGCGCGCCATCGCCGACCAGGGTGAACGGCGCCCAGAAGTAGGGATGCGCGTATTGCGGGTCAGCCTGCAGGGCCGCCTGCGAGCGTTGGAGGGCGTCGGCGAAGGTCGGCGCGCTTGAGGCGAACAAGCCGGTCATCAGCCGCACCGCCGACTCCGACTCGATCGACCAGTGCGAGACGATCAGCGCTCGTGAGCCCGCATAGATCATCGCCCTGGTGAGCCCGCCCAGCGCCTCGCCGCCGCCGGTGAGGCCGGTGCGGTCCACGGTGGCGCCGGCCCCGCCGGTGTCGCAGGCGGCCAGCACCACGAGGTCAGCGTCGATCTTCAGGTTCAGGATCTCGCTGGAATCCAGCAGGGCGTCGCTGTCGCCCTCGCCCAGCGAGGTGACCAGGGCCGGCTCCGGGACGCAGGCGTCGGGCTGCGGCAAGAGGCCGTGGGTGGCGAAATAGAGCACCCGGTAGTCGGCCAGGTCTGTGCGATCACGCACCGCGTCGTCGCTGAACGCCGCGCCGGTCACCACGGAGCCCGGCGTGCCCAGGCTGGCGCCCACCGCGCGCACCTCTGCCAGCGTCTCAGGCAGAGCCTCGATGCGCAGCAGCGCCGTGCGGGTCGCCCCGCACACCTCCTCCAGCACCGCGCTGCGCCGCAGGAACGAGCGGGTGACCGAGGTGAACGCCTTGGGGTCGGTGCGCGGCAGGTTCGGGTCCGCGAAGCCTAGGTAGGGCTGCTGCGCCCGCGACGGGGCGAAAGCGCGCGACTGCAGGAAACTGGCCCCGGAAACCACCAGCGAGGCGCTAGACCGCGTGCCCAGCCAGGCCACCTTGGCGTAATCGGTGTCGCCGTCCGCGCCCTGGCGGATGGAGGCCGCGTCGGTGACGAAGAGGGACACCGGCAGAGAGAGCAGCGCTCCGTCCGGTTCGTAGATCAGGTGCCGCGCCGCCAGCACCTCGGCCTTCACCGGGCCCATCAGCTGGTCGAACAGGGCAGCCGAAGCCGCCGCGTCGAACGGGAGCAGCCGCTCCGACGGCTCCAGGGCCGTACGCACACGCGTGACCGCGGCCAGCACCTGGGCGCGGCTCATGCCCACGGCATAGGGTTTCACCGTCGTGGGCGTTACCAGGACGCCGTAGGTCCGCCCGCCGAGCGGCAGCAGCTTCAGGTAGACCTCGCCGGCCCGCAGCGCTTTCTGCACTTCGCCGACCGGGGCGCCCGGCGCGACCAGCTGGTTGTAGCGAGGATTGGCGGCCAGCATGCGGGCTTCGAGGGTGTCAGCCTCGGCCTGCTCGGTCTTCAGCGCGGCTTCCATCTCGACCCGCACGGCCTCGGTGTAGGCGCCGTCCGCCTGCAGGGCCGCGATCTGGCTCTCTGTAGCGCGCAGCCGGCGACGCGAGTCCTCAAAGGCCCGCGACAATCCGGCAATGGCGCTGTCGCTCGCCGCCACGCGAGCGGCCAGCCGGTTGACCGTCTCGGCCGTGGCGCTGGAGACCACCGTCTGTGAGGCGTCGAAGAACCGCCCCGCGTAGTCGACCGCCTTACCTGGATCGCCGTCGATAGCCTTCAGCAGCAGGTCGAAATAGGGCTGCGCCTGGTCCACCGAGGCCCCCAGCCCGCCCCGCTGCTCGGTGAAGATCGCCATAGCGCGGCCATAGCTGGCGAGCGCATCGGCCTCGCGACCCGCCGCGGCCTGGGCGCGGCCCAGGTCGAGCAGCAACGCGCCTTCGGTGGCGCTTCCGGCGTGGCGGGTGCGTAAGGTTGTGATGGCGCTGTCGTAGCGGGCGGCGGCCTGCGCGGCCTGCCCGGCCTTCAGGTCCAGGCTCGCCAGGTCGGCCTCGACGCGGGCCTGGAGCCAGGCCGTACGCCGCCCGACGGTGGCGCTGCGCAGCAGGGCCTCGCGCGCCCGCTCCAGCGCGGCGCGCGACGCGGCGGCATTTCCACGCGCCGCCTCGGCCGTGCCGATCACCTGCCAGGCCTGGGCGTCCTGGATGGCCAACTGCTCACCGATCGTGATCTTGCTGTTGGCGATCTGGCTCTGGGCGGCCGACGGCTGGTTCAGGCGCCGCGCCAGGCCGGGGTCGATGACGAGGCCGCCACCCGCCGTCGGCGGCCGCCGCTCGGCGGGGCGGTTCGCAGCGCCTTCAGGAGTCGAGGCGCGCAGGGCCATCGCCTGCTGGGCCGCGGCGATCGCCGGAGCGAAGCGGCCCCGGTTGCGCTCGTGCAAGGCGCGGTAGTTGAGGCCCCGGGCCCGCAGCAGCGGCTCGCCCGCCGGGATCAGCCCCTCGGCCTCGGCGAAGAAGCCCTCCGCCTCGGCGAAACGCCCGTTGTTGGAAATGTTCATCGCCAGGTTCAGCAGCGCCTCGGCCCGCTGGCCGGCCGGCGCATTGCGCACTTCCGCCTCGCTGGCCAGGGCGCGGAACGCGGTCTCGGCCTCGTCGAAGTTCCACTCGTTGTTCTGCACATAGCCGCGGGCGCGCAGCCGGTCGGGATCGGCCGCCGCGGCCGCCTCGGCGGCGGCCAGGCCGCTCATGTTCGGAAAGTCCGCGGCGATCTCCGCCTGGGCGGCCGAGGCCTGCACGGCCGTTGACGCCGGCGGCTTCACCTGCCCCAGCGCCACCCTCAGCCCGGTCTCGATCACGTCGGCAAGGGGCGCCAAGCCCTCGGCCACGGTCAAGGTTCCACCCCCCTCGGCCATGAACGTCACATAGGGCGCGCCGCCCTCGCCCATTCGGCAGGTTGCGAGCGAGGCGGCCAGGCCGCGCGGCGCCGCTTCGACCGGGCCGCACTGGGCCCGCGCGGCCAGCGCCGCTTGCCAGGCGGCCTTCTGGGCGATCGGCAGCTGGTAGATTCGGCCCAGGCTGGCGGCGTAGCCCCGGCAGCGCAGTCGCCAGGCCTTGGCCGCCCCCTGTCCCAGGGGGTCCTGGTAATCACGCACCGCCTCGCAGATGGCCCCGCTAGCGCCGCTCTGGCCCAGGGCGAAACGCTCCGGCGCGGCGGCGGCCGCGGCCGTCACGCCGACGGCCCAGGCCGCGAGGGCGGCGATCATCAGGCGCGCGCTCATTGGTCCCTCCGCCAGATCTCTTCGTTGCCCGTGCCCGTGACAACGGCCTCGTCGTCGTCTTCGTCGTCGTCGACCCGCGGCGGCGCGGTGAGCACGGGCGGATCGATGGCCGCCGCCGCGGCGGCCGGCTGGAAGGATTCGATCCGGAAGGCGGTCGAAGGCGTCGCGACCGCGCAGCCGATCCCCAGTGGGCAGCCGTTAAAGCGCGCCGCGCTGGAGAAGGCGGTCTCGCTGCCGGCCGTGATGCGCCGGGAGAAGGCGGCCTGGCTGCCCGAGATCAGCCCCGTCTCGTCGGCGAGAGAGCCGAACAGGTCGACGGCCTCAGGTCCGCCACCGATGACCAGCAGCGACTCGGAGGCTGGGATGCCCTCGCCGGTCAGGTAGATGCCTGCCTCCGGTCCCCCCACAGCGGCGGTGTTCTGCTGCAGGATCCGCCCGCCTGCGGACAGCTCCGCGCGGCCGGCCACCAGGAAGAGATGGCCGATCTCGTCGCCTTCCGCGGCGACGCCCGAGGGCAGGCCGCCGGCGAGGTCGATGTCTGACGAGGACGTCTCGTCGATCAGCTCGATGAAGCGGGACGAGCCGATCAGGATGTCGTCCCCGGCATTCAGCTGAACGCCCGCGAACCCGCTCGCCTCGGTGAAGCCAGCCAGGGCGTCGCCCTGCGCCGTCCCGAGCGAGCCGGAGATGAGGATGCGGCTGGGCTTGAAGAGGGCGTCAGACGCGGCTTCGCCAATCTGCAGGATCCCGCCCGAGCCGATCACCTGGACGCTCCCCAGGACGCTGACCTGCCGCCCTGTCCGCGCGAAGAGGTTCAGGCGCGGAACCTTGGTCACATCGAGCGTCAGGTCGTGGACCTCGAAGTCGCCGTAGGCGGGGTTGGGGTTCCCCGGCGTGGGCACGGTCTGGCCCGCATAGAGGTTGAGCGCGCCGGTGACGCGGATGCGCTGCAACTCGGCGTCGGTGAGGCCGGGTTCGATGGCGCCTCCCAGCCGGAAGCGGCCCGCGGAGCCTTCAATGGTGAGGTTTGCGGCCGTGAAGCTGGTCGTCAGGTTCATCTGCGGCGTGCGGATCAGCGCGTCGCCGGAGATACTCACGGTCCCGAGACTGACCATGAGAGAGGTGGCGGTGAACGTCGGCGCCGTGACGGTCCCGAAATCGAGGCTCGTGTTCGAGCCTGCGGTGACCGACGTCGCCCCGGTCACGGAGCCGACGGTGGCGGCCTGGGCGGACAGGATCTGGACGATGGCGCCCGAAATCGACGAGACGCTCGTCGGCCCGCCGGTGTTGACCAGGAGCGTGCCGCCCCCGCTGGTCACCTGGTTCCCGAAGACACCCTGCAAAGTCATCAGGGTGATACCGCCACCGGCTGTTACGGTGTCGAACTGAAAGTCATTGAAACGGCTGCCGACGAAGATGTCGGTTCCGGAGGTGATCGTGGGGATGTTCACCGGACCGGAGGCGTTCACGACGGTGTTGCGGAAATTCACGCCGGCGTCGCCTGAACTCACGCCCCCCGGGATGTTGACCACGTTCCCAACGATCACCAGGCCCTGGCCGGAGCGAACCTTGGTGGCGTTGAAATCGCCCAGGAGCACGCCCGTCGCGCCCACATCGATGGGGGTGAGGATGACGTTCACGTTGCCGTCGGCATTGATTTCGCCCACCCGCACACTGCCGCTGGTGACGCCGGGCACCTGGAACTGGAGCTGCCCGTTCGCGCCCGGTTGGCCCAGGATGATGTTCCGTCCGGTGGTGATGGTGACCTGGCCGTACTCGTTGAACGAGGATTGTGCGGTCAGCAGGCCGGGGGCGTTGATCAACTCGCTCGCGAGGGCGGCGCGGCTGTAGGCGGCGAGGTAGATGGTGCCCGAGGTGGTCTGGCCGGCGATGCTGAGCGCCTGGGCATTGGGCGTGCCAGCCGCGCTGTTCGGCACGATGAAGGTGAACAGCGTCAGGTCGTTGTTGAAGGTCGGGAAGAACTGGATCTCGTAGGTGTCGGCGCCGCCGTACAGCGCCGTGCCGTAGTCGCTGACGGTGGCCGTGGAGCCGGCCGCGGTTGTCACCAGGGGGGCCACCAGGGCGATGTGAGCGGTGGCGTTCAGCTGGGCGCCCGACGCCACGGTCACCGGCCCGCCGCTTCCGGAGCCGGTGAAGGGGATGTTGACGTTGGCGGGGTTGAGGAAGGCCGCGGTGTTCGCCAAGGCGCTGGTGGCCAGCAGGCCGCCCACGTCCACCCGAGCGTTGGGTCCGAACGCCACGCCTTGCGGCGAGTAGAACCAGACGTTGCCGCCGACCGGATTGGAGGCGGAGGCGGCCGTCCCGAAGTTGGCGACGATCTGGCCATCGATGTTGACCGGCGAGTTGGCGACACGGTTCAGCACGATCCAGTTGCGCTGATCGAACAGGAACTGAGCGGACTGGCCGGCGAGAACGTCGAATGAGTCCCAGTCGATGATCGTCCGTTGCGCGTTCAGGTTCACCGACACGTCGGACGATCCGAAGGTGATCGCAGGCTGGGCGCCGCCCGGGTTCACCAGCGCCGGCGTTCCTGCCGGCACCGGTAGCGCCGCCGCCTGGCCGGCGGCCATCAGGGCCCCAGCGGCCGCGCCGCAGGCCAGGAGGCTGGAGAGGGTTCGGGACGAACGCATCATGGCTCCTCTCGCACTCAGAAGAAGCGGGCGGTGAAATTGACCAGCAGGCGGCCGGGCGGCCGCTTGCGCTCGAAGGCGCGCTTCTCAAGAGGATGCGCGTAGCCGACGTCCAGCACCCATCGCTCAAGGATCGGGAGTTGCACGCCGCCGCCGACGGAGCTGACCGTCTCGTCCCGCGCGCCGGTGTCTCGGTCGCTCGTGTGGGCTATGTCGAAGAAGGCGTAGGGGCTGAAGACGAACCCGGAGCGCGGCTGGAACGGCCCGCCTCGCAGCTCGAAGCTCGCGGCGATCGCGCTGTCGCCGGAGATGTAGGCCGGATCGTAGCCGCGCCCGATGGTCAGCGAGCCCACAGCGTACTCCTCGTAGGCCGCCAGCGGCTTGCGGGAATACTGCGCGTCGATCGCCACCCGCGCCTGGAGCCGCGGCCCCAGCAGGGCCAGCACATCGGCCCTGGCGCTTGCCACCCAGGCGCTGGTCCGCGCCTCGGCCCGGGACAGCAGCCGGTCGCCTGCATCCGTCGCACCGAGCCCCTCTAAGCCGCGTCGGACCCCGACGTCGCCGCTCACGACCATCGGCCGATAGCCCCACCAGTAGAAGGTGCGGTTGGCCTCGGCCCGGGCGTAGAGGATCCTCAGGTCGTCGTTGATCAGCCGCCCGCCGCCGCTCAGCCTGGTGTCCTGGTCCACCACCTCCAGGCCGGCGGCCACCGACAGGTTCTCGCGGCGCTTGCGCACGAGCGGGTAAGCCGCCTCGAGATTGGCCACCAGGCTGGTGCTCTTCAGTCCCAGTCCCTTGAGCACGTCGCCCGGCCGGCTCTCGCCATAGGCGGCGGACGCGCGCACCACCCAACCCTCGCCGCCCAGCCGCGCCTCCTCCAGCCCCTGGACCACCCACTGCTCGTTGCGGATTGTCCGATAGACGGCGAATGAGGTCTGTTGGCCCCAGGCGGTGTGGGCGTTCACGTCATAGCGGGCCAAGACGCCCCAGCGGCCGGTGGTCTTGGCCTGCAGGTTCTGGGCGTTGACGATCAGGTCCTCGGCGTTGCGCTCGACGTTGAGGTCGAGATCCACGGCGCCACGCGCGCCGGACGCGTTCGGCCGCACCGAGGCCCGAACCCTCAGACCCGGGACGTCGGAGGCCAGCAGGACGTAGCGCTGCACCCGGTTCACGTCGAAGGGCGCCATGCCGCGCAGCTTGCTGGCGTACCGCTCCAGGGCGGGGCCGGCCGGCCCCGGGTCGCCGCGCACCGTCACATTGACGATGTGAGCTTCGATCACCTCCAGGGTCACGGCCCCGGCGTCGATGGTCTGGGCGGGGATCTCCACCCGCGCCAGCAGCCCGCGGTCGAAGAGCGCCTCCGCCAAGCGGTCGCGCACCTTGCAGAGATCGGCCGCATCGCCCTGGCGGTTCAAGAGATCGGCGTAGGCGCCCTGCAGCTCGGCCGCCGGCACGGACTCCAGCCCGCGCAAGGTCACCGAAGCGATCGTCAGCGGCGCTGGGTCCACCGCCAGGGGGCACGGTCCGGCGCCGGGGTGCGAGAACAGGTCGGGGGCCGGCGGCGCCTGCTGGGCGCGGGCGGCAGGATTGAGTTCCTGGCGTGTCGGCGCGACACTCACCTGGGCGTGCGCAATTCCGGGCGCAGCGATGATCGCCAATACCCCGGCCGCGCCGAACCGCGCTGCGGGAAGCCGCATTACTCACATCCCCCCGGAGCGCCCCGTGTCGGCGTTGCGCCGGGCCCGAAGGCCCATGTTTCCGAGCGTCGCCCGTGCATGGCGGCGGCCGTGGGCGGCAGTATCACGCAGTTATGCGGTTGAGACGCAATGGGGAATCTGGCTGCCCCGGCTTGGAACGCCGGTTCCGCCTCAGGTGTTGACCCCTGGAACAGGCGCCGCGGGCGCCGCCCCTCCGAGGTCCCTTCATGTATGTCCTGCCTGAGCTGCCCTACGGCTACGACGCACTGGCGCCGCTGCTGTCGCGCGACACCCTGCACACCCACCATGACAAGCACCACAAGGCGTATGTGGAGAAGACCAATGCCCTGGCCGCCAAGGCCGGACTGGCCGGCCGACCGCTCGAGGACGTGGTCCGGGAGGCGCACAAGCGGGGCGACAAGTCCCTGTTCAACAATGCCGCCCAGGCCTGGAACCATGCCTTTTTCTGGAAGTGCATGCGCCCGGCCGGCGCGGCCGAGCCGACCGGCGAGCTGGCCCAGGCGATCCGCGGCTTCGGCGGCCTGCAGGCGCTCAAGGACGCTTTCGTCGAGGAGGGCGTCGAGCACTTCGCCTCGGGTTGGGTCTGGATCGTGACGGGCTCCGAGGGCCTGCGGGTGATCTCCACCCACGATGCGGAGGACACCCTGGTCCGAGAGGGGCTGTTCCCGCTGTTGGTCTGCGACCTGTGGGAGCACGCCTACTACCTGGACTACAAGAACGACCGGAAGGCCTTCCTGGAGCGCTGGTTCGAGAGCCTGGCCAACTGGGAGTTCGCCGCCGCGCAGCTCGCCGCATCGGACGGCCAGGGTGATGGGTTCCGCTACCCGCCGCCCCAGCGTGACCCGGACCGCGACGCCGACCTCAGCGAGACGATCCGGCCGAGCCTCTAGACGTCAGCGGACGAAGATCCGCCGGGTCCACCGTTCGGAATATCGCCCGTCCTTGTAGCAACGGGCCTCGCGACTGTTGCAGCGGACGCCCGGCTCGGGGCTCCACTCGCGCCGGCGATCGCGGTCGCGGTCCCGGTCGTTGTCCTTGTCGCCGGCCACCAGCGCGCCGACCACGATGGCGCCCAGCACCAGGCCCGCAATTGCGGCGGAGTTGTCCTTCTTCTCGCCGGGGGCCTTCTTCGGCCGCACGTTGTAGACGTCCAGGCCGTAGGTCCGGTTGGCGCGCACATCGTAGACGCAGCTGTAGTCGAAGCGCGCAGCGCCGCCATTGCGGTCCTCGAACTCGCCCTCCCCGCGCACGGAGATCTCGCCCCGCCCCTGCGACAGGGGCGTCGAATTGGTGATCCGCACCCCATAGGCTTGGGGATACTGATCGCGGACCTCGCCCTGCAGCGCGCCACCGCAGGCCTCGGTGGCGTAGCGGTCCTCGCGAGGCTGGGCATTGGCGGCCACGGGCGTCAGGCCCTGCATGGCGAGGGTCGCGATCACGAGGGGGGTCAACGCGCGCATATTCGGTCCTTGGCTCGGGGCTTCACCCGATAGTGTCCGACGAGCTTGGCCATGGAAAGCGGCAAGGCCGCCTTCGCTCGCGGCTTGACCGCCCGGGGGTCGGCCTGCCACGGCAGGCGGCGATGATCCTCACCCTCTCCTGCGACGACCGTCCCGGCATCGTGGCCCGGGTCTCGGCCCTGCTGTTCGAGCGCGGCGCCAACATCCTCGACGCCCAACAGTACAACGACCAGGAGACTGGCCGCTTCTTCATGCGCGTGGTGTTCGACCCCGGCGAGGCGGACGCCGAGGCCTGGCGCGCCGCCGTGCGGCCGCTGGCCGAGACCTACGCCATGACCTGGACCCTACGCGGCCGGACGGAACGCCGCCGGGTGATGATCCTGGCGTCGCAGACCGACCACTGCCTCTCCGACCTGATCTGGCGCTGGCGGCAGGGCGAGCTGCCCCTGGACATCACTGCGGTGGTCTCCAACCACCCGGCCGCCAGCTTCCCGCATACCGACCTGCAGGGCATCGCCTTCCGCCACCTGCCCGTGACGCCGGAGACCAAGCCCGCCCAGGAAGCCGCGCTGCTCAAGCTGATCGAGGAGACCGGGACCGAACTCGTCGTCCTCGCCCGCTACATGCAGGTGCTCTCCGGCGACCTGGCGGGTCGGCTGGAGGGCCGCTGCATCAACATCCACCACTCGTTCCTGCCCGGCTTCAAGGGCGCGCGGCCCTACCACCAAGCCCACGGCCGCGGCGTGAAGGTGATTGGCGCCACCGCCCACTACGTCACCGCCGACCTCGACGAGGGCCCGATCATCGAGCAGGACGTCGAGCGCATCAGCCACCGCGACACCCCCGCCGCCCTGGTCCGCAAGGGCCGCGACATCGAACGCCGCGTCCTGGCCCGCGCCGTGCGCTGGCACATCGAGGACCGCGTGCTGCTGAACGGCCGCAAGACGGTGGTGTTCACCGACTAGATGACCCGCCTGGCCCTGGTGATGATCGCGCGCGACGAGGCCCACGCCATCGGCCGGGCCCTGGACAGCGCCCGCGCGCACGTCGACCGCATGATCGTGTTGGACACCGGCTCGGTCGACGACACGGTCGCCATCGCCACCCGGCATGGGGCGGAGGTGCGCCACTTCACCTGGGTCGACGACTTCGCCGCCGCCCGCAACGCCGCCCTCGCTCATTCCGACGCCGCCTGGAACCTGGTGCTGGACGCCGACGAGTGGATCGAAGGCGGCGGCGAGGCCCTGGCGGCGCTGGCCGCCTCCGGCGGCGAACGCGTGGGCCTGGTGCGGCTGGAGAACCAGACCGACACGCCGGGCGGGGAGGCCTCGAACGTCTGGCTCCCCCGCATCCTGCCCCGCGGCGTGCGCTACGAAGGCCGGGTGCACGAGCAGCCGGTGGGCGCGAAGGGCAGTTTCCGAACCACCCTCGTCCTCGGCCACGACGGCTACACCGCCGCCAACCTCGAACGGAAGGCCGGCCGCAACGAGGCCCTGCTGATGGCCGAACTGCAGAGCGCGCCCGAAGACCCCTACCTCTGGTACCAGCTGGCCCGCGAGCATCAGGTCCGCGATCGCCCGCCACAGGCGGCGCTGTGCTTCGCCGAGGCGTTGCGCCTGGCCCCGACGGACGTCCCCTGGCGCCACGGCCTGGTGGTTCGCGCGCTCACCGCGCTGAAGACCGCCGGCCGCCTGGAGGAGGCGCTGGACCTGGCTGGGGCCGAGATCGACCGCTGGCCGGGCTCCCCCGACTTCTATTTCGCCCTCGGCGACCTCTACCTGGAGTGCGCCAGCCAGGCGCCGGAGCGCGCCGCCACCGACTTCCTGCCCATCGTCGAGTCAGCGTGGAAGCGGTGCCTGGAGATCGGCGAGCAGCCCAGCCTCGACGGGTCGGTGCCGGGCCGCGGCAGCCATATGGCGGCGCACAACCTGGCGGTCTTCTACGAGACCCTGGGCCGCAAGGACGAGGCGGCGCGCTATCACGCGATCGCGGCGCGCCGCGGCTGAGCGGAGCCTGGCGGCAAGTGTACGCTATCCGCCGCGACGCCAATCCTCACTTCCGACCCCGTTGCAGACCTGTCGCGCCGACGTCGCCGCCGTTAGCAGCGCAACGCCCGACGAGGGCAATTCACGCATGGCCCGACCAATCGGAACGAGGCACGATCCCGCCTCGCTCTGCGTGAGGTCGCGCGCCGACCTCTGGAAGGAAGCGCCTTCGGCGATGTAGAGCGGGTTGATGAACCCGAAGGCTGGGAACCCTGGACGCGGTGCGCCCAGATGCTGCACATGCTCGAAACCCAACGGCCTGAGCAGGGCCAAGTGCCAGCCGCTCTCTTCCAGAACCTCCCGACGGAGCGCCTCCTCGAGCGTTTCGCCGGGCTCACGCCGGCCGCCGGGTAGGATATGGCGGTAGCCGTCCCGGAGACGCACGACGACAACGCTGTTGCGTCTGAACACCACGGCACGAACAGAGAAGGCCAGGACTTCCGGCCACCCATGGTCGGTGACGTATGTACGGGCGCGCACCGGAGCATGGTCGTAGCGTCCCTCCCGATCAGACAGCGGGGTCAGATGTGTGATCGACGCGGTGAAGGCGTCCGCCACATCATCACGGGTCGTTGCTGTGGGCGGGCCGGACATCCGCCGAGGATGGCTTTGTCTAGGTCTGCAAGCCACCCTTCTCGGGTTTCCCAGGGTCCGCTTATCGGTCGTGCTCGCAAGTGGGAGCGCGGGCCCTCTACACGAACTTCGGCTTCCGCTTCTCCCTGTGCGACGCCAGCCCCTCGGCCGCCTCGGGCCCCGTGAAGGCTAGGAACTCCAGCGCCAGGGAGGCGTCGAAGGCCGGGCCGGCCGTGCGCAGCCAGTGGTTCAGGGCGTGCTTGGTCCAGGCGATGGCGCGGGGCGCGCCGTTGGCGAGCTTGGTCGCCACTTCCAGCGCCTTGGCGTCCAGGTCGGCGTCGTCGGCGACCAGGGAGATCAACCCGATGCGCTCGGCTTCCGCCCCGTTCAGGGGGTCGCAGGTGAGCAGGTAGTACTTGGCCTTGGCCATGCCGCAGAGCAGCGGCCAGACGATAGCGGCGTGATCCCCGGCCGCCACGCCCAGCCGCGTATGCCCGTCGATGATCCGGCAATCGGGCGTGGCGATCGAGACGTCGGCCAGGAGGCCGCAGACCAGACCGGCGCCCACCGCTACCCCGCGCATGGCGCTGATCACCGGCGTCTGGCAGTCGATGATGTTCATGACGATGTCGCGCGCCTCGCGCATCGAGCGCGCGCGAATCTCGAAGTCGTCGACGATCCCCTGGATCATCTCGAAGTCGCCACCGGCCGAGAACGCCGTCCCCTCGCCGGTCAGGATGGCGCAGCGCACCTCCGGATCGGCGTCCACGTCGCGCCAGATCTCGGCCAGCTCGCGGTGCATCACCGTGTCGGCGGCGTTCAGCTTGCCCGGATTGCTCATGACGATCCGCAGCACGCCGGCGGCGGGCCGCTCGAACTTCAGGCGTTCGTAGCGGGCGTAACGGTCGGCCATTCGGGCCTCCTCAGAAGATGGTGTAGCCGCCGTCGATGACGAAATCGTCGCCGGTGTGGAACTTGGACGCGTCGGACGCGAGGTAGACCGCGATCCCCGCGAAGTCCTCCCACTCGCCCCAGCGCCGCATCGGCACCCGGCCCTGGATGACCTTTTCGTTGAACTTGTCCCAGGCCTGGGAGCCGGCCGTCATGTCGGTGGCGATCCAGCCCGGCACGATCGAGTTGGCCCGCACGCCATAGCGCGCGTATTCCACGGCCAGGCCGCGCACCATCGAGAGCACCCCGCCCTTGGTCGAGGCATAGGCCTGGTTGCGCGGCGCCCCATCGATCGCCGAGGTCGACGACGTCACCAGTAGCGACCCGCCCGGATCGCCGGCCTTGGCGCGTTCGATCAGGTGCTTCACTACCTCGCGAAAGGTCCAGAAGACGGCGTCCAGGTTGATGGTGGTGACGCGGCGCCAGCTCTCGGTGGTCATCGTCTCGAAGGCTCCGCCCCCGCCCACGCCCGCGTTGGCGGCGCAGAAGTCGATGCGGCCGAACCGGGCCAGCACATCGGCCACGCCCTTAACCACGGCCGCCTCGTCGCCGACGTCCACCTGCATGGCCACCGCGTCAACGCCATGCGCTTTCAGCGCCGCCTCGGCCTTGGCGTTCTTCTCGGGGTTCTGGCCCCAGACGGCGACCTTGGCGCCGGCCTGCGCCAAGCCCTCGGCCATCCCCAGGCCGATGCCGCCGTTGCCTCCGGTCACGAGCGCGACCTTGCCGGTCAGGTCGAAGGGTTTGAACGCCATCTCACCAGTCCTCCCGTTGTTGGGAGCGAGTTGTTGCTGGCGCCCCTGCGTCGGTCAAGGCGGCGTGGCCCTTTCCGCCCGGCGCCGCTTCATGTCACGATCAGCGCGGGCGAGAGGGGTTGGAATGCGGCGGCAGACGGTGCTGGTTCTCTACTTGACCAACTCGGCGCTGGATTCGGCCGTGGTGGGCTGGAGCCGCTACGACGGCACGGGCCAGACGCGGCACATGGCCGGCGACGCCGACGAGCCGCCCTATCGCACGGGCCTCGAGGCCCTGAAGGACGGCTGGCGGCTGTTCCAGGCCTCCCAGCTCCTGCCCCATACGCCCGGCGCGGAGTTCGACGTGAGCTACCTCAAGTACGAATTCTGGTTCGAGCAACTGTCGGAGGTCGCGCCATGAGCGAACTGCCCTTGCTGGACGCCCGCACCATGGCCGGTTTCGCCGCCCGCGGCTTCCTGCGGATGGACGGCGCCGTGCCCGAGGAGATCAACGCCCAGTTCCTGGCCGAGGTCGGCGAGATCGCCGGCCCCGAGCCGGGCCGCAAGCTGCGCAGGACCTACGGCGAGGTGCTGGCCCGGGCCGCCGTCCCGGAAGTCCCGGCCGGCACGCCGCTGGCGCGGGCCTATCCGCAGGGCTCGGCCATGGCCCGGCTCCTGGAACTGCCCGTCGTGGCGGGCGCGATCCGCAGCCTCGTGGGCGAGGCCCCCACGTTCGACCATCATTTCCTGCACGTGACCTTCCCGCCCGCCTATCACGAGGCGGGCGGCGGCGAGAACGTGTCCCAGCACACCCACCAGGACTCCACCATCGACCCGCGGCAGGCCTTCGATCTGCAGATCATGTACTACCCGCACGAGGTGACCCGCCCGATGGGCGGCACCCGGTTCGTCCCCGGCACGCACCTGCGCAAGGTCAGCGAGGCGGCGCTCGGCCGCTATCAGAACGTCCGCGGCCAGCAGCACATGGTGTGCGGCGCCGGGACCCTGCTCTTTCTGCACTCCGGCATGTGGCACGGGGGCGGCGTGAACCTCTCGGACCGGACGCGCACCATGTTCAAGGTGCGGATGAACCCGTCGGCTTCCCAGGTGCGCCAGTTCGACCTCTCGACCCTCGAACGCGCGGCCGCCCAGCGCCCGATCTTCTACCTGAAGGGGCCGCAGCCGCCGAGCGTCGAACAGATCCTGATGACCCCCGAACCCTGGTTCGAGGACGACACCGGCCGGCTCGAGTTCATCAACCGCGTCAAGCTGTGGCGCTACCTCACCGGCGACGCCGGCTATGACGCCGACTACTGGCTGACCCGCCTGGAGAACCTGGCTACGGCCTAAACGACTTCCACCTCTCGGACGTTGTCGATCCCGGCGCCCTTCAGTGCGGCGATGAGCTCGCCAACCACCTCGACCAGCTGGCCCACATCCCGGCTGCGCAGCACCAGGTTGGAGCCGTAGCCCTCGGCGCCGAAGAACGGGTAGCTGCCCAGCGACATGTCCGGATGGGCCTTGGCCACCGCCTCGAGGGGCGCGGCGATCGCACCCTCGCCCGATCCCTCGACCCGCACGGTGCGCGAGACGGTGGGCCGCCCGCCGCGCATGCGAGGCCCGACATCCTCCAGCATGCCCCGCATGATCTGCGGCACGCCGGCCAGAGTGAATACATTGCCGATCGCGAACCCCGGCGGCCCCTGCACGGGGTTCTTCACCAGCACGCCGCCCACCGGCACCCGCGCCATCCGCCGCCGCGCCGCGTTCAGTTCGCCGGTCCAGCGGGCGGTCATCATGGCGATGATGTCCGGGTGCTCCTCAAGCTCAACCCCGAACGCCGCGGCCACCGCGTCGGCGGTGATGTCGTCGTGCGTCGGCCCGATCCCGCCGGTGGTGATCACGTAGTCGTAGCGCGCGCGCAGCGCGTTCAGCGCCGCGATGATCTCCTCCATCACGTCCGGCACCGTGCGGGTCTCCGCCAGGTCGATGCCGATCACGCCCAGATAGCGGGCGATGTCACGCGTGTTGGTGTCCTGCGTGCGGCCGGACAAAATCTCGTCGCCGATGACCAGCACGGCGCAGGTGACGCGGTCTTCTGCCGGCAGGGCCATGCGATCTCCGAGGTTGCTCGGGCAACTGTAGGCGAGGGACGGCCCAGTCTCCAAGCCACGCAACCGTTTCCAGGCTGGCGCGTTGGGCGCTCGGGAGGATGCGCCTCCGGGGACAACACATGAAACTTGCCACCGTCACTGCGGCCCTCGCCGCCGCCGCCTTCGCCGTGAGCCTGTCGGCCTGCACCCAGAAGCAAGAGGCCGACCCGCCCGTCGCCGCGCCGCCGCCGGCGACCGAAATCACCGTCACCCCGCCGGAAGTCACGGTGACGCCGCCGGCCGAGGCGTCCACCACCAGCGAATCCACCACCACGACGACCTCGCCCGATCCCATGACCGGCGATCCCGGCTCGTCGACCACCACCACCACGACCACCGAAAAGAAGTAGGCCGCGCCGGTCTGCGAGGTTTGGAGCCCCGACCCGTCGGGTCGGGGTTTCCGCTCGCCTGGGTCCAGGGTTAGTAGATCCCGCCCATGGACTTCCCCAGCCCCCTCGCCCGCGGCCTGCTCGTCAGCCGCTACAAGCGCTTCTTCGCCGATATCGTCCTGGACGACGGCCGCGAGATCACTGCCCACTGCCCCAACCCCGGCGCCATGCTGGGCCTGAACACCCCGGGCCTGCCGGCCTGGGTCTCCCGCTCCGAGGACCCCAAGCGCAAGCTGGCCCACACCCTGGAGCTGCTGGAGGCCGACGGCGGCCTGGTCGGCATCAACACCATGCACCCGAACCGGCTGACCGCCGAGGCGCTGGCGGCCGACGCCATCCCCGAACTCAGCGGGTACGCCACCCACCGCCGCGAGGTCCGCTATGGCGTCAACTCCCGCGTGGATTTCCTGCTGGAGCACCCGGACCGCTCGCCCTGCTGGCTGGAGGTGAAGAACTGCCACCTGCGCCGTTCAGGCAGCCTCGCTGAGTTTCCTGATTGCGTGGCCGCCCGCTCCCTGAAGCATCTGCGCGAACTCACCGCCATGGTCGAGGCGGGCCAGCGCGCGGTGATGCTGTTCGTCATCCAGCGGACCGACTGCGACGCCTTCGCCGCCTGCGCCGAGCTGGACCCGGCCTATGCCGCCGGCCTGACCCGGGCCGCGGTCGAGGGCGTCGAGGTCCTGGCGTA
>NZ_CADEGK010000030.1:0-12665 GCF_902826855.1 uncultured Phenylobacterium sp. | reverse complement strand
GGGTGGCTGCCACGCGCCCGGTTCGCCCGCCTGTCGCAGGCGGTGAAGGACCTGAGCGCCGCACGCAGCCACGAGGCGATCATCGACATCACCCGCCGCGCGGCGCGCGACATTGCCGGCTCCCTCGGCGTGGCCATCGTCCTTCGCGACGGCGACCGCTGCCACTACATCGCCGAGGACAGCGACGTTCCGCTGTGGACCGGCCAGAAGTTCCCCCTCAACGGCTGCATCTCGGGCTGGGCCATGCTGCACCGCCAGCAGGTGGTGATCCCGGATATCTATGCCGACGACCGCATCCCCCATGAGGCCTACCGCCCCACCGGCGTGCACAGCCTGATCATGACCCCGGTCGGCGAGCCCGCGCCGTTCGGTGCGCTCGGGACCTACTGGCGGGAGGTGCGCGAGGCCACGGCGGACGAGATCTCGTCGATGGCGGCCCTGGCCAGCTGCATGTCCACCGCCCTGCAGAACATCGACCTGATGGACTCCCTGCGCGCCGAACTCGACCACCGCCAGCTCCTGATCAACGAGCTGAACCACCGGGTGAAGAACACCATGGCGATCGTGCAGAGCCTGGCGACCCAGTCGCTGCGCCACGATCGTCCCACCGCCGAGGCACGCGCCGATTTCGAGGCCCGGCTGATGGCGCTGGCCAACGCGCACGTGCTGGTCACCGAGGCAAACTGGCGCTCCGTCTTGCTGCGCGATCTGATCGAACGCACGGTCAGGCCCTTCGCCGCCGACGCGCCCGATCGGTTCACGCTCTCCGGGCCCGACGCGACCATGCCGCCCAAGTCGGCCGTCGCCTTCGCCCTGGCCGTACACGAACTGTGCGCGAACGCCGCGCGCTACGGGGCCCTCACGGTCGAGGCCGGCAAGGTCGCCATCGACTGGAGCCTGGACGACGAACGCCTGCGCATGACCTGGCGCGAGGCCGGTGGGCCGCCAGTCGTGGTCCCCGCCATCCGCGGCTTCGGCTCGCGCCTGCTGGAGCGCGGCCTGGCCGCCGAGCTGCGCGGCGCGGTTTCGCTAACCTTCGCGCCGCAGGGTCTGGTCTGCGAGATCGACGCGCCGGCGCCGGTCGATGATCCCGAACCGCTGTTTCCGTTGCCGGACTAGCCGCAGGCGAGCCTGGCCGAGGGCATCCCCCGCCCGGTCAGTCGTCCGGCGCGTGAAGGATCTCCAGGTAGCGCGCCAGTGCGTCCGGGGGCGCATGCCCGGCCTCACCGAGATGCTGGGCGAGGCGGCCGGCAAGATCGACGCTCCCGTAGACGTAGTGGACGATCAGGATCAGACGGCGCAGCAGGTCAGCGTCCCAACGGTCCGGCGTGACCGGATCGCGCACGTAGACGATGTCGGCCTCGAGTAGCTGATTGAAGGGGTCGCGGACGTCGTTGTTGCGCACGACGGGGGCGATCGACCACCGCTTCAGCTCGGCGAAGGTGTGCGGCAGGAAGCCGTGCGCCCGCATCCAGATGTCGATCTCGCCGAACGACGGCTGATTCTCGTAGAGCGGCACGAACGAGACCTCGAGCTGGATCGCCACGCAGCGGGCCAGGCGCGCCTCGCCGCCTTGCAGCGCCATCAGTTCCGCGCCCTGAATGTCCATCTTCAGGAAGTCGATGTCCGGCAGGCCGGCGATGTCGTCCAGTCGCGTCGTCGCAATCGGCCGGGTCGACTCGATGGCCCCGAAGCGGTCGAAGCCGTTGAAGAACCCCAAATGCGCGGCCGACGGCTTGAGCAGCGAGGTCCTGCCCGAGGCGGGCGCGGCGAGGTGCAGCGTATGGGTCTTCCCATCGCCGACCGCCTGTCCGAACAGTTGGACCCGCTCGCCGTACGCCGCGCGCAGGGCCGGATGCTGGCGCTCGTCGGCATCGAAGGCGTTCAGGCGGGCCAGTCCCGTCTCGAGCAGCAAGCCGTAAGGCGGCTCTGTGCCGATATAGGCCGCGCCGATGTCGGCGATCTCCAACTGACCGTCGAACCCGAGCAGGTCGGCCAGCGCGGATCGTCTAGCTTCATTCACGGCCCGACGCCCCGTCCCCGTTCCAACGCACGTCAGGATGGCGACATCGGTGAAGGTAGCAAGGGCCGCGACGCCCCGTCCGGTTGAACTTCTGTGCTAGGATTGCGACATAGCGCGTCGGAGCACCTGATGACCGACATTCTCGACGGCGACTACCGGACCGGCCAGATCAAGCTGCACGACGCCGCGGGCTTCGACGGCATGCGCAAGGCTGGCCGCCTGGCGGCCGAGTGCCTGGACATGCTGGGCCCGCATGTGGTCCCGGGGGTCGTCACCGCAAAGCTGGACGACCTGGCGCGCGAATTCATCCTGGACCACGGCGCCCTGCCCGCCTGCCTGGGCTATCGGGGCTACACGAAGACGGTCTGCATCAGCCCGAACCACATCGTCTGCCACGGCATTCCCGGAGAGCGGACGCTGCGCGAAGGCGACATCGTCAACATCGACGTCACCGTCATCGTCGACGGCTGGCACGGCGACACGTCGCGGATGTGGGGCGTGGGCGCCGTCACGCCGCGGGCCAAGCGGCTGGTGGACGTGACCTACGAGGCCCTTGAGCGCGGCCTGGCCGTCGTGAAACCCGGCGCCACCACCGGCGACATCGGCCACGCCATCCAGTCCTACGTCGAATCCATGCGCTGCTCCGTGGTGCGCGATTTCTGCGGCCACGGGCTGGGGCGGGTGTTCCACGACGCGCCCAACATCCTCCACTTCGGCCAGCGCGGGACGGGCGAGGTGCTGAAGCCCGGCATGTTCTTCACCATCGAGCCGATGGTGAACCTGGGCAAACCCCCGGTGAAACTGCTCTCCGACGGCTGGACGGCGGTCACCCGCGACAAGTCGCTGTCGGCCCAGTGCGAACACTCCGTCGGCGTCACCGACACCGGCTGTGAGGTCTTCACCCTGTCGCCCACGGGCCAGTATCGTCCGCTGATGATCGCCGCCTAGATTGCGAAGCCGCGCCAACGGCGCGATGCTCGGCCCATGCTGAAGTTCACGCTGGCGCTCGGGTCCGCCTTGGTCCTGGCCACACCCTCCGCCCTGGGCTCCGATCCAACCGCACTCGGCATCGGCGCGATCTGCGGCGCCGAGGACGCGTTCGCCACAGGGGTCGTCGCCAAGCCGGTCATCCTGCCCGATGTCGGGACCAGCGGCTTCGCGGCAGACACCAAGAACCCCGAGGCCCAGGCCTGGTTCAGCTACGGCATGCAGGCCTACCACGCCTTCCTGCACCGTGAGGCGAAGCAGGCGCTGGCCAAGGCCGCCGCACTGGATCCGGCCTGCGCCACGTGCGCCTGGGGTGAGGCGCTGTCGCTCGGGGCCAGCCTCAACACCCAGGCGACGACGCAGGAGACCGCCGCGGCCCTGGCCATCGCGGACCGCGCCGCCAAGCTGGTCGCACCGGGTGATGAGCGAACCGCCGCCCTCGTCGCCGCCCTCCAGCTCCGCTATCGCCCCACCGCGCCGCCCGAAGGTCGCGAGCAGGCCTTCGGCCGCGCCATGGATGCGATCGCCCGCCGCTACCCCGCCGATAACGCAATCGCCACGGTCGCGGCCCACGCCTTGATCATCCCCGCCCGGCAAGACGACTTCACGGGCGTTCCGCGTGCGATGGAGATCCTTGAGGACGTGCTGGCGCGCAAGCCGGACGAGACCGCGGCGATCCACTACTACATCCACGCCAGCGAGTTCGCCGGCCACGCGCCGCTGGCCCTGCCGTACGCCAAGCGGTTGGCGAGCCTGGCGCCGGGCGCCGGGCACATGGTCCACATGGGCACCCACACCCTGATGCGCGTGGGCCTCTATCAGGACGTGGCGCTCACCAACGCACGGGCGCTGAAGGTGGACGCCGAGACGGGTGTCCCCGCCCCGACCAACCCCACCGGGCCCCGGTACTATCTCCACAACTACCTGTTCGGCCTGGGCGGGGCGATGATGGCGGGCGACCGCGGCCTGGCCCTGAAGTACGCCGATCACGCCGGTGTCGGGTTCCCGATGTCCGCCAGCGCCGAGCTTGGAACCACCGCCCAGGCCCGCAGCCTGGTGGCCCTGGGCCGCTTTGCGCCGGACCGCGCCCTCGCGCTCAAGCCGGCGCCCGCCGACCTCCGCATCCTGAAAATCTACCGCCACTACGCTCGCGGCGAAGCCTATGCGGCCAAGGGCGATGCGGTCGGCGCGGTCCGCGAGGGCGAGGCCATCGCCGCGCTCGGCGCGGAGGCGGCCAAGGCGTCGGAGACCGGCAACGTCACGCTGGCCGAGATCGCCGGCGGCGTGCTCGCCGGGCGCGCGGCGATGCTCGCCGGCCAGCCGGACCGCGCCGCCATCATCTTCGCCCGGACAGCGATTGCCCAGGAGAAGGCGTATCCCGCGCCGAAGAACTTCGACCCGCCGCCCTGGTGGTACCCGGTCCGCCGCAGCCTGGCCGCCGCCCAGCTGAAGGCCGGACGCTATGCGGAGGCCGAGCGGGCCGCCCACGCCAGCCTGGCCGAGTGGCCGCGCGACGCGCTGGCCCTGCGCATCCTGGCCGAGGCCGAGCGTCACCAGGGACGTCGCGGGGCGGCCAGCGACCACCTCGCCGAGGCCCGCCGCGCCTGGCGGGGCGACCTGGCCCAGGTTCCGCTGGATCTGACGTAACGCTGGCCGGCCAGTTCGTTACACATCCCTCACTTGCCCGTGCCGCCGCCGCGGGGCAGCTTTCGGGTCAGGGACGGGGTGGAAGCAGGGCTCATGCTGTCGATTAAGGGTCTGACGCACGTCTATCCGAACGGAACGCGCGCGCTGGACGGTGTCGATCTGGAGATCGGCAAGGGCATGTTCGGCCTGCTGGGTCCCAACGGCGCCGGGAAGTCCACCCTGATGCGGGCGATCGCCACCCTGCAGACGCCGACCGGCGGCGCCATCACCTTCGGCGACATCGACGTCGTCGCGCAGCCAGAGAAGCTGCGCCGCACCCTGGGCTACCTGCCACAGGACTTCGGCGTCTACCCGCGGGTCTCCGCCGTCGACCTCCTGGACCACATGGCCGTGCTGAAGGGCATCGCCTCAAGGGGTGAGCGCAGGGATACCGTCGAGACCCTGCTGCAGCAGGTGAACCTGTGGGATGTGCGCAAGAAGGCGGTGGCCGGCTACTCCGGCGGCATGCGCCAGCGCTTCGGGATCGCCCAGGCCCTGATCGGCCGGCCCAGCCTGATCATCGTCGACGAGCCCACGGCGGGCCTCGATCCGGAAGAGCGCAACCGGTTCCTCAACCTGCTGGCCGAGATCGGCGAGAACGTGGTGGTGATCCTCTCCACCCACATCGTCGAGGACGTGTCCGACCTCTGCCCGCGCATGGCTATCCTGGGCGCGGGACGCATCCTGAAGGAGGGCGCGCCCGCCGAGCTCACCCGCTCCCTCGACGGACGGCTGTGGAAGAAGACCATCGCGCGCTCCGAGCTCGAGGCGGAACGGGCCCGTCACGAGGTGATCGCCAGCCGGCTGGCCACCGACCGGCTGGTCATCCACGTGCTGGCCGACGCCCGCCCGGATCCCGCCTTCGAACCCATCGCCGGCGGCCTGGAGGACGTCTACTTCTCCGCCCTCACGGCCTCGCGCCGCGCGGCCTAGACGCCGATGGTCGGAAAGATCGCGGCCTTCGAGCTGCGCTACCAGCTGCGCCAGCCGATCTTCTGGATCAGCGCGCTGATCTTCTTCGCCCTGGTGTTCGGCGCGGTCGGCATCGACCAGGTGCGCATCGGCTCCGGCGGCAACGTCCACAAGAACTCGCCGAAGGGCATGGGCGAGATCGTCATGGTGATGTCGATCTTCTTCATGTTCGTCTCCACAGCGTTCGTCGCCAACGTCATCGTGCGCGACGAGGAGACCGGCTTCGGCCCCATCATCCGCTCCACGCGGATCACCAAGTTCGACTACCTGTTCGGCCGCTTCCTGGGCGCCTTTGCAGCCGTTGCGATCAGCTTTCTGGCCGTGCCCCTGGCGATCTGGATCGGCTCGCTCATGCCCTGGGTCGACCCGGAGACGATGGGGCCGAACGTGGCTGGCCACTACGTCTACGCGTACGTCTGGCTGGCGCTGCCGGCCTTGTTCCTGACCTCGGCGCTGTTCTTCACCCTCACCACGATCACCCGTTCGATGATGGGCGCCTACATCGGGGTGGCCGGCCTGCTGATCGCCTACCTGTTGATGGCGGTGGCGCTGCAGGACCCGGAGAAGCTGCGGCTGGCGGCCCTGGTCGACCCGTTCGGCTACAGCGCCTGGGATCTCGCCACCCGCTACTTCACCGCCGCCGAGGCCAACGCCCGGATGCCGCCGCTGATTGGGCCGGTGCTCTGGAACCACGCCATCTGGATGCCTGTCGCCCTCCTCGCCCTGGCCGCCGCGTGGTTCACCTACAGCTTCGAGGAAAAGGCCGGCCGCGGGCGGAGCCCGAAGCCTGAGGCCGCGCCGCCGCCGCCGATGAAGCCGCTGGCCCGGCCGCGCCACGGCGGCCTCGAACTGGCCTGGGCGCAACTGACCAAGCGCACCCGCTTCGAAATGGGCCAGGTGTTCAAGAGCCCGGCCTTCGCGGTGCTGCTGGCCATGGGCCTGTTCAACAGCCTGGGCGGGCTCGTCCTGGGCGCCGAGGCGATGGGCGCGGCGCTCTACCCGGTGACCCGCTGGGTGATCAACGTCCTCGACGGCAGCTTCACCTTCCTGGTGGTGCTGGTGGCGGTGTTCTACGCCGGCGAACTGGTCTGGCGTGAGCGCGACCGGCGCACGCACGAGATCGTCGACGCCACCGCCGTACCCGACTGGGCCTTCCTGGTCCCCAAGACCATCGCCATCGTGCTGGTCCTCCTGGCCATGCTCGTGACGAGCGCCGCGATGGGGATCGTGATCCAGCTGCTGAACGGCTACCTCACGATCCAGCCGGGCAAATACCTGTTCTGGTACATCCTGCCCAACGCCCTGGACTGGACGCTGATCGCGGTGCTGGCGGTGTTCTGCCAGGCCGTCTCGCCGCACAAGTTCGTGGGCTGGGGCCTGATGGTGCTCTACCTGATCGCGCGGCTGGTGCTGCCGACCCTCGGGTTCGAGCACAACCTCTACCTGTTCAACGGCCGCCCCGGCGTGCCGCTCTCCGACATGAACGGCCAGGGCGACTTCGCCGGCTACGCCGCCTGGTTCCGCGCCTATTGGACGGCGTTCTCCATCATCCTTCTCGTGTTGGCCTACGCGCTCTGGCCGCGCGGGACCGAGACCCGCATGGCGCCGCGCCTGAGGCGCCTGCCGCGCCGGCTGATGGGTCCGCCCGGGATCGTCGGCGGGGTGGCGCTGGCGGCCTTCGTCACCCTGGGCGGGGTGATCTTCTACAACACCAATATCGAGAACACGTACCGCACGCGGATCGCCGACGAAGAGTGGCTTGCGGACTACGAGAAGGCCTTCCTGCGCTACGAGACGCTGGCCCAGCCGTCAGTTACCGATGTGGAGCTGGACCTCGACCTGCACCCCCACACGCCCAAGCTCACCACCGAGGGTGTCTACCACCTGCTGAACGACTCCAACGCGCCGATCCGCGAGTTGCACGTGCGCCTGGACCGCGACACCAAGGCCCTGCAGATGGCGGTGAACGGGGCCCGCAGGGTGCGCGCCTTCGACCGGTTCAACTACCGCATCTTCACCTTCGATCGGCCGCTGATGCCCGGCGAACGCACCGCGCTGTCGTTTCAGACGGTCATGGGTCAGGTCGGCTTCAAGAACTCGGGCAACATGACCCGCATCGTCGACAACGGCACGTTCGTCGACAACTTCGAGTTCGCCCCGGTGGTCGGCATGGACCGCAACCGACTGCTGCAGGACCGCGCCAAGCGCCGCAAGTACGGCCTGCCGCCCCAGCTGCGTCCGCCAAAGCTGGAGGACCGCGCCGCCCAATCGCGCAATTACCTGGCCAATGCCGACTGGGTGAACGCCGACATCCGCGTCACCACGGTCGCCGACCAGACGCCGATCGCGCCCGGGTACCGGATCTCCGACGACGTCAAGGGGGCCCGGCGCACGGCCCGCTTCCGCACAGACGCGCCCGTGCTCAACTTCTTCTCGGTGCAGTCGGCCCGCTACGCCGTCCGGCGCGAGGGCTACAAGGGCGTCGAACTCGCGGTGTACTACGACCCCCAGCATCCCTGGAACGTCGAGCGCATGATCGGGGCGCTACGGACCGGGCTGGACTATTTCCAAGCCAACTTCAGCCCCTATCAGTTCCACCAGGCCCGGATCATCGAGTTCCCGGACTACGCCCAGTTCGCGCAGGCGTTCGCCAACACCATGCCCTACTCCGAGGGCATCGGATTCATCACCGACAACACCAGGCCCGACAAAATCGACTACCCCACCTACGTCACCGCCCACGAGTTGGCGCACCAGTGGTGGGCCCACCAGATCATCGGCGCCGACATGCAGGGCGCGACCGCGCTCAGCGAGACTCTCGCCCAGTACTCGGCCCTGATCGTCATGGAGAAGACCTACGGCCAGACCGGCATCCGCAAGTTCCTGAAGTACGAGCTGGATCGCTACCTTCGCGCCCGCGGCGGCGAGGCGGTCGAGGAGCTGCCGCTGATCCGGGTCGAGAACCAGGGCTACATCCACTACCGCAAGGGCTCGCTGGTCATGTACCTGCTGCGCGACCGGATCGGCGAGGCGAAGGTCAACGCAGCGCTCCGCAGTCTGCTGCAGCAATACGCCTTCAAGGGCGCCCCCTACCCACGCTCTCAGGACCTGGTGGATGCGCTGCGCGCGCAGGCCGGCGCCGACCCGGTGGCCCAGCAGCTGATCACCGACCTGTTCGAGAAGATCACGCTCTACGACCTGTCCACCCAGCGCGCCCTTGTCACTCACAGGCCCGACGGCCGCTATGACGTCACCGTGACGATCGGCGCGAAGAAGGCCTACGCGAACGCCACGGGGCTCGAGACCGAGACCCCGATCCCGCCCAACGAGGCCTTCGACCTCGGGGTCTTCACCAGCGAGCCGGGCAAGCCGGGGTTCGGCGCCAGGGACGTCCTCTACTTCCAGCGCGTCCCTCTGAAGAGCGGCGTCCAGACCGTGACGGTCACTGTGGACCGCAAGCCCGCCTTCGCCGGCGTCGATCCCTACAACAAGCAGATCGACCGCAACTCCGACGACAACGCCATCGCCGCCGTGACACGCTAGCCCGGCGCGACAATCACCAGCATCGCCACGGTGATGGCGGCCGCCACCACGCACATCAGCGTCGACCACTTCATCCTACAAGCCCCCATCCCACCGGAAGATGCCTCGGAGGGCGGCGCGGCGGCGTCCCCCGATCGGGGGTGTGGATTGGTCCTTGCCTTTCTGGAACAATTACGGAACATTCCCGCCCCATGGCCCGCCCGCTCGCCGTGGAAGACGTCTCCGCCCAGCCTGATCTGTGGCGCGTCAAGGCTGCGCCTGCGCCCAAGCCGCACTACGCCGGCCACCGCGACCGCCTGCGCGAACGCGCCGGCGCCGGCGGCCTGGCGGCCCTGCCCGACTATGAAGTGCTGGAGCTGTTCCTGTTCCGCTCGATCCCGCGTGGCGACGTCAAGCCGCTGGCCAAGCAGTTGCTGGCGCGCTTCGGCTCGCTCGGCGGCGTGCTGGGCGCGACGCCGGCGGACCTGCGCCGCGTCGGCGGGGTCGGCGAGTCGGTGGCCCTGGACCTGAAGCTGCTGCACGAAGCGGGGCTGCGGACCGCGCGCGAGCAGGTGGCGCGCCGCCCGGTCATCTCGTCCTGGAGCGCGCTCCTGGCCTACGTGAAGACCGCGCTCGCCCACGAGGCGCGCGAACAGTTCCGCGTCCTCTTCCTCGACAAGAAGAACCAGCTGATCGCCGACGAGGTGATGAACCGCGGGACTGTCGACCACGCGCCGGTCTACCCCCGCGAGGTCGTCCGCCGCGCCCTGGAATTCTCCGCCAGTGCGTTGATCTTGGTCCACAACCATCCGTCAGGCGACCCGACACCCTCCAGCGCCGACGTCGACATGACCCGCCAGGTCGTCGAGGCCGCCCGTCCTTTGCGCATCGCCGTCCACGATCACCTGGTCGTCGGCCGCGATGGCGTCGCCAGCTTCAAGGCGCTTGGTCTGATGTGACCGGCTCTGCGACGCAAAACCTCCCCCGTTCACGGGGGAGGGGGACCACGAAGTGGTGGAGGGGGCGGTGACCCATCATGAGAGCTGACGGCAATCTCCACAGCCGCGCGCGTCGCCTGCGCAAGCACATGTCGCTACCGGAGGTGATGCTCTGGAAATGCCTGCGCGGGCGGGGCGACGGCAAGCCCGTGTTCCGCCGTCAGCATCCGCTCGGCCCCTATGTCCTCGATTTCTACTGCCCCAGCGTAAAGCTCTGCATCGAGATCGACGGCGGATCACACGGCTTCGGTGACCAGCCACAACGCGACGCGCGGCGCGAAGCCTACCTCCAGCGCCTCGGCATCCGCACGATCCGGCTGGCGGCCAGCGAGGTGATCAGCAGTCCGCAGTCGATCGCCGACGGGCTGATCTTCGAGGCCGGTGGACGGCCCCACCGCCCCCTCCACCCTTCGGGTCCCCCCTCCCCCGTGAACGGGGGAGGTTTTGCAGGCCGAGACGGCGTCGCCAGCTTCGAGGCGCTTGGTCTGATATGAGGAATCTCTGCCCTTCCGCACTCGCGGTCGGGCGCGCAGCACCCTAGGTTGGCGCGATGACTGCGCCGGCCGACACCCACCCCGTTCAGGAGCCGGCCCCCGGCATGCTGGCGCCGCTCAGCCATCCGGTGTTTCGCGGAATCTGGGTCGCGAGCCTGTTCTCCAATCTGGGATGGCTGATCCAGGGCGTCGGCGCCGCCTGGATCATGACCCAGCTCACCACCAAGGCCGACCTGGTGGCCATGGTCCAGACCGCCCAGATGGGGCCGACCCTGCTGCTGGCGCTGGCCGCGGGCGCCATCGCCGACATGTACGACCGGCGCAAAGTCGCGCTGGCGGCCATTAGCTTCAACCTCGTCGGCGCGATCACTCTGGCGGCCCTGAGCTTCGCCGGTCTGGTGACGCCCGGCGTCCTCCTTCTGGGCGTCGCGTTGATCGGGGCCGGCGGCGCCCTGATGGGACCGGCCTGGCAGGACTCGGTGCGCGAGCAGGTGCCGGCGCCGCTGCTGCCTGCGGCGATCACGCTGAACAGCATCAGCTTCAATATCGCCCGCAGTTTCGGCCCGGCGCTGGGCGGCGTCATCGTCGCTGCGGCCGGCGGCGCGGCGGCCTTCGCCATCAACGCCATCTTCTACACGCCCATGCTGCTGGCCCTCGGCCGCTGGAAGCGGACGCCGGAGCCGGCGCGGCTGCCGCCCGAAGGGCTGGGGCGCGCGATCGTGTCCGGGGTCCGCTACGTCTTCCACTCGCCGCCCATGCGGGTGGTGCTCCTGCGAACCCTGATGCTGGCGGTGTCCGGCGCGGCGGTCTCCTCCCTCATGCCCCTGATCGCACGCGACGTCCTCAAGGGCGGCGCAGAGACCTTCGGCCTGCTGCTGGGCGCCTTCGGGCTGGGCGCCGTCACCGGGGCGCTCAACATCGCCCGGCTGCACCGCCGCCTGGCGCCGGAGACCCTGGTGCGCATCTCCACCCTCGTCGTGGCCGCGGGCACGGCCGTCATTGGGTTCAGCACCCTCCTGCCGCTGACGCTGGTGGCCTTGTTCATCACTGGGGCCGGCTGGATGCTGAGCGTCAACGAGCTGAACATCGTCATCCAGACCTCGGCGCCGCGCTGGGTCGCCGGCCGCGCCCTGGCCACGTTCCAGGCCGCGATCGCCGGCGGCATCGCCATGGGCGCCTGGATGTGGGGCACGATCGCCCAAGCCTATGACGTCCCAACCGCACTGCGGCTGTCGGCGCTGGCCCTGGCGCTCCTGCCGATCGCGGGGCTGTGGCTGCGGCTGGGCGGCCGCGGCCAGGGCAGCGACGAGGCCCAGCCCCTGCCCGACCCGGAGGTCGCGCTCAAGCTGACCCCGCGCAGCGGGCCGATTCGCATCGAGCTGGAGTACGCCGTGGCGCCGGAGCGGGCGCGAGAGTTCTATGGCCTCCTGCTGCGGCTGGGCGCCATCCGCTCGCGCACCGGAGGCTACGGCTGGGCGGTGGCGCGCGACGTGGCGCAGCCGGAGCGCTGGATCGAGTCCTACAGCTGCCCCACCTGGCTGGACTACCTGCGCCAGCGCACGCGGCTCACCGAGGCCGAGCGCGAGCTGACCGCCCAGGTCCGGTCGTTCCAGGCGTCCGACCGCCCGGTCAAGGTGCACCGCTGGCTGGAACGGCCATTCGGCTCCGTCCGCTGGAAAGACGACACGCCGGACGTCGACCCGCTGGGGCCCGCGCCGCTGTAGGCCCTGTTTTGAGCTCCCGGTTTACAACCGCCAGCCAGCGCTCGACAATTGTCTGAACGATCGGTCGGGCATCGTCGACAGGGGGAAGCGTGATGGCGGTGGCGCGTGAAACCGGCGGGGCGGCCGCGGCGCCCCCCTCGCTCTGGACGAAGTTCGCCTACGGCTTCGGATCCGTCGCCTACGGCGTCAAGGACAACGGCTTCAACCCCACATTTCCCAAGTAAGGCGCTGATTTCGCTGTCCTGACCATTATATTTCC
>NZ_CADEGK010000029.1 GCF_902826855.1 uncultured Phenylobacterium sp. | reverse complement strand
AGGATGCCGATGGATTCGTCGGACTTCTCGTTCGCGCGCAGCAGGTCCGACAGCGTCAGCCGGCCCTCGGGCACCCCCGTCTCCGCGGCAACGCGGGCCAACCTCAGCGCACCTTCCTTGTCCCCGGCGGTCTGGTAGCTCCAGGCCAGCTTCGCGCGAGCCGCGGGGAATTCGGCCGAGTTGGGTTTGGGCTTCTCGTAGGCGACCCGCGCGCCCTCGGTATCGCCGATCGACTGCAGGAGATCGCCCAGCATCAGCCATCCGTCGTTGCGGTTGGGATCGAGCCGTAGCGAAAGCCGCAGGTACGCCAGGCCGATCTGCTCCTGCTTGGCGCTGATCATGGTCGCGGCCGGGGCCAGCAGGGCGAACGCCGCTCCTTCCTTGATGGAGGGAAGGGGCGGCGGTGACTTGCCTGCCCCGGCTCTCGTCCGGGCCGCCTTGATGCTCAGGTTGTTGGGATTGCGCGCCAGCGCCGCGTCGTACAGCGCCAGCGCCTCCGGCCGCCGTCCGCGGCGTTCCAGGAAGCCGCCGTAGGCCACCACCGCGATCTCGCTGGGAGAGGTCCCGGCCGTCACGGCCTTAAGGTTGGTCTCCGCTTCGTCGAAACGGCGCGCGCGTTCGTAGAGGGCCGCCTGGCCCAGGCCGCCGAAGTAGCTCACCCCGCTGTCGCCTCGCAGTTGCGGGCGCACGGCCGCGCCTTCGGCGTCGCCAGCCGCCGCGGCGACCCAGGGGCCCAGGAGGGCGGCGGCGCTGCGATGCGGGAAGCCAATCCCGTCGGACCCGAGCGCCTCCCTGGCGTCCTTGCCCCGGCCGGCGGCCAGCGCCGCCACGACCTTTGCCAGCCGCCCCAGGCGCTTGGCGCCGTCCGAGGCCTCGGGGCCATCGGGCGCCATCTGGGCCGCCTTCTCGATGTCACCCGACAGCAGCGCCGCGGTGAACGCCCGTTCGGCCACCGCAGGATCGTCGCCGCTTTGGGTGCGAGCCATGTCGAGGAACCTGGCCGCCTCGCCATTGCGACCCTCGGTGAGGGCGGCGTTGCCAGCCAGGAACATGCCGTAGGCGCTGTCCGCCGCCGCTGGCGCAGCCGGGTCCAGGACGGCGGCCGTGTCTGCGTTGGGGAGCGTGGCGCACGCCGCCAGCAGGACGAGTGGGGCGCAGGCGATGAGGAGATGGCGCATGTGAAGAGTCTGGGCGTGCGGCCGCTGCGCCGCAAGGGCGCAGTCGTCACACGCGAAGATGGCGCTCACATGTTCGGGTAGTTCGGCCCGTCCCCGCCCTGCGGCGTCGTCCACGTGATGTTCTGCGACGGGTCCTTGATGTCGCAGGTCTTGCAGTGGACGCAGTTCTGGAAATTGATCTGGAACTGCGGGTTGGCCCCGTTGGCGTCGTACAGCACCTCATAGACACCCGCCGGGCAGTAGAGCCGCGCCGGCTCCCCGTACTTCGGCAGGTTCACCGAAACCGGAATGTCCGGATTGTTGAGCTTGAGGTGCGCGGGCTGGCTCTCCTCGTGGTTGGTGGAGGACAGGAAGACCGACGAGAGCTTGTCGAAGCTGAGCACGCCGTCGGGCTTCGGATAGACGATCGGCTTGAAGTCCTTGGCGAGGCCCGTGGATTCGGCGTCCGACTTCTTGTGGCGCAGGGTGCCGAAGAATGAGAAGCCGCCGAGCAGGCTGGTCATCCAGAGGTCGAGCATCCCGACTGCGCCGCCGATCAGCGGCCCGAAGATGCCCAGGATCGGCTTGAAGTTGCGGACGGTGTGCAGTTCCTTGCGCACCCACGACTTCTCATAGGCCGTATCGTACTCGACGAGCTCGTCGCCGGACCGGCCGGCCTGGATCGCCGCATGGGCGGCTTCGGCGGCCATCATGCCGCTCTTCATCGCGTTGTGGCTGCCCTTGATCCTCGGCAGGTTCACGAAGCCCGCGCTGTCGCCGAGCAGGGCGCCGCCCGGGAAGCTCAGCTTCGGCACCGACTGCAGGCCACCCTCGCTGATCGCGCGGGCGCCGTAGGCGATGCGCTTGCCGCCTTCGAGGTACTTGGCGGCTTCCGGATGGTGCTTCCAGCGCTGGAACTCGTCGAAAGGCGAAATCCACGGGTTCTTGTAGTTGAGGTGCACCACGTAGCCGACGGACACGTAGTTGTCCCCGAAGTGATACATGAACGAGCCGCCCTCGGTCGTCGGGTCGAGCGGCCAGCCGAGGGTGTGGATGACCAGGCCGGGAACGAACTTCTCGTCGGGGACCTGCCACAGCTCCTTGATGCCGATGCCGTACTTCTCGGGGTCGGCGTCCTTGCCGAGGCCAAATTTGGCGCGCAGCACCTTGGACAGCGAGCCGCGCACGCCCTCGCCGATGAAGACATACTTGCCACGCAGCTCGATGCCGGGCTCGTAGCCGGGGCCCGGCTTGCCGTCCTTGCCGATGCCGAACTCGCCGGCCACCACGCCCACCAGCTTGTCGCCACCCTGTTCGTCTTTGGCGAACACCGGCGCCGACGCCGCCATGCCCGGATAGATCTCGACGCCGAGCGCCTCCGCCTCCGTCGCCAGCCAGCGGCAAACGTTACCGAGCGAGGCGATGTAGTTGCCATGATTGTTCATGAAGGACGGCATGGCCCAGATCGGCAGGTCGAGGCTGCCTTGCGGGCCCAGTATCTGGAACTTGTCCTGGGTGACCGCGGTCTCCAGCGGTGCGCCCTTGGCCTTCCAGTCGGGGATCAGTTCGCTCAAGCCCTTGGGATCGATGACCGCGCCGGACAGGATGTGGGCGCCGACCTCGGCCCCCTTCTCGATCACCGCCACGGTGAGGTCGGCGTCGAGCTGCTTCAACCGGATCGCGGCGGCCAGGCCCGAAGGGCCGGCGCCGATGACAACGACGTCGTACTCCATCGCCTCGCGTTCGACGGCTTCGCTCATGGCGCTCCCCTGCCCTGCCGGACCCGCGTTGCAGCGTTGATCCCTCGCGGGTCTTATCGGAAGGTCACGCGGCGGCGGTCAAGCAAAAGGGGGAAGCGCATGCGTCTGTCGGTCCTGGTGGGCGTGCTCGCCCTCGTCGTTACCCCCGCCCATGCGGCGCCGCGGTGGATCGGGACGTGGGGCGCCTCGCCGGCCCCGCCCGTCCTGCCCGGGCCCAATGTGCCCCCCCGGATGTTGGCGCCCAGCTTCGAGAACCAGACGATCGTCCAGGTGGTGCGGGTCAGCGCGGGCGGCCAGCGCCTGCGCCTGCGATTCTCCAACGAGTATGGCCAGAAGCCGCTGGCCATCGGCGCGGCCAGGATCGCCCTCATCGGTGCTGACGGCGCCGTCTTGGCGGGTAGCGAGCGGCCCGTGACCTTCGCCGGCGCGCCAACCGCGGTCGCGCCGCCCGCCGCGCCGCTGCTGAGCGACCCGGTGGCGCTGAAGGTCCCCTCGCTCGCCCGCTTGCGGGTGAGCCTGTTCCTCCCTGGCCCGACGGGTCCTTGCACCTGCCACATGAGCGGCCAGGAATTCGTGGCCGTGGCCGGCCCCGGCGACCTCACCGACAAGCCCGTCCCCGCCGCGACCGGCCCAGCGCAGTACCGGGCCTTCCTGACCGGCGTCGAGGTGGAGAGCGCCTCGGCAGGCCGGGTGATCGTGACCCTGGGCGATTCCATCACCGACGGCGCCCTCGCGACGCCCGGGAAGAACAGCCGCTGGCCGGATCGGCTGGCCGAAAGGCTGGCGGCAAAGTATCCGGGCCGCGCCATGGCCGTGGTCAACGCCGGCATCGGCGGCAACCGCGTGCTCAGCGACCCGCCCATAGCCATGTTCGGCCAGAACGCACTCAGCCGGTTCGACCGCGACGTGCTTTCCGTGCCCGGGGTCACGGACGTGGTGGTGCTGGAGGGTGTCAACGACCTGGGCGCCCGCACGGGGCGGCCCAGCGCCACGGAGATGATTGCAGGCTATCGTCAGCTCATCGATCGCGCCCACGCCCACGGACTGCGCATCCATGGCGCGACCATCCTGCCGTACGGCGGAGCCGGCTATTTCACCGCCGAGGGCGAGGCGACGCGCCAGGCGATCAACGCCTGGATCCGCAAACCCGGGAACTTCGACGGCGTGGTGGACCTGGACGCCGCGATCCGCGACCCGGCCAGGCCCGAGCGGATGCGCCCCGAGTGGCACGGCGGCGACTGGCTGCACCCCAACGACGCGGGCTATCGCGTGATGGGCGACGCGGTCGACCTGGCGCTGTTCCGCTAGCGGCTCGCCCGATCGCGGGTGACGAGCTTCACCCGCTGGCCGGGGATCAGGGGCTGGCCGCGCTCCAGGGCGTTCAGCATCAGGAACCGCTCCACGGGCGCCTCGCCCGTCATCCGCGTCGCGAGGCTTTCGGTTGTGTCACCCGGCCGGACGCGCACCACCGAGATCCGGGGGGAACCCCGCGCGCCGCTCGGGTCGGAGAAGCGCCGGAAGCTGTCGTACATGGAGTCGAACACCGCGCCGCGGCCGGCCGGCGCGATGGTGGCGAAATGGTAAGCCCGGTCTCCGTCCACCGCATAGGCCGCCACCACCACTTCCATCAGCCCGTTCCGCGACGGCGCGCGGGCCGGCAGCACCACCGCCTCGACGCCGTTGATCCGCGTGCGGGTGGGGCGGCCCCGCTCGACAGGGGCGTCGCCGACCACTCCCCGAAGGACTTGGTCGGCGTAGTCCTCCAGCCGTGACACCGATGCGCGGCCGGTCGCGAACTCGCCGCGCATACCGTCCGGGCCGCTGATCCGCACAGCGCCCGTCTCGTCGGCGAGCTGGAAGCCGGACGGAGCCTCGAAGGCCACGCCGAGGCCCGGATGGCGGAAGGCGCGACCACTGACGTAGCCCTGCTCCGGCTCGTCGCCATAGACCATGCCATCGAGGGCCAGCAGGTAGGTCTCGGCGTTCCGGCCGGACGCGTCTTGCAGCTCAGGCTGTTCGGCTTGCGTGGCCGCGCGGCGGATGCGGTCGTTGGTAAGCGGGTGGGTGCGGGCCCAGCCGGGCGCCTCGCGCGCCGGCCGCCGGGAGATGGTGGCGGTAAACTCGTCCTGCCGCTGCAGGCCGGCCAGCACGTCGGGCAGCCCACTCGGCGCGTAGCCCGCTATCGGGAGGTAGCGCATCGACAGCGTGTCGGCCTCGTACTCCTGGTTTCGGGAATAGCTGAGCAAGCCCAGTTTGCCTGCCCGGCGGGCCACTCCCGCCGCCAGGTCTGACCTGGTCGCCGCACCCACCAGCGCCGCCGCCAGGCCGGTGAGCACCTCCTGACCCTGCTGCTTCTGCGCATGCCTGGCGGCCACGTGGGCCAGCTCGTGGCCGAGGACGGCGGCCAACTCGGCTTCCGAGTTGAGGACGCCCAACAGTCCGCGGGTGACATAGACGTAGCAACCTGGCGGCGCCGTGAAGGCGTTGACCTCTTCGGCGTCGACGATCGTGAAGACACAGCTGCCGGGCAGGCCCGCCGCGGCGGCCACCCGTTCGCCGATCCGCGCCACGTAGGCTGCCTGCGGCCCCTGGTAGGCGCCGCCCACCTCGCGCAGGATCTCCGCCTGCTGGGCGAGCACGCGGTGTGTCTGGGCGGCCGCCGGAAGCGCCACGAGGACGGCCGCGACGATGGCGATGCCGCGCATGCGCATGTTGGTCGCCCTCCCCTACTGACAAGCCGGCCGCTTCGTGCCAAGAGTGGACCAAGCCACACCGGGAGTGAACACCGCCTTGTCGGCCTCAAGCCAAGCAAATGGCCAAGCCTCCGCCGGCCAGCTGGCCGAGAGTCTGCTCGCCTTCTGGGCGGACGGCGGCGTGGACGCCATGCTGCTGGATGAGCCGGTGGACCGCATCGCCGCCGGCCGGATCGCGCCCCCCGTCCGCCAGGTCGCCGCGCCGCAGCTCGCCACCTCGCGGTCCGCCGCCCAGCCCGACATCGCCGCTGCCCTCGAGCAGGCGCGCCTGATGGCTGCAGCGGCGGCCGACCTGGATGCCTTGGTCGCCGCCATCGCCGCCTTCGAGGGCTGCCCGCTGCGCCACGAGGGGGCCGCCAGCCAGGCGGTGGTGTACCGCGGCAACCCCGCCGCCCCGCTGATGGTGATCGGCGAAGGCCCGGGCGCGGACGAGGATGCGCAAGGCGCCCCCTTTGTCGGCCGCGCCGGCAAGCTGCTCGACCGCATGCTGGCGGCGGCCGGCCTGACCGACCGGGTGCTGATCACCAACACGGTCTTCTGGCGCCCGCCGGGCAACCGCACGCCGACACACTCCGAGCAGGCGGTGTGCGCGCCGTTCCTGGAGCGGATGGTCGGCTTGGTGCAACCGAAGATGCTGCTTCTGGTCGGCGGGGCCTCGGCCAAGTCCCTGCTCAACCGCGACGAGGGGATCCTGTCGCTGCGCGGGCGCTGGTTCGAGTGGCGCTCGGCCGATGGATCGATGGAACTGCCGGCCCTGCCGACACTGCATCCAGCCTTCCTGCTGCGGCAGCCGGGCGCCAAGAAGCGCGCCTGGAGCGACCTCCTGACCCTTACGGAAAGGCTTGATCGCCCCGACAGGCCCCTCTAGCTTCGCCACGTGGGACTCGAGAAAAGGGATTCGCGCTCAACCTGGCGTTAGTACAGGTGCGTGAATAAGACGGCATGACGCTCGAAAAGCGCCTGCGCGCCGGGGTATTTGCTTTGTCCCTCGTCGCCGCCGCCTCGGTTTCAAGCTTGGCTTGGGCCGGATCGCCGAAGGCCCTCTCCGACACCGACGCACAGGCTTACGCCGCCGCCTTCCAGGCGATGGAGGAAGGCGACTTCGTCGGCGCCGAGCTCTCCGCCGCGGAGATCCAGGACAAGTCCCTATCCGGCTACCTGTCGTATCGCGCCCTGATGCATCCAAAGGCGCACACGGCGTCCTTCGACGAACTCAGCCACTGGCTGTCGAGGTTCCGGGACCTGCCGCTGGCCGAGAAGGTGTTCTCGCTGGCCTCGAAGCGCAAGCCGGCTGACGCCGCCCACCCGCCGCTGCCGGAAGTGGCCGGCCTCGATGGCGCCCGCAGCGAGGCCACCAAGCCCGCCCGCGAGGCCTTCTATTCGGGCGACGCCAGGACAGCGTTCAAGCTGGCTGTGCAGGTGGGCGAAGGGTGGATCGCCGGCCTCTCGGCGTGGCGGCTCGGCGACTATGGCCAGGCGCGCGACTATTTCGGCCAGATCGCCAACGATGACGCGCGCGATCCGTGGCTGCGCTCGGCCGGGGCCTACTGGGCCGCGCGTTCGGCCGCCCAGCTCGGCGAGGGCCGCGAGGCCAACGCCTTCCTGCGCCAGGCCGCGCAGACGCCAAACACCTTCTACGGCATGATCGCCGAGCGGCAGGTGAGGACCCTTGCAGCCGAGGTGGCCGAGACCGGCCAGCTCATACGGGCGTCCTACCGGGCCGCCGGCACGGACCTCGCCAGCTTCATCGACCGCGACCCGCGAGCGCACCGCGCCGCCGCCCTCGCCCAGATCGGCCGTGGCGAGGAGGCGCGTCAGGAACTGCGCGCGGGGCTGGCCATGGCGCGCACCTTCGAGGAGAGAAAGGCCTGGGGCGCCCTGATGGACGCGCTCGGCACGGGCGGCGGCGGCTACGACCAGACGCCGCAGTACCGGACCATCGGCCAGTACCAGACGCCGCCGCTGGCGCCGAAGGACGGCTTCACGGTGGACCGCGCTCTGGTCTACGCCATCGTGCGCCAGGAGAGCGCCTTCAACCCCTCCGCCATCAGCCCCGTCGGCGCCTACGGTCTGATGCAGGTTATGCCCGCCTCGGCCACGCTCGTCACCGGCGACAAGCGCTATCGTCAGAGGCCCAAGACCCTGCTCGATCCGGCGACCAACCTGCGGGTCGGCCAGGACTACATAGCCTACCTCATGGACCGTGGCGTCGGCGGCGACATACTGCGCGTCGTGGCGGCCTACAACGGCGGACCAGGCTCGGTCCTGAAGACCATCGCCATGGTCGGCGAGGACGACCCGTTGTTGCTGATCGAGTGCCTGCCGGCCCTGGAGACCCGCGACTACGTCGAGAAGGTCATGACCGGCTACTGGACCTACAAGCACATGTTCGGCGAGCAGACCAAGACGCTGGACGCGCTGGCCGGCGGGGCCAAGCGGATCGAGGCCAGCCTCGACCTAACCTATCCGCCGCAGACCCAGGCGACGGCCCAGGCGCTGGGCGTGATCGACGCCCTGCTCGAGAAGGCGGCGTTCGACTAGCAGGCCGCTGGGCCGCGGCCCGAACAGCCCGCCCTCGCCAAGACCCACCACCCGCGCCGGGGGCGCCTGGCCGTCCAGCGCCCGGATCCAGCCGTCGCGGAGGCGGAAACTGGCGGGGAGCAACAGCAGCATGTCTGCTCGCGATGCGCCGGCCGCTGCCTCGTGCGTGGGGTGCGCCTCCGCGCCGGTCTCCTCGCAGAGGTCGGCGATGCCCGCTTGCGCCGCATCGGCCACGATCAGCACCTGGCGCACCAGTCCGTCGACCGCGCCGGCGGTCAGCTGCGAGAGGATGACGGGCAGCTGTTCGGCCTTGGCCCGGGCGTCGATGATGACCGTGAGCATTCAACCTCAGCAGAAGACCAGGAGGGCGCCGTGGCGGATGGAGACCTCGCAGCCGCGGATCAATCGCGCGAGTCCGAATGCTTCTGCGCCATAGACCTTCCAGAGCGGCCCATCCTTCGCCGGTTGATCGGCCACTTTCCACAGCTCCTCACTCTCAACGTCAATGTCCGCCGGCAGGCCGATGAGACCTGCAAGCGCATGACACTCCGCCAACAGCCTCACGCTTGAACCAACCATACCGCCCAACGACGGACGCTGGGGCTCGGCGTCATCAAGAATGACCTGGGGGAAGTCCTGCGGCACATAGAAGCCCTCACAGTCCGAATGCAGCAACAGGTGGCTGTACACCGGCGGAACCACCGACCTACGGCCGAGCAATCTGCTTACCCAACCGCCACGGCGCGGCCGCCGGCGCCCCATCATCACCGCATTGTTGGCCTCGAGGATAAGGGGATCATCCGCCGCATCGTCGTGGGTTGCGGGAGCCGGGAGGCATCCCGTCAGCATATGATGCGCCGCCAGGCGACGGACGTAATGCAGTCCGCTGTAGCCCAGCATCTGAGCCTCAAACACCGCGTCGTCCGGCAAATCTTCCGGCTCATTGTGCCTCGGTAGGCCTCGTTGGAGCAGTACCTCGTTGAGGAGCGCGATCTCCTCCCGCAGGCCCGGACGCTCCGCCGGGTCCGTCTGTGACAGCATGCCAACCCAAAGGCTCAGCCCCACGCACCCCTCCCATTCAACTGACGAGGCTCCGCAACCTCGCTACGACGGTCAAGGCATTAATAGTTCTTGTTTTGTTCTACCACAAGCCGTACCCCTTTGGCATGTCCGGCTTCAGTTCCCAAATTCCGGTTGTCCGCGGCCGGGGCGCCCGATCCAACACCTCGGGCAGGTTTGAGTCGTACGCAAGGGAGGCTTTCGACGACGGCTGGACGGCGGAAGACGTGGAGCCCGCGCAGCTTGAGACGAGCGTGAGTCCGGAGAAGGCCAAGGTCATCATCAGCCGAAACGACAGCCCGGACGTCGGCTTCTCGGCCTCGATCAACCCGTACCGTGGCTGCGAGCACGGCTGCATTTACTGCTACGCGCGCCCCGCACACGCCTACATGGGGCTCTCGCCCGGCCTCGACTTCGAATCGAAGCTGTACTTCAAGCCAGAGGCCGCGCGCCTGCTGGAGGCGGAGCTGTCGAAGCCGCGCTATCGCCCCGAACTTATCCACATCGGCGGCAATACCGACCCTTACCAGCCGCAGGAGCGGAAGCTCCGGATCACCCGCGGGATCATCGAGGTGCTGGCCCGGTTCCGCCACCCGTTCTCGGTTATCACCAAGTCAGCGCTGGTCCTGCGCGACCTGGACCTGCTGGCTCCGGCGGCGGCCGAGGGCCTGGTGCGGGTGGCGGTGTCGATCACCAGCCTGGACCGCAAGCTCGCCCGTTCCATGGAGCCGCGCGCCGCGACGCCGGAGAAGCGGATCGACGCGGTGCGCAGGCTTAGCGCGGCCGGCGTGCCCGTGACGGTGATGTTCGCGCCGGCCATCCCCGGGCTGAACGACCACGAAATGGAGGCGGTGCTGCAGCGCGCCGCCGAAGCCGGCGCGAGTGGCGCAGGCTACGTCGCGTTGCGGCTGCCTCGGGAGATCAAGGACCTGTTCCGCGAGTGGCTGGAGACCGACCACGCCGACCGGGCGCGACGCGTCATGTCGCTGGTCCGCCAGATGCGGGGCGGCAAGGATTACGACGCCGAGTGGGGCGCGCGGATGAAGGGCCAGGGCCCCGTCGGCGACCTGATGGCGACCCGATTTGCCGCCGCCAAGAAGCGCTACGGCCTCGACCAGGGCTGGGGATCGCTGGACATGGGCAAATTCCGCGTGCCGCCCAAGCCCGGCGGACAGATGGACCTATTTGGGAGCGAACAGTCATCGTAGCGCGGTCGCGGCCCATTTCCTCCCCCGCTGCACGGGGGGAGGAGTTGAGGAACTACCGTGTGCTGCGGCGGTCGTTCAGGGTGGGCCGCGGGGCTTTGGAGCCTGGGGCGCTGGTGGAGCGGGAGTCGACGAGGCCGCCGTGGACCGCGGGAGCGTAGCGCGCGCCGCCGATGCGAATGGGATGGCTCATGCGGCTTGCGCGCGCAGGCGCTGGATGCAGGCGCGCAGCAGCACCGCGCGACCCGCGGGCAGGCCGGGCTCCTTGAGTTCGGCGATCGCGCCCTCCAGCGGCCAGCCGACATGCCGCGACCCCAGCCGCCAGATCTCGGCGCGGATTTCCCGGTCGGCCACCGAGGGCCGGAACAGCAGGGAGAGGAAGTTCACTTGTTGCCCATGGTCTTGAACAGCGGCGCCTCGGCGGGCTTGGCCTTGGCCTGCTTGGGTTTGCGGGCCTCCTTGTTCGACTTCTTCTGACCCTTGGCCATCGTCCTGCGGCTCCGAATTCTATCCGCGGCGAAAATTCCGCGACTTCGATATCTGTATCACGGGGTCGGTTTTGCAGAACTTGATTTCTTTTGTTCCGCTTCCACTATTTCGTGAGCTCGGTCATTATTTCATATCGGCCCCCGCTTGTATTGAACCGAACACTCGCCATTTCATTTCAACACTGGCGCGCCGGTCGCGTCGTCTCAGGAACGTGGATGTTCATCGCCGCACTGGTATTCGCCGGGATCGCCATCGCCCTGCCCCTCGCCTTCACGCTGTTCGGCATTCGGCTGCGTCGATGAGCGTCGGAGACGCGCTGGCGCGCGAGAACGCCTACCTGAAGGCCCGCGTCGCCCAACTCACGTCCGAGATCGCCGACCTGTCGGCCGAGGTAGACCGGCTGCGCCAGGAGCGTGAGCGGTTGCACGGTCGCCGCGAGGCGCGGGCGCCAAATCCGCTTGGCGGCGGCCAGTAGCGTTCAGCGCTCGAAGACGCCTACCAGCTCGACGTGCGGCGACCAGAGGAACTGATCGACCGGGAGCACGCGCTCCAGCCTGAAGCCGGCGTCTAGCAGGGTGCGCGCGTCGCGCGCGAAGGTAGCGGGGTTGCACGACACGCCGATCACCCGGGCCGCGCCCGAGGCGGCCAGCTCCCGCGCCTGTTCGGCGGCGCCGGCCCGGGGCGGATCGAACACCACCACATCCGTGTGACGCAGGTCGTGGGCCAGAAGCGGCCGGCGCGCCAGATCGCGGGTCTCAGCCGTGACGCCCTTCAGGCCCGGCGCGCTCGACAGCGCCGCCATCAGCGCCGCCACGGCGTCAGGGGCGGCGTCCGCGGCGTGCACGGGCGCAATCTCCGCCAGGCGGAAGGTGAACGTTCCGACCCCGCAGTAGAGGTCGGCGATGCGGGTCGCGCCGGCGGCCGCGCCGGCGACGAAGTCGGCCATGGCGGTTTCCGCCGCCCTGGTGGCCTGGAGGAAGGCGCCGGGCGGCAGGGCGACGACGGCCGGGCCCAGCCGCACCTGCGGCAGGCGCGCCATGTAGGCGGCCTCTCCGGCCAGCGTTACGCGGGCGAAGTCAGCCTCGGCCGCCCGCTCAGCCAGCTGGACGCGGGCGTCGGCGGACAGTCCGCCGCTCCTGGCTTCGACGCCCGTGATGTCGATGTCGAGGCCGGTGGCGGTGAGGGTCACGTGCAGCGAGGGGGCGGACTTGGGATGCTCGAACAGCGGCGCCGCCAGGCGCTTCAGGGCCGGGAGTGCAGCCTGGATCTTCGGGTCGGCGATCGGGCAGAGGTCGATGTCGACCAGGTCCCAGGACTTTCGCTGCTTGTAGCCCAGGCGCGCCTGGCCGCGGTCGCCTCGCCGCGCATGCAGCGTCACGCGTCGCCGTGTGCCGGGTTCGGCGGCGAAGGGCGGCAGGATTTGAGTCTCGATCCGCTCGCGCGCCAAGGTGCCGGCCAGCCTCTCGACCTTCCAGGCGAGGTACGGCGCGTGCGCCCAGTGCTGCAAGGCGCAGCCGCCGCAGGTCCCGAAATAGGGGCAGGCCGGGGCGATGCGCTGGACGCTGGGGGTCGCGACGTCGAGCAGCTCGCGCCGCTCGCCCGAACCCTGCGCCACCACCCGCTCGCCTGGGAGGGTGAAGGGCACAAAAACCGGGCCCGGGGCCACGCCGTCACCCTCTCCGCCGACGCTGGCGATGGTGAACTCGGCGGGCGGCCCAGGCGGCGGGCGCGGGTCGGGGCGACGGTCGGGGCGGGCCCGCTGGCGATGGCGCGGGCCCCTCATTTGGGAACTGCGGGCGCAGTGGGTCTTAGGGAAAAATGAACGAACATGAACGAGATTCTCAACGACCGTTCAGCTTCGGCCACGCATCTTCCACTCAAGCTTCGCCGTAAGGCCAGCAAGCACATCGACGAGGAATCACCAATGTCCAAGCGTGTCACCTACGCCCTGGTGGGCTTGCTCGCGCTGGCCGCGGGCGCCGCGAGCGCCCAGTCCTACGGGCGCCAGCCCGGCAACTACACCGCCCAGAGCCCTAACGGCTACTACTACGACGCCTGCAAGCGCGAACAAACCGGGCGCGGCACGGTTGGCGCGGTGCTGGGCGGCGGCGCCGGCGCGGTGATCGGCTCCAATGTGGCGGCGCGCAACGCGCGGACGGAAGGCGCTCTGCTGGGCGGCTTGCTGGGGGCGATCGCCGGCGGCGTGGTGGGCAACAGATCCGCCGCCTGCACCTCCGACCCGTCGGTGGGCGCCCCGCCCGCCCCCGCGCCCCGCGCCGAGTCGAGCTACTACAGCCGCGACGCCTATGCCGGCGCAGACGCCGCCGCCGGCGAGGCCCGCGCCGATGCCTACGCCACCGATGGCCGCGGCGAACGCTACCGCGTGGCCGAACAGCCGGCCGGTGGGGACGGCTGCACCCTGGCCGAGAGCCCGATCTACATGCCGGACGGCCGCACCCAGACTCGCTTCGTGCGCGTCTGTCGCGACGCCACCGGCCGCTACGCCGTCGTCGACTGACAGACCCACTCATCCGGGATGAGCGGTGGCTGGGACTTCACCGCCCACAGCAGGTATTCGCGGTTGCCGTCGCCGCCCTCGATGGGGCTGTCGGTGCTGGCCTGGACGGCCCACCCGCCGGCGGCGAGGAAGGCCTTCACCGCCGTGAGGGCGCCGGCCCGGGCCTCCGCGTCGGTGACGATACCGCCCTTCCCCACCCGCTCGCGACCGACTTCGAACTGCGGTTTCACCAGCGCGATGAGGTCGGCGCCTGCCGACGCCAGACCGAGCGCCGCTGGTAGCGCCTTCTCCAGTGCGATGAAGCTGACGTCGGCGACGATCAACTCGGGGGACTCGGGGATCAGCGCCGAGGTCAGGTGACGGGCGTCGGTGGCCTCCAGTGCGAGGACGCGCGGATCCGAACCGATGCTCGGGTGCAGCTGTCCGCGGCCAACATCCACCGCATAGACGCGCGCCGCGCCGCGGGCGAGGCAGACTTCGGTGAATCCGCCCGTGGATGCACCCACGTCCAGCACGACCCGACCGTCGACGGCGATCGGCCACAGGTCGAGGGCGTGCACCAGCTTCAAGGCGCCGCGGCCGACCCAGGGGTGTGCCGGCGTCGCCTGGACCTGCGCGTCGTCGGCGATCAACTCGGAGGCCTTGGCGACCACCCGGCCATCGGCGGTCACGCCGCCCGCCTCGATGGCGGCGCGCGCCTTGGCGCGGCTGTCGAAGACGCCACGCGCGACCAGCAGGACGTCAGCTCTCGTCTTCAGCGTCTTCAACTCGCTCTGAACACTCCGCAGCCTTGATAGCTGGTACCGGCCAGACTGTCGGCGCTGCGGGCGCCGCCGAGCCTAGAAGGCGTACCTCAGGCCCACGCGGACCTGCCGCGGCTCGATCGGGTGGAAGTGGATGTCCTCGACGCCCTCCGCGGGTTCTCCGGGCAGTCGCGAGGCGTAGAAGTAGGTGATGTCGTTGTCCCGGCTATCCAGCAGGTTGAGGACATCCAGCGTGACCGCCACCGGTCCGAAGGTGTGGGTGTAGGCGAGGTTCACCACTGTCGCCGACTTGGAGCGCGCCGAGTCGTCCTCGATCAGCGGCGCCGGGCCGAGGCGGCGCAGATTGGCCTGGAGCACGCCGTCGGGCAGCACCCGCGCCGTGGCGCCGGCGGTGATGACGTACTCCAGGGCGTTGGGGATGCGGTCGCCGTCCGGCGGGTCACCGCGATAGCGAGCGCGCGTGGCGGCGCCCGAGACGTCAAAGTTCAGCCCCGGCCGCGGCGACCAGCTCGCCAGCACCTCGACGCCGAGACGCTTGGTGCCATCGGTGCTCTCCGTGTCGCCGGCGTCGCCGACGTAGACCAGCTCGGACTCCAGCCTCAGGGCCCAGAGCGCAACGCTGGCCGAAAAGCCGCCCTGCTCGAACCGCGCGCCCAGCTCCGCCCCGTCGGCGGCGGCGAACAGCGGTACTTTCTCCACCGGATCGGACGTGGTCGGCGAGATCCGCTGGACGGCCCCCCGCGCGTCGTTGGAGTGAAATCCGCGTCCGGCGTCGGCATAGAGCTCAACGCTGGGGGAGACCCGCCAGGCCAGGGTGAGCTTCGGGCTCAACAGGGCGTCTGTCGCCTCACCCGAATTGAGCGGGTTGCCGGAGTCCACGTCCACGTGGATCGCATCGGCGCGCAGACCCAGGCTGGCGCGGAACGGGCCCGACGCCCAGGCGGCGGTCGCCCATACGCCGCCTGACAATTCCCGCAACTCGTCGCGCCGATCGGTGGAGAGGCGCTGGCGGACGCGCGTGCGGTAGAGGCCGATGGGGCCGATGTCGTCCAGCCGCGTCTCGGCGCCGAGGCGGACCGTCCAAGACTCTGACGGACGCCAAGTGCGGTAGCCCGACGCCCCCGCGATCCAGCGGCTTTCGGCCTGCTCGAACTGGTCGCCGTTGACTGGATCATCGAGGAAGTACGTGAAGTTCGACCAGAGGTTCAGCTTGTAGCGCTGGAGGTAGACGACGAGGTCGCTGTCTGCGTCGGGATGGCGGCGGGCGGAGAGGATGAAGCGGCTGGTCTTGCCACCGTCGGTGGTGTCGATCGTTCCGAGCCGCGAGAGGGTTCCGGCGCGGAGCGCACGCCGCGGGATCTGGTCGGTCGAGTCCCACTTGGCGTCGTAGGCGAGCGCGGTGACCGACCAGCCAGCGAGATCGAAGCGGCCCAGCGCGCTGACCTTCCGCAGGTTCTCCTCGCGCACCCATGGTCCGTCCGAGGTGGTGAGATCGAGGCCCAGCAGGCCGGAGCCGACGTTCAGCCCGGCGACGACGCGGCCGAACCTGTTCTCGCCGACCTGGGCCTGAATGAAGCTCTCCGGCAGGGTATCGAAGGTGCGGAAGGCCGCAGTCCCGGCCGCCGAGAAGTCGCCGACCTGGGCGAAGTAGGGTCCCTTGCGGTAGTCGATCGTCTGGACCAGCTCAGGGGTCGTCCCGTTGATGTCCAGATAGCCCTGACCATGGGCGTGGGAGCGCAGGTTCAGCGGCACGCCGTCGAGCGAGATGGAGAAGTCTGTCCCGTGGTCCAGGTTGAAGCCGCGCAGGAAGAACTGGTTGGCTTTGCCGGAGCCGGAGTGCTGGGTCGCCGCCAGCCCGGGCACCACCTCGGCCAGTTCGCCTGGCCGCAGCAGCGGGCGATTGGAGTAGGCGCCGAAGGACACTTGGCCCTCGCTCGCCGTGGTCGCCTCGCCGATTCGACCCTCGCGCTTGCCCCAGACGTAGATCTCCTCGACGGCGCCCGTCTCGATCGGCGCTTCATCGGCCACCTCCGCGAATGCAGATATCGGCGCCAGAGCAAAGAGAGCGGCAATGGTAAGGGTCCGCAGCATGGAGGCGCATCTCGCCGTAGGAACTTTGTGCTGATATTTCCTACATGCCGGACTTCACCCGGCAGCGCCAGCGCTTGGTGACCTCCAAGCCAGCGCCTATGCTCGCGCTCGCCTGGAGGGCCTATGCAGCGGGTGACGATTTCCCTCGACGAGAGCCTGGCTGAGGCCTTCGATCAACTGGCGACCGAACAGGGCTACGGCAGCCGGTCGGAAGCGGTGCGGGACCTGGTGCGCAAGGCCATTGCGACCCGTCGTGAGGCGGCGGCTTCGGACGGTGACTGCGTGGCCAACCTCTCCTACGTGTACAATCACCACGTCAGGACTCTGGCTCAGCGGCTGACCGAACTGAGTCACCAGCACCACGACCTGGTCGTCGCCACCATCCACATCCACCTCGACCACGAGCATTGCCTGGAAAGCGTGATGCTCAAGGGTCGCACAGATCAGGTCCGGTCCCTGGCCGACGCCATCCGCGCTGAACGCGGGGTGCGCTTCGGCGAGCTGAACCTCATCGCCGTCGCCCCGAATGGCGATCATGGGCCGGCCGCCGACCACAGGCACGGCAAGCATGAGCATCTGACGCCCGAGCTGGAGTGAACGGTAGGCTCAGCCGTCAGAAGTCGAAAGCGTACTGGGTTGAGCTGTACCGGTTGCGCCGGGTCGCCTCCAGACCGGCCGTCTTGGCGCGCGCAGGATCGCCCGCGGCTTGGGCCGCCAGGGACAACGTCCACCAGGTTTCGGCGGTGTCCCAACCTTTGGCCAGTTCCTCCTCAAGCAGGCGCGCCGCCTCCGCGGGACGGCCGTTCAGCAGAAGGGCCTTCGCGAGTTGGATCGCAGCGTCGCCGTAAGGTCGGTTCCGATAGTTTGCCTGCGCCAGGGTCAGCGCCTTTGTCGGCCGCGGCGCGTCGTCCAGGTAGTGATCCAGCGCATGGCCAGCGTTCGCTTCGGGGAAGCGCCGGGCGCGCTCGACGTAGATGGTTTCGGCGCGGTCGAACAACTGCTTGGCTGCTTCGGAATTGCCGGCCTCGGCCTCGATTGCGCCCAGCGCGTCGAGGTATTCTGGTGCGGTGGTCTTCTTGACCACGCTCTCAAGGATGCGCTTGGCGGCCGCGGTGTCGCCCTTGAGGGCGACGATCTCGGCTATGTGCTCCTCGTTCAGCCAGTAGCCGGGGAGGCGTTCGTCGGCCAGGGCGAACATGGCGTGGGCCTCAGCGTAGCGCCCCCGGTCCATTTCGATCAGGCCGCGTTGCAGGGCGAGCCAACTTTCCTGCAGGGCCGATCCTCCGTGGTAGCGGTGCTCGGCGGCCTCCAGGAACGCCAGCGCTTCGCCCGGGGAGCCGGTCTTGGCGGCGAACAGCGCCAGTTGGATGTAGGCCTGAGGCGTGCCGACCTGGTTTACGATCGCGCGGTAGATGATCCCGGCGTCCTTGTAGCGCCCGGAATAGAACGCGATATCTGCGCGCTTCGACAGGTCTTCGACGGTCCCGGCAAGGCCCGGGCATCCGTCCAGAACCTCCTTCGCCTTGGCCAAGCGGTGCAGGGCATAGTGCAGCCTCGCCGTCGCCATGCAGACGCCTTCGGATCCGCTGAACTGCGCCTGGAGGCGGTTGAGCAGGCTTTCCGCTCGACCGTAGTCGTCATAGCTGCCGGTCAGCCTCGCCCGTTCCGTGTAAAGGTTGACCAGCTCCAGGGCCACCAGTGTGCTCTGCAGCGGACCCGCGACCATCGCCTCGCCCGATGCGATGGCCTCGTTGTTGTCGGCGGCGACCCTTTCGAATGTCGGCTTGGTAATCGTTCCTGCGGGCGCGGCCGCGACCTTAGCTGCCACGGGCGGCTGGCCTGCCAGCCCGATCCAACCGAGCAACGCCAGGAGGATCCCCGCCATCGCGCCTGCGGAAAGCCAGACGAACGGAGACCGGGCGTACGCCGGCGCCGTCAAGCCCGCCCCCGTGAGGGGCGGGCTCTTTCGATGACGGCAGGGTCTTCAACTCCGGCTCGGCGATGCCGCGCGGCTACCAGGAACGCTCCGATCACGGAAGAAGGGGGCGCAGGTACGGGAAGGTCGTCGGTTGAAGCGTACCCGTCTCATCGCCGGTCGAGCGGCAGGGGGCGGGACAAGGGGCGCCGGTCGGGCCGTTCCAAGGGTCGATGACGCCGGTGAGCGCGTCGATGGTGTGCGGCCCACCCGTGGCTGTCAGCTGGAGCAACGCCGCCGACAGCAGCCGGTCGACCACCGGGTCGTCGAAGGTCCGGCCGTTCGGGAAGCCCTCCGGGGCGGCGAAGTCGTAGGTGATGACATCGGGCAGGATGGCGGGGGCCGCCTGCGCGACGCACGTATCGACGTTGACGTCCGCCTTGGTGGCCGCGCCGCCCGCAGGCACCGTGGAGCAAGGCGTCAGCCCCAGCGCCTGCAGTTCGGCGTTAAGCTTGAAGTGGATATTCTGGAGCGAGTTGGGCTGCGGGCCGGCGACGAAGGTGCCGGCGAAGTCGGCGAAGTCGTTGACCGGGTCGCCCCGGTTCAGCTGGTCGCGCTGGTCGTTGAAGGGGTTGGTGGGGATCCCTGGATTGAGGATGCCGCCGCCCACGCCGGTGATGGTCGGGGTGGAGTTCCTGGACAACAGGGCGGTCCCGACCGCCGGCGCGCCGGTGCGATCCACCCGGGTGTACAGCGGCGAGTCGGCCGGCGTCGGATCGAACTGGAATTCGGCGACGCGGGGCGTGTCAGGCCCCGGCGCAGGCCTGTCGGATCCGCCGCCGCCGCCACAGGCGCTCAGCAGGACGAGCGAAGTGAGACCGGCGAGAGCACCGGAAGACTTCATGATCTTGTTCATTTTTCGCGGCCTCGGATTACGGACGACGGGCGGTCGTCGCCCAGGCTTGGATCTTCGGTCGGACGCCGTTCACCGCCGGCGCCACCGCGTTCACGTCCATTTCGAAGACGATCGCAGTGATGTTGCGGTTGGCGAACGAGTCGCGCCGGGGCCGTGAGCCGAGGCCGAAGGCGTTGACGAGGTATCCGCCCGCAGGCGGCGGGTTCGCAAAGGCGGCGATCATGCCGTTGTAGCCCTCGGCATCGAAGAAGAACGGGTCGTTCCGCCGGCCGGCGAAGGCGCGAAGGCCCGTGCTCGAGGTGAGAACGGTTTCCGTCGCTCCCATGATGTTGCCGCCCGCGCCGGGCACCCCTTCGATCTTGATGCCGCAGCGTCCGAGGCCGTCGCCCGCGAACCTTGCGGTCACCTTGAGGGTGGGCTGGTTGGTGAACGTGCCGGCCGCTGTGGCGCGACCGATGTTCAGGACATAGATCACCTTCGGATCACAATAGACGACGTCGGTGCGTGAGCGCGGCGCTGGCCGCCCGCCAAAGGTGATCGAGCCCACCAGACGGTTGGGGTTCTCCGGAGAGATGAACAGGAAGACGTCGGCAAGATCCGCCGCCGGATCGGCGTCGGCGCCGGGCGACTCAGCGTGGTCCGCTGCGATCGCGGCGCCTCCCGTGAGCGCGAGTGGAAACAGGACCGAGGCTAGTAGCAACTTGCGTATCATGGGACAGACGCCCTCCCGCGTTCGATATCAACATTTGTTATATTCAGAGTTCAGCTGATTAACCACCATACGGCGCAGTTCTGCCTCCGGATGTGGGTAAGCGAGACCTTTTCTGATTTGAGGCATCTAGAAGGCGATTTAACGCCATCGCAAGGGCAAACACGTAGCTTGCGTATCCCTGCAATCTGGGTCGGCTGGCAGCCCTAGGCCGCCGCACCCAGTCTCGCAAGCGCCCCCTCCAGCTTGGCCTTAGCGGCTTCGGCGTCTGCCAGCCGCTCGCGGTTCTCTTCCACCACCTCCTCCGGCGCGCGGGCGACGAAGTCGGGGTTGGCCAGCTTGCCGGCGGTCTTGGCGATGTCTCCGGCCAGGCTGGCGACCTCCTTGGTCAGGCGGGCGCGTTCGGCGGCGATGTCGATGAACTCGGCCACCGGCAGGGCCAGGGTCGCCCCCTCGACCACAAAGGGGATAGAGCCCTCCGGGGCGACCTCCACGAACCGCACCTCCGAGACCCGCAGCAGGCGAGCGACCAGAGGCGCGTTCTCGGTGAGCACCCTGCGCTGGGCGTCGCTGGTTTCGACCACCAGCAGCGCCGGTTGCGCGCTAGCCGGGACGTTGAGCTCCTGGCGAACCGAGCGACCCTCGGTGATGGCGGCGATCAGCAGTGCGATCTCGGCGTCGGCGGCCGGGTCGATCAGGTCGCTGGAGAGCTCGGGGAATCGCGCCGTCATCAGGAAGCCGGTCTCGGCGCGCGGGGCGCCCAGGTCGGCGGTCTGGGCCCACAGTTCCTCGGTGATGAACGGCATCACCGGGTGTAGCAGCTTAAGGATCACGTCCAGCGCCCAGGCCGTAGTGGCCTGGGTCTCCGCCTTGGCGGCTTCGTCGGCGCCGGTGAGTAGCGGCTTGGCGAACTCCACGTACCAATCGCAGAACTGGTTCCAGATGAAGCGGTAGAGGGTCTCGGAGGCATCGCCGAAACCGCAGCCGGCCAGGGCCGCAGTGACCGATTGGGCGGTTCGTGTGGTCTCGCCGACGATCCAGCGGTTCAGCGGCGCCTTCACCGTGGCCGGGTCGAAGCCGGCGGCCCGGGCGCAGCCGTTGATCTGGCAGGACCGGGGGGCGGTCCACAGCTTGGTGCCGAAGTTGCGGTAGCCTTCGATCCGCTGGCGGCTCAGCTTGATGTCGCGAGCCTGGCCGGACATGGCCGTCAGCGTGAAGCGCAGCGCGTCGGCGCCGTAGTCGTCCACCATTTCCAGGGGATCCATGACGTTGCCCTTGGACTTGGACATCTTTGCCCCGGTGGCGTCACGCACCAGGGCGTTGATGAACACGCGCTTGAACGGAACCTCGCCGGTGAAGTGGAGGCCCTGCATCATCATCCGGGCGACCCAGAAGAAGATGATGTCGAACCCGGTGATCAGGGTGTGGGTCGGGTAGAACCGCGCGAGGTCGTCCGTTTTCTCCGGCCAGCCCAGCGTGGAGAACGGCCACAGGCCCGATGAGAACCAGGTATCGAGGACGTCCTCGTCCTGCTTGAGGTCGGTGGGCCGGCCGTAATGTTCCTCGGCTTGGCGCTTCGCCTCGGCCTCGGTCTCCTCCACGAACGCCTTGCCGTCGGGGCCGTACCATGCCGGGATGCGGTGGCCCCACCACAGCTGGCGGCTGACGCACCACGGTTGGATGTTCCGCATCCACTCGAAGTAGGTCTTCTCCCAGTTCTTCGGGACGAAGACGGTCTTGCCCTGCTCCACGGCCTCGATGGCAGGCTTCGCCAGCACGTCGGCGGCGACGTACCACTGGTCGGTAAGATAGGGCTCCACGACGACGCCGGAGCGGTCGCCGTGCGGCACCGTGTGGCGGGTCTTCTCGACCTCGCGCAGCAGGCCAAGGGCCTCGAACTGCTCGATCACCTTCTTGCGCGCGGCGAAGCGGTCCAGGCCCCGGTACTCGGGCGGCGCGTTGTCGTTCAGGCGGGCGAAGTCGTCGAGGATGTTGATGACCGGCAGGTTGTGGCGCTTGCCGACCTGGAAGTCGTTGAAGTCGTGCGCGGGCGTGATCTTCACCGCGCCCGAGCCCTTCTCCGGGTCCGGGTACTCGTCGGCGATGATCGGGATCGGCCGGTTCACGATCGGGAGGCGCACGGCCTTTCCGATCACGGCCGTATAGCGCTGGTCCTTCGGGTGGACGGCGACGGCGGTGTCGGCCAGCATGGTCTCCGGCCGGGTGGTGGCCACGATGATCTCGCCCGAGCCGTCCTCCAGCGGATAGGCGAAGTGCCAGTAGTGGCCGTCGACCTCCCGCTGCTCGACCTCCAGGTCGGAGATTGCGGTCTGGAAGTGCGGATCCCAGTTCACCAGCCGCTTGTCGCGGTAGATGAGCTTCTGCTTGTAGAGTGTCACAAACACCTTGCGGACCGCGTTCGACAGGCCCTCATCCAGGGTGAAGCGCTCGCGGCTCCAGTCGCAGCTCGCGCCCAGCCGGCGCAACTGGTTGACGATGGTCCCACCGGACTTTGCCTTCCACTCCCAGACCTTGGCGACGAACTCCTCGCGGCCCATGTCGCGGCGGCTCCGATTGCCCGCCTCGGCCAATTGGCGCTCGACCACCATCTGGGTTGCGATGCCGGCATGGTCGGTGCCGGGGAGCCACAGCGCCGCCTTGCCGCGCATGCGCTCGAAGCGGATCAGCACATCCTGCAGCGTGTTGTTCAGCGCATGGCCGATGTGCAGCGAGCCGGTCACGTTCGGGGGCGGGATGACGATGGAGAACGGCTCGGCGTTCGGGTCGTCGACGGGCGCGAAGCCGCCTGAGCGCTCCCAGGCCTCGTAGAGGCGGGGTTCGGCGGTCTTGGGATCGAAGGTCTTGTCGAGCATGGTGGGCGGTCTTCTGAACGAGCGGCTGCAATACAGCAAATCCTCCCCGTCGGGGGAGGTGGCCGAAGGCGACGGAAAGGCCCGCTCAGAAGGGCGTCGCAGAGCCCGACCGGCGCCGGAGCGGCGTCAGCCGGAACCGCTGGGCGGAAGCTCCCCTCAATCAGCTTCGATCGCCCCTTTTAAGGGAGCGATCTGGGGGCCCTACCGTACTCGGCTGCGGGAGATACGCTCGACCTCGGCCTGGACAGTCTCCTGGACGATTCCGGGCAGGTTCTCATCGAGCCATTCCTGCAGCATCGGGCGCAGCATCTCGCGAACCAGGTCCTCGAGGGTGCGGCCGGCGGCCGGCATGGCGATGGTGGCGCTGAGCTTTTCGAAGCTGGCGGCAGCCACGGCGGCAGCCTGCTCGCTGACCAGGGCGGCCACGGGCGGCGGCCGGGGCGGCTCAGGCTCCGTAGGCGCTACGACATCGAGGTCGCCGTGGGTCTCAACCTTCTGCGTGAGTTCGAGATCGTCGTCGTCCTCATCCTCTTCCGGCGCGGCGACCGGCGCGACGACGGCGGCTACGGGTTCGGGCGGCGCGGCGGCCACGGGCTCCGGTTCGGGCGCAGGCTCCGGGTCGGACCTCGGCTCCGGCGCGGCCGCGGCCGGCGCCGGTTCGGGCTCAGGCTTAGCCGCCTCGGCGGCCGGAGCAGCCCCTTCGGCGGACGGCGTATCGTCCTCGGAGATGATCCGGCGGATAGAGGCGAGGATCTCCTCCATCGTCGGTTCTTGTGAGGACTGTTCTGACATGAGTGCCGCCCGTGAGATTCTGCGCTCAGACCCTAAGCGTGTGGGGACGATCCTGCAATTTCCCGGCTAACACCGCGTCAACGCAGGGTAGGCGCCGCGACGGAGGGCGGAGGTTCCAGACCCGGTGCGATGGGCTTTTCCACTGGCTTCGCTGACGGGGGCGTCGACGGCCAGGGCGTGGCGACCTGGTCGACGATCGCCACCGGCTCTTCCCAGGGCACCCAGCCCCAGGTCATCCGCAGCCTCCGGAAGTTCTTCCCCGCGTCGTATTGCGGCTGCGACGGGATCAGGTTCCTGGCTTCGAGCCGGCCCATGGTGGCCAGCACGTTGGCGGCGGCCACATACTCGTCACGGCGCGAAGTCACCTGGTTGAGCTCCGCCTGGCGCAGCTCCTGCTCGGCGTTCAGCACATCGATGGTCGTGCGCAGGCCGACCTGCTGTTCCTGGCGCGTGCCTTCGGCGGCGATCGCGGCGGCTCGAACCTGCTCCTCGCTGGAAGCGATGTTGGCCCGGGCCGCGATCAGCTGGCTCCAGAACTGCGTGACGCCCTGCAGGACATTGCGGCGGACACCCTCGATCGTGATCCGGTCGGCGTTGTTGCGCTCGATCGACTGGCGGACCCGCGAGGAGACGAGGCCGCCGGAGAACAGGGGCACGTTCACGCCCACGCCCAGGGTCGAACCGCGTGCGAAGAAGTCCCGTTCCCAGATCTCTTCGCGAACCTGGTTGCGGAAGTCGACGCTCGCCTGAATGCCGACGGTGGGCATCCGCTCGGCGCGGGCGCCGGCGACGCGAGCGCGGCTGGCCTGCTCGGTGAACTTCTGGGCGCGGAGCTGCGGGTTGAAATCCTCGGCGACCTTGTAGGCCTCGTCCGGGTCTGTTGGCAGCAGGTAGGCCAGGGAGGGCTCCGGCGCCAGCTCACCTGGGTTCTGTCCGACCAGGGCGGCGTAACCGGCCCGCGTGATCGCCAACTGGGCGACGGCCGAGGCCAGCAGGGCCTGGGCCTGGGAGAGGCGGGCCTGGGATTGGGCAACGTCGGTGCGGGTCACCTCGCCGACGTCGAAGCGCGCCTGGGACTCCTGCAGTTGCCGGGTCAGGACCTCGACGTTCCGCTGGCGGATCCGTAGGGCCTCCTGGTCTCGGCGGGTGTCGGAATAGGCCTGGATCACGGAGACCAGCACCTGGGCCTCAATCCGGCGCAGGTTTTCCCGGCCCGCCAGGACATCGGCATTGGCGGCGTTCACGGCGGCTGCCACCCGACCGCCCGTCCACAGCGGCTGATTGAAGGTGAGGCCACCGCGGGTCAGAGCGGAGTCCTGCCTTCCGCCGCCGTCGGGAATCCCATCGCCATTGCGGTCGAATGCGCCCGTGGCCAGGGCGACCTTAACCGGCGTCGCCTGTTCACTGTAGCTCCACGATCCGCTGAAACTGAGCGTCGGCCGCCAGCCGGTGCGGGCCTGGACATAGTTCTCGTCGAGCGCGCGTTGCGTCGCGCGTTGCGCCTGCAGGGTCGGGTTGTTCTGGTAGGCCAGCGCAATGGCGTCAGCCAAGGTCTCCGCGCCGGCGGGAATTGCGACGCCAAGCGCGCCCGCACACAAGGTCGCGGCCAACAGGCGGCCGCGGAGGTTCATCGACATTCGTTATCCCCGAGCTCGCGAGAGACACGTTCTATAGGCGTCGTCTGCCGTCTGGACCAAGCTGCGTCACCTTAAGCTTTTTTCACGCCCTGGTTTCGTAGGTGTTTCAGGAGTCCCTAGAAGGCGAAACCGAGTTCCGGCTCGAAGCCGGCCAGCAGCGGGGGAAATCCGTCGAACAGCTCGCGGCGGCCAACGCCGTCCGCCGCCTTCACGTAGAGACACGCCTTGCCCACCGGGCCGACGCGTTCGACCACGCCCAGACGGCCGTTGGTCGCCAGCAGCGCCGTCCAGGCGGTCGGCGCGCGGGTCACGGCGCCCTCGCAGACAACGATGTCGAACGAACCCGCCGGGAGGTCGTCCGCAGCGTCGATCTGTGTCACGCCCAGCCCCAGCGCCTCCAGCACCGCCCCCGCATAGGGCGCCGAGATCGCGAGCGCGGCCTCGCCGGGCAGCGGCCGCAGCGCCTGGATCAGCTTGGCCACATCGCGCGGCTTCAGCAGCCAGCGGCCGGGGGCGTACTCGACCTCAAGATCGGCATAGGCCTGGAACGCGCGGCCCTCCGGCATGAACCGTTCACGCGGCAGGGCGCGCATGGCGTCCTGGATGCGCAGGTCGGTCACGTCGGCGGTGCGCACCTGGCTCTCCACCATGTTCAGCCGTGCGGCGGCGAGGTCGGCCATCTAGAATCCTTCGGCGCGGAAGTCCGTGCGCGGGGTTATAGGCGCCGCTGCGCCGTCAGCAAATAGGGCTGACACCTAACCTGCAGGGCAGCGAAGCCATGGCCGCCTTGGCGCGGCGGGTCGGCAAGGCAATTGCGGCCGGATGGCGGGTCTGATAGCACCGCGCGCTCTGGTGGCCCGATGGCGGAGTGGTGACGCAGCGGACTGCAAATCCGTGCACCCGGGTTCGATTCCCGGTCGGGCCTCCAAAGTTTTTCAGACACTTACCGCGGCGACTATTCTGCAGTTTGCAGACCGGTTTGCAGAAGTCGTTCACTTTGCGCCCCGATCTGTCCGCTGGGCCATGTCGATCGCGCGGGCTGCAGCGACGCTCTTCCGGTCAATGTATTTGTCGAGTGAACCCAGATCGCGCAGAGAATGCCCCGTGCAATAGGCCACATCCTGGGGTGTCCAGCCGTCCGCAAGCCGGCGGGTGGCGAAGGTTCCGCGGAGATCGTGGAAGGTGACGCCCTTCACCCCGGCGGCCTTGCACGCGTCCTGCCATGCTGAACGGAAGCCATTCCCTTTCGGGTCCCATGGAAGCCCCTGCCCCGTTGTCAGCAGGGTCACAGCAGCGCCGCGCGGCGCGGCGTCAAGGCAGAGCCGCAATGCCGGAGAAATCGCCACCGCGACGTCGACGCTTGTCTTGCGCTGCCGCAGTTCGATGTGCTGGGCCTTCACCCCACTCCATGTGAGCCGCAGCAGGTCTCCCTGCCGCTGACCGGTTTCGGCGGCGAGGATGAGCGCCCGCCGCAGAGGTTCCGGCGCCACCTTCAGGAAGGCGTCGACGTGATCCTGGGTCCACACTTTCTCGCGCCGGTCGGCGTGATAGAGGCGCTCGAAGCCGAGAGCCTGGTTCTTCGCGACCTTCCTTTGTGACCCGCTTGCCCCCCACGACAAGACGGCGCTCAGGACCTGCATGGCGTAATCGGCCTGCCTAGGGGTGGACGCCATGCCATCCCGCCATGCGGCAATGTGCGGCCCGATTGCGTCCGAACTCATAGCGCGCAGTGAGAGCGGGCCGAACTGTTTGGCGATCATGTCCAGTCGCTTGCGGTAGTCAGCTTGAGTGCGCTCGCTGAGGCCCGGAAGGACCTTCTGGCGGTAGGCCCACAGGAGGTGATTGACGGTCCCGTCGACCGGCTCCCGACGCAGCACCTCAGCCAGGCGGGCGAAGAACTCAGGCGACCCGGCGAGCCCCAAACCCTGCGTGCCAGGCCCCCGGCCAAAGTAGCCGTACTTGACCCGGCGGCCATCGCTCAGGCTCTTTGAGGCGAACCAGACGCCCTTTGGATAGGGACTGCTAGGCTTTGCCACGGAAGTGCCTTTCGAGCTCGCTCAGGACCTCAGGAGGCGTCGCGTCGTCCCCTGCCCCGGTCTTAAGGTCGATGAGGTAATCGCCTGCCGCAGTCCGCACCGTAACGCGCTCTGCCCCCTCTTTGCGGGCGGCGCGCAGGACTCGCTGGACGTCGGCTTGAGTCGGGTTGCGGGTCATTGGACCTCTCTCACGGTCCAAAGAGGCTTGTCGGCACGTCGGACCAAATCGACGGCTAGCGCATGCAGGTCGACGACTACCGCCGCGCGCGCGCCGAGGTCGGCCAGCGCCTTGTCAACGGACTCTGTCCATTCCCAATTCTCGCCGTCGACCGTGACGACGAAGCGCCTCATTTCCAGCGCGCCAGCCTTGATCGGCAGTTCGCGGTACCTACCACTGGGATCCAACACCGCCCCAGGCTCGCGCTGGGCATGTGCGAGGATCACCACGGCCATGGACTTGGCCAGCACCCCGCCCTTCAGAGGCCCGATGTGCAGCCCGTTAAGCGCCCCCATCGCCAAGATAGTGGCGGTCTCTTTCAAGTCCCGACGGATCGGCCTGCGACCGCCGACCCCCTCGCTCAAAAACCCACGCCGAGTCCAATCATGGATGGTCGCCCGCGGGACCTTGCCGGCGGTAATTCGGTCGATGTCGTCTGAAACGAATGTGGAAGGAATTGGGTTAAGGTCCATAACTGATAGCTACCAGATAAGATCTATATCTGGCAACTCTCAGTTTAACTCCTCTTGCCGACCCGACCTCCGCCCGGCGAGCCCCATCGTCGCCGCGGGCGGCGCTTCTTCTGCCTCGACAGCGGATTGCAGGATCGGCTGACCTGTATGCCAGGTTCCCCAGCCCCGCTTTATTGCGCGGATTAGGGACGAGCCGTTTCAGGGCTCCCGCGGGAAGCCTGTGGCCTGCGGCTTCGCGGACTTCCAACGCGCGACCTATGATCAGCCAGCGTCGCGCCAAGAGGGACGCCGGTTCCATGCCCGAAAGTCGACGCTGATAGGTGCAATCTCGTTGCCCTCGCTCGTCGGCCCGGCAGGACTCACACTCACTAGGTAAAATGGACTCACCATTGCTGGAGTACCAACAATGGTACCAACGGTCCCTTTTTCACCCCAAAAACGAACCCGCGTTGCAGATCGCCTTTTCAGCGCCGCCCATGTAACGGCCCTTTGGACGGCGTTTCCAGTCTCTCGACGACCGCCCTCGGCCTGTCTAATCGATCGTAGCGAATGCGGCTGCCGGTTGACGCTAACGCCGCGCTCGCGCTGAAGTCGCGGCGGGGGAACGTCTTGACCAACAGCTGCAGTTCAGGACCGACGTTTGACGGCCGCCATGGATAAGCGGGCGCTGTCGGAACGCGACATCTGCACGAAGTACATCACACCGGCGCTGCGGGTTGCCGGTTGGGATGAGCAGACGCAATTCCTAGAGGAAGTCTTCTTCACCAAGGGCCGGATCATGGTCCGCGGGAAGCTTATCGCACGCGGCAAAGCCAAGCGCGCGGACTACATCCTCTACATCAAACCCAACGTGCCCATCGGCATCATCGAGGCCAAGGACAACCGCCACGCCGTCGGCGACGGCATGCAGCAGGCGCTGGAATACGCCGACATCCTCAACCTGCCGTTCGTGTTCTCGTCGAATGGGGACGGCTTCCTCTTCCACGACCGCACCGGCGCGAGCGTCCAGAAGGAGACCGATATCGGTCTGGACGCTTTCCCGTCGCCCGGTGAACTCTGGAAACGTTACTGCGCCTGGAAAGGTCTGACGCCGGACGCGGAAGAGGTAGTCCTCCAGGACTACTTCGACGACGGCAGCGGCAAGGCGCCCCGGTACTACCAAGTCAGCGCCGTCAACGCCGCCATCGAGGCCATCGCCAAGGGTCGCGACCGCGTCCTGCTGGTCATGGCGACGGGCACGGGCAAGACCTACACGGCATTCCAGATCATCTGGCGGCTCTGGAAGGCCGGACAGAAGAAGCGGATCCTGTTTCTCGCCGACCGGAACATCCTGGTCGACCAGACGATGGTCAACGACTTCCGCCCGTTCGGGCCGGCGATGGCGAAGCTGTCCAAAAAGGCGAAGACCATCGAGCGTGCGGATGGGACCGAGGTCGACCTCACACTCGCCATGGACAGTAAGCGCCGCGTCGACACCGCCTTCGAGATCTACCTGGGCCTCTATCAGGCGATCACGGGACCTGAGGAACGCCAGAAGATCTACAAGGACTTCTCGCCCGGCTTCTTCGACCTGATTGTCATCGACGAATGCCACCGCGGCAGCGCCGCCGACGATGCGGCCTGGCGCGAGATCCTCACGCACTTTTCCGGCGCAACGCAGATCGGCCTCACGGCGACCCCAAAGGAGACCGAATACGCCTCCAACAGCGCCTACTTTGGCGAGCCCATCTACACCTACTCCCTGCGCCAAGGGATCTCGGACGGCTTCCTGGCTCCCTACAAGGTCATCAAGGTTCACGTCGACCGCGACGTCGAAGGATATCGCCCTGAGAAGGGACAGCTCGAGCGCGACGGCAACGAGATCGAGGATCGCATCTACAACGCCCGCGACTTCGACCGCACGCTGGTGTTGGACGACCGAACCAAGCTGGTGGCAGCCAAGGTCACTGAGTTCCTCAAAGAGAGCGGCGACCGTTTCCAGAAGACCATCGTCTTCTGCATCGACGAAGAACACGCCAGCCGAATGCGTCAGGCGCTGGTCAACGAGAACAAGGATCTCTGCGACACCAACCACCGCTACGTCATGCGGATCACCGGAAGCG
>NZ_CADEGK010000028.1 GCF_902826855.1 uncultured Phenylobacterium sp. | reverse complement strand
TTGATGTCGCCACGTTCCCCGCCGAAATGAATCGGCGATGGAAGGCGCCTTTCTCAACGGCCAGCTGCTGATCGCCATGCCCGGGATCGGCGATCCACGCTTCGAGCGCTCGCTGATCCTCGTCTGCGCCCACGATCATGATCACGCCATGGGGCTCGCTGTGAACCGTCCTGTGGAGGGCCTGACGCTGTCCGAGTTGCTTGAGCGGCTGGAGATCGAGACCACCGCGGCGCTCGAGGACGACGCCGTGCTGATCGGCGGGCCGGTGGAGGTGGAGCGCGGCTTCGTGCTGCACACCGACGACTACCACGCTGCGCACAGCCTGGACGTCCAGGGCGGGCTGGCGCTCTCCACCACCCGCGAGGTGCTGGAAGCGATGGGCAGCCACAACGGCCGCCCCCGCAGGGCGGTCCTGGCCCTGGGCTATGCGGGCTGGGGCGCCGGTCAGCTCGAGCGGGAGATCCGCGAGAACGTCTGGCTGACCGTCGAGGCCGACGAGGCGCTGGTCTTCGATGGCGACCACGGAAGCAAGTGGACCCGCGCGCTGGCGAAACTCCGCATCGACCCGAAATTCCTGAGCGCCGAGGGCGGACGAGCCTAAGTGATTGGCGGTCGGACCCAGCGCGAACTGGTGTCGACGAGCGCGAACTCGCGAGCGTAGGCTTTGCGGGCCGGGGCGTTGAAGTGGGCGGTGCCTATGGTGGCGACCGGGATGCCCGCCGCGTGCAGCCGGCGTAGACCTTCGGTGATGAGCGCGCCGGCCAGGCCGTGGCCGCGATAGGCCGGGTCCGTTCCCATGGGCTCGAAGATGCCCACCCCGCACGCCGCGTCCCGCCAGACGATAGCGTTGGCGGCGAGCGCGCCGTCCGGCGCCTCGATCAGCAAGTCGAATTCTGGATCGTAGCCGGGCGTCTCAAGCAGGCTACGGTAGACCTCGGTGGTGAAGCCGGACGGGCCGCCCTCGATGCCGAGGTGGCCGAGGGCGCTCCAGGCGGCCCGATGGACAGCGGATCGCGCGTCCGGGTCGACGCCCACGCTGTCTCGCACACGAAAGCCGTCAGGGAGCACGGGCGGCGCATCGGACGTGGCGCGTTCGAACAGCACCCCGTCCGGGCCGGCGCGGACGAAGCCGCAGCGCTCCAGCGCCGCGCGGCGCGCGAGGTCGGCGTCAAAGGCCACGACGCTGAGTTCGGGGTCGCCGGGACGCAGGCGGCCGACCGCCCAATCCAGCACCTCCGTCGCGCGGCGCTCATGGGCGGGATGCAGCTCCAGGAGCAGCTCGCCCGGCCCCTGGAACCAAGCCACACCTACGATGTCGACGTCGGCGCGCACGGCGTAGAGCGCCGGCCGGTGGTCGAAGTGGCCACGCAACTGCCAGATCAGGTCGCCCGGGTGCCAGGTCGATCGCAGCGGCCGTCGCGCGCTCACGACCTGCGAAGTAAACGCCAGCAGGTCCGGAAGGTCGTTGCGCCCGCCGTAGCGGTGGAATGACAGAGGGGTGTGCATGGGAGCCGTCGGCCGCAGACTGACGGCCCCATGCTTTGGCGTCCAGCTAGGCGTTGGCCCCGGCGCTGGGCCGGGCGCTCACGCGCTCGTGCCAGGCCTTGAGGTTGGCGCAGCCCTCGGGGATCGGCAGGTCGAGAAACAGAGCGAAGTCGACGGTGGTCTGCAGGATGATGTCCGCCATCGTGAAGTCGTTGGTGGCGAGGAACTCGCGTCCCGCCAGTTCGCCGTCGATGAAGGCGCAGACCTGGGCGTAGATGGGCTTGTTGGCTTCGCCCAGCTCGCGGTTCTGTTTGATGATCGCGGCGGTCCGCGGATCAGCATGGATCCAGACCATGGCCGCCGCCTGCATCAGGCGCATCTCGGTGCGCCGGATCCACTGGTCGACCGCGCCGATCTCGTAGGGGTCCCGGCCGAACAGCGGCGGGTTGGGATGCAGCGCTTCCAGGTAGCGGCAGATCGAGACGCTCTCCGACAGGGTGCGGCCGTCATCCAGCTCCAGCGCCGGCACCTGGCCCAGCGAATTGCGCTTCAGATGTTCCGGGCTCTTGTGCTCGCCCTTGCCGAGTTCGACGCGAATCTCGGGGAGATCGATGCCCTTCTCGGCGACGAATATCCGGACGCGCCGCGGATTGGGCGCAGGGTTTCGTTCTCCGTACAGCTTCATGTTTCATCCCCACGTCTTGTTGATTGCGACCGCGCCCATTGCCGGACGGCGTCGGGCGGCCAATGCGCCAAGGCGGGCCGCATCTCGTCTGTCGCAGAACGCGCCGGCCGCAGCAAGGCGCGCCGGGGCCGTCGCTCCGACTACCCCCGCGCCTTCACCGGCGCGGCGCCGTCGACGTAGCTTTCGTTGAGGTAGACCTCCGCTTCCTGGGCGGAGAGGGCGGGCGCGTAGCCGAAGCCCTGGCCGTAGTCGCAGCCCAGGGAGAGCAGCATGCGGGCCATGCCGGCGTTCTCGACGCCCTCGGCGACCACTTCCATGTCGAGGTCCTGGCCCAGCTTGACCACCGAGGAGACGATCTTCGCCGAGCCCTCGTTCGTGGCCATGGTGCGCACGAAATAGCGGTCGATCTTGAGCGTATCGAACGGCAGCCGGGTCAGGTAGCTGAGTGAGGAGAAGCCGGTGCCGAAGTCGTCTAGCGCGAGCGCGGCGCCGGCCTCGCGCAGCTCGCCCAGGATCACCGCCGCGCGGTCGGGGTCGCGCATGACGTCGCCTTCGGTGACCTCCAGCTTCAGCGCGCCGGGCGGCAGGTCGGTCTGGGCGCGGATCGCCTTGAGGTCGGCCACCAGGTCCGGACGGTCGATCTCGCCGGTGGAGAGGTTTACGGCCACGGTCAGCTCACCGGCGGCCCGGTGGCGCTTGCGCCAGACCGACAGCTGCTGGGACGCCTCGCGCATCATCATCGCGCCCAACTCGGCCATCAGGCCCATTTCCTCGCACAGCGGCAGGAACTCGTCGGGCATCACCAGGCCGCGGCGGGGGTGGCGCCAGCGCACCAGGGCCTCGAAGCCGGAGAGCGCGCCGGTCGAGAGGCGCACGATCGGCTGGTAGAAGGGCATCAGCTCGCCACGGCGCAGCGCGCCCTTGAGGTCGCCCTCGAGCGCCAGGCGCGACAGGCCGTCAGTCTCCAGTCCGCGACCGTAGGCGGCGGCGCCGCCCCTGCCATTGCTCTTGGCCGCTTCCACGGCCAGTTCGGCGCGGCGCAACAGCTCGGCCGCCTCGGGCGCGTCCTCGCCGCCGGTCGCCTCGACCGCGCCGATGGAAAGTGTGGGATGGATGTCGAAGCCGGCCACCCGCAGCGGCTGTTCCAGCGCGCGGCGCAGGGTCTCGGCGCCCGGCGAGGCGCTCACCGGCGCGAGCGCGGCGAACTCGTCCTCGCCAATGCGGGCGAGCAGCGCGCCGGGCGGGAATGCAGCGGAGAGACGCGAGCCCAGCGCGGCCAGGACCAGGTCGGCGCGCTCGTGGCCGAGGGCCTCGTTCAGGCGGCGCAGGCGGTCCAGGTCGGCGACGATCAGCTCGTGCTCGCCCGGCTGTTGCAGGCGCTCGCGGGCCAGGGTGATGAAGCTCTTGCGGTCGACGAGGCCGGTGAGCGCGTCGACGCCGGAGGCGGCGAACCGGACCTCGGCGGCCACTACGCCGGCGCACCGCAGCCCCTCTTCCAGCCATACGCCGCGCCAGATGCAGGGGGCGCCACCCCTCATGCGGATGCGGACGACCACTTCGCCGCCGGGCGGCTGGACGCGCAGGATGTCCTCGGCGGTGGCGCGATCCTGCGGCAGTGCAAGCGCGCGCAGGGCGGCGGAGGAACAGTCAGGAGACAGGGGACCCAGGCCCAGGGCGCGGGTGGCGCCGGTCAGGCGCAGACGATCCTTCTCCGGCTCCCAGACCCAGAGCGCGACTTCCGCCGCGCCCAGGGCCTCGAGAGTGGCCGTGGCGTCCCACATCCAGCGGTCGTTGGCCATTCGGTCCCGAACTCGTGCCTCAGAAGCCGGGCGCGGCCGTCAGACCGACACCCCCTCGTCCGGCCCCTCGTGGCCCCGGTAAGGGGTCGTGCGACCGAACAGGACATGGTCTCGCCAACCGCCGTTAATTTTAAGATAAGCCTCCGCGAACCCCTCCTCCACGAACCCGGCCTTGCCGAGCAGCCTGCGGGAGGGCGCGTTGTCCGGGATGCAGGCCGCTTCCAGCCGATGCAGGGCCAGCGTGCGAAAGGCGAACTCGCACAGCGCGCGTACGGCGCCCAGGGTCAGCCCCTGGCGGGTGAACGGCTGACCGCACCAGTAGCCCACCGACCCCATCTGGGCGACGCCACGGCGCACGTTCGACAGCGTGATACCGCCGGTGAGCGCGTCGTCCGAGGTGCGGAACACGAAGAACGGATACGCCAGCCCCGCCTCGCGGTCCCGCGCATAGGCCAGGAGGCGACGGCGGAAGGCGGCGCGCGAGAGATCGTCGGCCGGCCAGGTGGGCTCCCACGGCTGCAGGAAGGCGCGGCTCTGCGCGCGTAGGTCGCGCCACGCGGCGTAGTCGGCGGCGCGCGGCGCGCACAGCCGCACCCCGTCGCCCTCGACACGGGGGCCGCTCTCCGGCGCGATCCAGTCCAGCAGGGCCATGCGTCGAAGCGTCGCGTAATTCGCGGCGGGGTCAAGAGGGTCCGTCGCCGCGAATAACTCGTGGCAGACTAGTTTACATTATAGACTTGTTTGAATAGAAGGGCGGTAGCGATGAACGGGACCGCTCCCATCGCCCTCCTGGCCGGGTGCGGCGACGCGCCCGGCGCCTTTTTCGATCCGGAGACCTGTCATGACCGACAGCAGCGACCGCCTCCATGGCCTCGACGCCGTGCGCGGCTATGCTCTGATGCTGGGGGTGGTGTTTCACGCCACCATGTCCTTCCTGCCCGGACCGCAGGTGTGGATGGCGAAGGACAGCGAGTCCTCGCTCGTCCTGTCGGGCCTGTTCTTCTGGTCGCACAGTTTCCGGATGACGACCTTCTTCCTGATCGCGGGCTTCTTCGCGCACCTGACCTTCCACCGGCGCGGCGCCAAGCGGTTCATCGTCGATCGGGCCAAGCGGATCGCGCTCCCGCTGGTGGTGTTCTGGCCGCTCGTGATCGCGGGCATCCTGGGGGCCAGTGGCTATGCGGTCTACGTGGCCACGGGGACCTTCCCGACCGCGCCGCCGGAAGCGCCAGGCGCGACGGCGGCGACGGCCGACGTGCCATTCCCACTGACCCACCTGTGGTTCCTCTACGTCCTGATCCTGCTCTACGTCGCGACGCTGGCAGTCCGCGCGATCGCGGCGGCCGTGGACAGGGGCGGGCGGCTCCGGGCGGGCCTGGACACAGCGGTGGCGGTGGTGGTGCGTAATCCCTTCGCACCGATCCTCCTCGCCGTTCCGGTGGCGATCGCCTTCTACCGGACACCCGACTGGCTGGTCTTCTTTGGCGTGCCGACCCCGGACGCGAACCTGATCCCGAACCCAGCCGCAGCAGTTCAGTACGGGCTGGCGTTCGGCCTGGGCTGGCTGATCCATCGCCAGCCAGCGCTGCTGGACGGTCTCAGGGACCGTTGGACGGTGAACCTGGCGGTCGGCGTCGCGCTCAGCGGCTACCTGCTGTTCGAGCTGGGCGTGGCGCCGGTGGTGACGCCGGACAAGGACGCCGTAGCCCTGGCGACTCACGCCGCGTTGTATGCGCTGGCGATCTGGAGCTGGACGTTCGCGGTCATCGGAATGGCGCTCAGGTTCCTGAACGATGAAAGCCCAGTGCGCCGCTACATCGCCGACTCGTCCTATTGGATCTACGTGATCCATTTGCCGATCGTGATCTTGCTGCAGGCCTGGGTCTCGGGCTTCGACTGGCACTGGTCGGTCAAGTTCGCGGCGGTGCTGGGGATCGGATTTGCGGTGATGTTCCTGACCTACGAACTGCTGGTCCGTCACACGTTCATCGGCGCCTGGCTGAACGGCCGCCGCGTGCCCTGGCGCACCGCCAGGCCGCCAGCCCAACTGGAGACCGCCCGATGAACGCCGATCCTGAGAGCGCGCGGGACGACCTCGCCTACATGCGGGCCCTGGTCGACGCACCAGCCAATTTCCAGCGGTCGTTTGGCGAGGCTTATTTCGCCGCCGGCCTCTGCTACGGGACCCAGATGCTGGCCCATGCGGTCCAGCGGCTGGGCTGGCTTCCGGACGCCGGGCCGGTGGCTCTCCTGATCGGCTTCGGCCCGACGGTGGTGTTCCTGGTCCTGCTCACCTGGTCGATTGTGCGTGACCGCGCGACACGCCCCTCAGGCGGCGGCGCGGTATCGAAGGCGATCGGCGCCGTTCTCGGGGCCATCGGCCTCGCCAACCTGATGCTCGTCTTCGTGATCGGACTGGTCGCCTGGCGAGAGGACAGCCTGGTCATCTGGCTGATCTATCCGTGCACGGTGATGGTGCTGCAGGGGACGGCGTGGCTGGTCATCTACGCGCTGCGCCGCCGCCCCTGGTTCGGATGGGTGGCGCTGGGCTGGTTCGTGACCGCCGCCGTCATGGCCGTGGCCGTAGCCTATCAGAATCTCCCCCTCTTCATCGGCGCCGGCGGCGTGGGCTTCCTGGCCTTCATGCTCGTCCCCGGTTGGCTGATGATGCGCCAGTCTCGAGCGGCCTGAACCCGTGCCCGCGCGCTTCGACATCGGCAAGATCGACGATGTGATCCACGGCCGCCTGCGGCTGGGGGTCATGGCCTATCTGGCCAACGCGGAGGTGGCGGACTTCAACGAGCTGAAGCAGGTTCTGGAGGTCACCCAGGGCAACCTGTCGGTCCAGCTCCGCAAGCTGGAAGACGCGGGCTATGTGACCATCGAGAAGGGCTTCCTGGGCCGCAAGCCGCGCACCCAGGTCCGGATCTCCGAGACCGGACGCGCCGCCTTCGCCGTCTATCTCGAGGCTCTAGGCCGGCTGATCGGGCCATCGACAGCGGCGTGAGGCGCCGAGTGCTCCCAGGCTATCGGGACGCGTGTGTGGGGCGTTGCCTCACGCGGACGGGCAGCCTAGCCGAACAGCGCCCGGTTGAAGGTCTCTGCGGCCTTCAGGGCGGACTTGGGTCCAAGCACCGCGACGGCGGCCTGCCTGGGCGCCAGGATCTTCTCCGTCAGCGCAGCGAGCTGGGCGGCGGTGACGGCGTCGATCTCCTGCGCCACCACCTCAGGGTCCAGCGTACGGCCGAACAGCAGCACCTGGCCGGCGGCCTGCTCGGCGCGGGCAAGCGCGGATTCGCGGCCCATGAACATTGCCCCCTTCAGTTGGGCCTTGGCGCGGGCGAGTTCGGCGGGGCCCACCGGCTCGGTCAGGCCCTTGAGCTGCTGTGCGGTGACCTCCGCCAGCTCCACCGCATCGCCCGCGGCACAGCCGGCGAAGACGCCGAGCACGCCCGCGTCGGCGTAGGTCTCGGAATAGGCGTCGATGGCGTAGGCCAGGCCGCGCACCTCGCGGGCCTCCTGGAACAGCCGCGAGGCCATACCGCCGCCGAGGATCTCGGCCAGCAGGCGCAGGGCGAAATAATCGGGATCCTTGACGCCCACTGCGGGCAGCAACAGCACCAGGTTGGCCTGTTCCAGCTTCTTGGCCACCGCCTTCGTCCCCCCCGAGAAGGCGGCAGGCTGTGCCGTCGGCAGGCCCGCACCGGACGCCCGGCCGAAATCGCGCTCGGCCAGCCGCAGCAGCTCGTCCTCGTCGACGGCCCCGGCGGCGCTGAGCACCAGGGTGTCGGGCGCATACAGGGCCGCGCGCCAGGCTCCGAGCGTCTCGGCGCTCGCGGCGCCGATCGACATCGTCGTGCCAAGGATCGGGCGGCCCAGCGGCTGCCCCTCGAAGGCGGCGGCCTGCGCCAGTTCGAACACCAGGTCGTCGGGGGTGTCGGCGGCCTCGGCGATTTCCTGGCCGACCACCTGCTTTTCACGGGCCAGGTCGGCGGCGTCCATGGTCGGGCGCAGCACCAAGTCTGATATCACCGCCGAGCCCAGGTCGAGCCCGCCCTTCAGCGCACGCACCTGGAAGCTGGTGCGCTCGTAGCCGGTGGCGGCGTTGATGTGCCCGCCCTCGGCCTCGATGACCTCGACGATCTGCTTGGCCGAGCGCCCGCCCGCGCCCTTGAAGACCATATGCTCCAGCAGGTGCGACCAGCCGGAGCGCTGCTCGTCCTCGAGCCGCGCCCCGCGGCCGGCGACCACCGACAGCGCCACAGTCTGCCACCCCGGCAGCGGGTCGCAGACCACGCGCACGCCGTTTCCCAGGGTGTGGACCTTGGGGGTCAACCTCAGCCTTCCGCGAAGGCGCGGACGTAGGCCTTGATGGTCTCGGCCTCACCCGGCAGCCGGTCGAAGCGCTCCTTGCGTGAGGCGAGGCTCGCGGTCCCGCGCGGAAGGGCCGGGGTCACGCCGGTAGCCTTGCCCACGTCCTCGGGGAACTTCGCCGCATGCGCCGTGGAGAGCACCACTGTAGGACCATCGAGGGGGACATGGGCCAAGGCCGCCACGCCGACGGCGGTGTGCGGATCGATCAGTTCGCCGGTCTCATTGAGCGTCGCCACCATGGCGCGCACGGTCTCGTCCTCGCTGATCGCCACGCCGGTGAAGACCGCCTGCATGGTGGACAGCGCGCCCGGCGGGATGTCGATGATCCCGGTGTTGGCGAAGGCCTCGAAGGCGCGGCGGGTCTCCTCCGGCTCGCGCTTCACGGCCTCGAAGTAGAGCCGCTCGAAGTTGGAGGCGGACTGGATGTCCATCGCCGGCGACAGCGTCGCCTGCACCGCGCCGCGGGCGTAACGGCCGGTCGCGAAGGCCCGGGCCAGGATGTCGTTGGAATTGGTGGCGACGACGAGCTTCCTGATGGGCAGGCCCATCTGCATCGCCACGTAGCCTGCGTAGGCGTCGCCGAAGTTGCCGGAGGGGACCACGTAGTTCGCCGCCCGCGTGGGCGCGCCGAGGGCCGCGGCCGTGGTGAAGTAGTAGACCGCCTGCGCGGCGATGCGCGCGAAGTTGATCGAGTTCACCGCCGCCAGGTCCACCGCCTGACGCAACGCCAGGTCCTGGAAGGCCGCCTTCAGGATGGCCTGGCAGTCGTCGAACGTGCCCTTCACCGCGACGCAGGCGATGTTGGGCTCCTCAGCCGTCGTCATGAAGCGGCGCTGCACCTCGCTGATCCGCCCCTCGGGGAAGATCGCCACGACTTTGACGTTCTTGGCGCCGCGGAACGCCTCGACCGCCGCGCCGCCGGTGTCGCCGGAGGTGGCGCAGAGGATGGTCTGTTTGCGGCCCTGGCGGCCCAGCAGGTGGTCGTAGAGCCGGGCCAGGATCTGCATGGCCACGTCCTTGAAGGCGAGGCTGGGGCCATGGAACAGCTCGGCGATGAAGGTCTGCGGTCCGATCTGCACCATGGGCACCACGGCCTTGTGGCTGAAGGAGGCGTAGGCCTCCTCGCACATGGCCAGCATGTCCTCCGGCGCGATCTCGTCGCCCGCGAACGCGCCCAGGACCTCGGCGGCCACCTGCGGATAGGGCATGGCGGCGAAGCCGGCGATCCGCTCCTTGGAGAAGGACGGCCAGCGTTCCGGCACATAGAGGCCGCCGTCCGGAGCCAGGCCGCCCAGGACTGCATCGGTGAAACCGACCGCGGGCGCCTGCCCGCGGGTCGAGATGAAGCGCATCAGGAGTTCCGCTTGCGAAAGAGCATGGCGGCATAGACGCCGAGCAATGCCGCGGCAAGGCCGTACCAGGTCAGGGCGTAGGCGAAGTGGTTGTTGGGGATGTCCGCCGGGATCGCGCCGGGGGTCAGCGCCTTCCACTCCGGATTGGTCGGGGTCTCGGCGAACAGGAACAACGGCGCGGGGTTGGGCGCCTTGAGCGCCGCGGCCATGGCGGCGACATCGCGGACGTACCAGCGGGCCGGCGTGTTGGCGGGCGAGAAGAGATTGGGGCGGTCGGGCGCGCGCAGCACCCCGGTGACCTCGATCGGCGTCACGTCGGCAGCGTCCACCGGGGCCCGGGCCGAGATGATGTCGGGCACGAAGCCGCGGTCCACCAGGATCGACGTCCCGTCTGGCAGGCGGCAGGCGGAGATCAGGCGCGAGCCGGCCTGACCGTCGCGGATGGCGTAGACTTCGAGGAAGGGCGCCTTGGCGAGCCCGGGGCAGATCGCCTTCACCCGGGTGAGGTCCCCGGCCGCCGATCGCTGGAGGACAGTCTCGATCGGCCGGGCGGGCGCGACCTGGAGCGCAGCGACCCGGGCCAGCACGCCCTCCTTCCAGTGCAGCCGCTGCACCTGCCAGGTCCCCAGTGCGACGAGGATGGCGAAGGCGATGGCGACCGCGATCGTCAGGCCGACGGGGAAGACCCGCTTGTCAGTCGCCATGGCGCGCTTCCGACGCCTTGTTCATGAACTGGGCGGCCAGCATGACGCCCTTCAGTGGGCGCAGGAGGCCCAGGCACGCAAAGAGGGTGAGGGGTAGCCAGACGATGAGGTGGACCCACATGGGGGGGTGGATGGTGAACTCGGTGATCAGGGCGGCGAAGGCCACGGCGAACCCTGCGATCAGGATCACGAACACCGCTGGCCCATCGCCGCTGTCAGCCGCCGACAGGTCGTACCCGCAGGAGGCGCAACGGGGGGCGACGGTCAGATAGCCCGAGAACAGGGGGCCCCTGCCGCAATTCGGACAGCGGCCCCGCAAGCCCGCCAGCAGCGTCTGGGTCTTGGTCAGTGCGTCGCGCCGAAGATCACGTCATCAGGGCCAGCAGCAATCACACGCTGCATCAACAGGCCGAACACAAGAGTCTCCGTCCAATCCCACCGCCAGACCCTTGCCAATCGAGCGCCCTCCACAGAAGATAAGTTGGGGTTAAACTCCCAACATCGCGAGCAACGGGACGGCCATGGCCAAGCCTAGGACGACGCCTCGGCTCGGTATGGGAACCAAGCTCGGCTACGGCGTCGGATCGGTGGCCTCGGCCGCGGCTGGCACCGCGCTCGCGACCGGAACCATCACCCTCTATCTCAACCAGGTGATCGGCCTGCCGATCGCGATGGTCGGCGTGGCGATCATGATCTCGCTGCTCTTCGACGCCGTCGTCGACCCCTTGATCGGCCTTTGGTCGGACAACACCCGTTCACGCTGGGGTCGGCGCCATCCCTTCATGTACGCCGCGGCGATTCCCGCCGGCCTCTTCGTGTACCTGCTTTGGAACACGCCGACATCATGGCCGAAAGAGGCCACCATCGCCCTGGTGATCGGCGTCCTGATCGCCGTCCGGTTCAGCGTCAGCCTTTACACAACCACCGCCGCGGCGCTCTCGCCGGAGCTCGCGCCCGACTACAACGACCGTACGGTGCTGATCTCATATTCGACGCTGTTCGGCACCGGCGGCGGAGCGGTCCTGGCGATTCTGCTTTACTCGGTCTTTCTGCGGCGCGACGCGGCGCATCCTCTGGGCGTGCTCAACCGCGAGGGCTATGCGCAGTTCGGCTTGCTGGTGGCGGTGACGATCACCCTCGCCATCATCGTCGCGGGCCTCGCCACCCACCGATTGATCCCCTACCTGTCGCCGGCGAAGCGGCCGGAGAGTTTTAGGGCGTCGATGCGCGAACTGGGCGGGGCCGTCACCAACCCTTCGCTGATCGTGCTGATCTTCTGCGGCGTCATCGGCGGCATGACCAACGGCATCACCGGCACGTTGAACAACTATTTCTACCTGCATTTCTGGAACCTGCCGCCGCAGACCATTTCGCTGTTCGTGGTCGCGGCCTTGCCGGGGGCGGTGCTCGGCGCGTTCCTGGCCCCGCTCGCATCAAGATGGCTCGGCAAAAAGCGAGCGATGATCTGGACCTTCGCGATGGCGATCCTGGCGGGCCTGGCGCCGATGTCCTGCAAGCTTCTGGGGTTCTTTCCCCCCGACGGCTCGCCCTGGGTGCTGGTGATCCTGGCGACGGACATATTCATGAGCACGATTCTTGGCCTGATCGGCCTAATCCTGATCGGCTCGATGATCGCCGACGTCGCTGAGGACGTGGCGGTCAAGACCGGGAAACGGTCGGAAGGGGTGCTGTTCGCGATCTATGGCCTGCTACCGAAGATCTCGGCGGCCGGAGGCGGCTTCGTCGGGACGCTATTGCTGGCGTTCGTGGCCTTCCCGGCCCGTGCGCAGCAGGGCACGGTCGACCCGGCGATTATGCGCCATCTAGCGCTGATCTACCTGCCAATCAGCGCGATCCTCAGCTTCGCCTCGATCCTAGTGATGGTGATGTACAGGATCGACCAGACCACCCACGAGCAGAACCTGGCCATTCTCGCCGAGCAGAACCTGGCGCGCATACCCGAGCCCGTGGACAACGCTGGCTCTGGCGGTGGGTTCGCCGCGCCGGTCCCTCCGATCGCGGAAATCGGCTCACGATAACACCGGAAGTGCCACCGGGGCTCGATGCGGCCTTTGCGCCAACAGCGGACCATCGCCTGTGGGCGGAAACTGACACTCACCTTGAGGCCTGCCGTCGGTCGGCCGCGCAAGTAGAGCTTAGGCCAATGGCGCCTATTGGGGGGTCCTCGCAGACAGGCGTCGATCGGACGACGCGGCGGCAGCGGGTCCGGGAAGGTGAAGGTCGTCATGGTCCATTGGACGATGCGGAGCCATTGGCCGTTATCAAGCTCTACCATAACGAGATGATCTTCTACTGTTGATTGAGCTCGGCGATCGAATACGATTAAATGATCGTCGTTCTGCGAACGTCCGCGCCTTCACTGAAGCCTTCGGGAGCCAGGTATGCGAGCGCCTCTTTCGGACGTGCGCCGGCTGACAGCGCGGCTATCTGATCCTGGCCCGGGTGGGGGTGAACTGCAGCGGTTACGCAGCACACTGGCGCGCGTGGCGGGCGCGCAACCGGGGCTTGAGCTGCGGGGACACCAACTCGGCTTCGAAACGATCGAGGAGCTGGACGCCCAACTCGCGGGCGACCAGTTGGACGAGATCGAGCCCAATCTCCAACCGGCCGCCGCGAGTGTCGCCGCACCCCTCGTCTTCCGGCGGGAGACGGGATTCCGCTCGGATCTGCTCGGGAACTCGGTTCCGGACGAGGCCGTCGGCATGGCGCCGGCTGAGACCTTCGGGCCGTTCATCGACGACCTTGGCCGCCAAGTCTGGTTTGACCTGTTTCGGCCCATCGCGCTCACTAGCATTTCGTTCGCCGGCCATCCCGCCCCGGCGCTGCGGGTGCTGATGCGCAAGCCGCGCGCCGGCCAGACGTCGTATGTCCTGGAGGCAGGCAGCGCGTGGATCGCCTCCGACGTGATCGCCCGCGTCTCGGCGCTCGCCGGGTACTATACCGGCCTGACGGTGGACGGCGGTCGTCTCGAGTTGTCCCAGCCCGCCACCGTGTCCGGTCAGAACCTCGTCCTCAATCCCGCGACGGTCGTCACCCTGCGGCTTTCGCTAGCGCAGCACGCGACGCCGGCCTCGGATGGGCCTGCAGGGGCGGATGGGGCGGCCGCGGACGTGCGGCTCCCGCGGACGCTGGCGCTTCGGTTCGACCTCAACTCGAGCCATCTCGATGCGGGGGACGCGGCCTGCACGGTGTTCGGGTGCGGCACGGCCTTCAGCCGCTCCACGACGCCGCCGGTCTGGATCCCGCTCCTGAGCCGGATTCTCGTCCCCTTCGACGCCACCACGCAGACCCGGACGCCGCATCAGTTCCGCGTCTCCCGCTCGGCCTCGAGCCTCTGCACCGTGGACGGCGGCGGCGCCATCGACCCGGCGGGAACGGGATGGCTGCTGCCCGTCGCCAAGGTCGATCCGCTGGCGTTGGGAGCGGCGGCCGGCCTTGGCGCGCTCTGCCAGACCATCGGTCCGGGACTGTCGGCGACCTGGACGGGTCTCCGCGGCGGGAAGACCGCCCTTCCCCATCCGGCGATCATCGCTGAGCCGGGTCAGGTCGCCGTTCTGGATTTCGCGGCGGCCAACCCGGAGGGCCGGCAGCGTTGGGAGCTCTGGCGCAACGCAAACAACCCGCACACGTCGCGCATAGACCTGCGCTTCGGGCCGGCCTTCCCGTTCTCCTTCGTCGCGTCGGGTCCGGCCAACAGCGAGGGCGTGTTCTACTTCTGCGGCCACAGGGCGGAACTCGACCGGCCGGTCGACGGGAACGGTCATCCGTTTGCGATCGAGTCGTCGATTGCGTTCGCGGCCACCACCCAGACGGTCGACAAGTTCCACGCCTTCCTGCTCGACACCGACCTGCTGCTCGACGGCAAGCCGGCGACGGCGGAGACATTCCGGCGCCACTCGGTGGTGCTGCGCAACGCGCTCTTCACGGTGAACCGACCCAGAGGGCTCGGGCTGTTCGGTGAACTGGTCGACGGCCGCGTGACCGCCGGCCTGCTGGCGATGAGCCATGACATCCTGTCCTACCTTCCGACGCTGCCGGATCCCTATGTCGCCAGCTACACGCACTTGCTGCGGGACCGGGCGGCCTCGGCGCTCGGACGTCCGCAACAGGCGCTGACCGGCTTCGTCCGCTGGCCCGACCGGTCCCCGCTGCCGGCCGACGCGCCGGACCCCGACGATCCGCGCGGCCTCGTCTTCTACAAATTCTCGCCGCCGATGCCGGCGCTGGCGCAACCGTTGGCGGCGCAGAGGACGTTCCGGGCGGGCGTCGCGGGGTTCAACCGCGACCTCGCCCAGGCGAGCCGCGACGCAGCCTCGACGCGGCTGGGGGCCGCGAACGCGATCCGTATCGCTGATGACGGCGCGCGAGAAACCTTGCAACGGCGGATCTCGGCGGCCGACCTGCGATCGGACGCCGCCACGAAGGCCATTGGCAACCTGGCGGCGGATCGCTTGCTCGGGCACGTGGAGGACAAGGCCAGGCTGGTGGCGGAGGTCCTCGACGCCAGCCAGCGGGCCACATCAAGCGCCGCGGACCCTGGCCCCACAGCCAACGGCCGCGACACGACGTTCAGCCGCCGGATCGGCTTTGCCGGCGACCCGCTGATGCTCCTCGACGTGTCGACGCACGCCGACCTCATGGGCGTGACGCTCGGGACGCCGTTCCGCGTGACCCAGGATGATCGCGGCGACCGCCTGGTGCGCGCCGCCGCGACGAGCCCGGCGCTGCAGTCCGGCGGCGACGGTTCCGACCTGCCGCTGCAGATCATGAACATGGATGTGGTCGCGCCCGCCCCCAACTTGCGCGCGGCGACGCTGCCGCAGGTCTCCTGGGAGCCGGTCCTCAATGTCCCGCTGAAGGGCCCGCCCGATCCGGCGGACACCGTCACCACCGTGCCGGGACTGATCGTCTACGAAAACGACGGGATCCCGACCCGGATTTTCTCGCAGAGTCCGCACGCCATCCCGATCGCGCCGTTGCCGGTCATGCGGCACTTCGTGGGGGAGTTCAACGACCCGCAGCAGCCGCAGCAGATGCTGGCGGTCTTCACCCTCCCATTCGGAATCCTCGCCCAGGCCGGGTTCAATCGGTCGCTTGCCGGGCCGGCCGCGAAGAACGCCCGGGTGGACTACAACATGCCGCACTTTGGGCAGCTGCGCGGCGGGCTGCAGATCAAGGCGCAGGCGCCGGAGTCCACGCAGCCCAGCAAGGTCAGCCCGTCGTTCGTGGGTTGGTCGTTTCAGCTCGACAACATCCGCTGGGGCCTGTTCGGGATCAAACTGACAGGGAGCACGCTCGGCGTGACCGTCGAGGAGATCTTCAACCGGAAATTCCGGCCGGGCGGCGATCTGCCCCAGGTGCCGCTCGAGGCCATCGAGCTGTCAGGGTACGGCGCATCAATCTTCAGCGATTGGCGCAACGCCTTCGCAAACACCGCCGACGTCAGCCAGGTGCTGTTCGACGTGGTCGTCGGCCGCACCGCCCAGGAGGTGGTCCAGGTCCGCTCGATCCACTACCCGACGGGCGCCCATTTCGTCCGCACCGTCACGCTGATGCGGTCCAACAACGGCTACGTCTTCCGCTCGGACTCGGGATGGAAGGCCGAGAGCGATGGCGAATACGACTTCAGCTACACCCTCAACCTGCAGCTCCTGGGGACAAGGCTCGTCCCCAACCCGTACGAGTTCCACAAGCAGCCGGTGAAGCGGGTCTCGAACATCCGCAACATCCGCGACTTCCCGGCGGCTGGAAACTTCAGTTCCTCGTTCAAGCTGAACGATCCCAACCTGCCGCCGGAGCTGAAGGCGCTGACCCTGCCCGAGTGGCAGCAGCTCTTCGCGGGCGCGGCCAACCTCGACCATACGCTGGACGTCCACCTGCAGGCGGTGCTCATCGACTGCGACGTCCATCTGGACAACATCGTCGGCGGCGGCTCCGAGGGCCGGGACGGCGAGACTGTGGTCCAGGCGCACGACCTCCTGGGCTATGTCCAGCTCGCGCCGTCGGCGATCGCCCTGCCCGAGCGGATCTTCGCCGACTTGCTCCGCTTCCAGAACGGCTCGCTGGGCGGCCCCGTCGACTGCGTGATCAACATCGCCAAGTCGAAGCAGACGATGCGGGTCCAGCGCGTCGACGTGAACCCCGCCGTCAGCGCCGCCGGCCGCACGGTGTTCGTCACCGCCGCGCACGGGTCACCGATCCTGCCCCCCGACGGCGCCTGGTCGATGGTCACCCAGCGCACCGACACCGGCGACGTCAAACCCCTCTCGCCGGCGGCCAGCACGCCGCTGATCAAGCCAAACGGCGCCCCCAACTACCTGCTGGCGCATCCGGCCGACGTCGAGGTGCCGACCTCGAACCTTCACTACGGCGTGGTGCAATCGACCGGGACGCAGAAACTGCTGTTCGACGTCCCGCAGTTCAGCCCCGGGGTCGCCAAGCTCAAGAGCGCCCAGACCTATTTCGCCGACGCCTACAAGCTGCTGAACGCAAAGGGCGTGTTCCCCAATGTCGCCAATGCGCTGGGCCTGACCGCCGCCGAGCGTGAGGTGGATATCCTGGGCGAAGGGCTGATGCGGATGGCCGAGCGGCCGATCGACCTCGGCGCACTGCTGCCCAGCACCTACGAGTATGCCTTCATCGACGAGCCGGGCGTGCTGAAGATCTATGTCCAGTACGCCGACACCGCCAAGTCCCCTACCAACCTGACGCTCGGGATCGATTCCGCCGCCGGCCTCGACAAGCGGTGGAAGGCGACACTCGACAAGATGCGCGTCGTGGTCGACCTCGGCCCGTTCACCGAGCTCATGTGGGTCGACGGCAACTTCGCGGCCCACAGCGGGATCAGCCCGAACTACGACAAACCCAAGCTGCAGTTCGGACCGGTCCTGCAGCCGGTCATCGACATCCTGCAGGTGCTCGCCACGCTGTCCGGCGAGGAGTTCGACAGCGGCATGAACGTCGCGATGAGCAACTCGGCGGACAACTGGGAATACAAATTCAACTGCGCCAAAGAAATCCCGGTCATCAAGTTCCCGTCGCCGGAACAGCTGAGCCTCAATCCCAACCCGCCGCTGAAGCTCGAGGCCGGCCTGCGGGTCGGGTTCTACTTCAATGAGGTCCTCTCGATCCCGACGGACCTGAAGCAGTTGGTCCCCGCCTGCGGCGCCTACGTCGAGTTCTACGGCGGCCTGCAGGTGCAGTGCTTCACCCTGGGCGCGGCCAGCATCTACGGCGTCGGACGCGTGACACTCGGCATCGCGGCCGACAGCAAGGCCGGCATCAGCCTGCACATGAAGTTCGGTTTCGGCGCCGAGGTGGTGGTCGGCCTGCCGGTCGTGGCCAATGTGTCGGTGCTCTACATGGTCGAGGTCGAGGTCTCGATCTCCGACAGCGCGCTGGATGTCGCCGGCCTCCTGCTGATCCGGGGCTCGGCGGAAATCTGCGGGGGGCTGGTTGGGATCGCCATCCAGATCGAGGCGGGCGGATCGGTGCACCACGACGCGGATGGCACCACGCTCATCGCCCAGGTCACCTTCTCGATCGACATCTGCCTGCTCTGGGTCATCGACATCGATGTGACCGAACACTGGCAGGAAGAGCGGCAGATCGCATGACCGACGGACAGGGAGCGCAACATGCTGGCCGTTGAGAAACTCAGGATCCTGGTGTTTCCGCAGCGGATCGACGGACGGGCCCTGGACCTGAATGTCCTGCTGCTGCCGACGCAGCGCCTGCTGAACGTCCAGGATTCCTTCCCCAGCGTGGCCGACCCGGCCGTGACCGTCCGGTTGCCGCGCTTCATCAACGCGTCCCTCGGGCTCGAAGTGCAGGCCATCGCCGGCCTCAAATCCTATCCCTATTCGAACCCCGCCCTGCTGCCGGCCGGTACCGTGGTGGAACCCTTCGACGCCGGCGTCGCGATGCCGCCCGGCCTGCCCGCGCTGTACGAGGGGCTGAGGACACAGTTCCAGCTCACCGCAGACGGCGACGTACGCAACACCGAGGGCGCGCCGCCGCCCACGCCCGATGGCATCCAGAAGTACCTGCCGCACTCCTATCGGGCGGCCTTCAACTTCACCAATCCGCGCACCGAGTTCGCTAAGATCGACGACAGCTACCATTGCGCCATCGCCAAGTCGTCGACCGCGAACCCCGCCTTCCCCAGGGCCCGCAACGAGGTGACCTGGGGCCGCGTCATGGCTTTCTGCCTGCGCCAGCCGCTGCTGGCCCAGCGCATAGGCCTGCTGCACCGGGTCAGCCTGGCCCTGCCCCGCGACGACTATTTCGCCGACGGGGGCTGGTTGTACTGCAACCTGGTTTCCGACGCGGCCGACTTCGACATCCTGGGGCCTGGCGAACTTCGGCGCTACGCCGCCAGGGTCCCGCCGATCGAAGGGCCGCGCCAGCTGTTCGCGGCGCTGCAGTTCCCCGTCGTCGATGCGGCGGGCGGGGAGCCCAGCGACTTCGACACGCTGCGGATCGAAGCTTCCGACTACGACGACGGCTTCGCCAAGGTGGTCCACGCCACGCAGCCGGTGAGCGCCAATGTGCTCAGCGAGGCGCCCGACGGCATCCACGTGCAGAAGGACATCGGGGTGCGGCTCGGCTGGGACGACGAGCAGATCCTGATCTGGCAGAACCGCCAGTTCCTGCCCGATCCTGCGACCCCCGGCAAACGCACCGACGCGCCGCTCGGGGTGTTTTCGTACCGGCTGGACGCGCGCCGCTCCGGGCAAGCGGCCTGGAATTCCCTGACCGCCATCCAGGCCCAGGCGGCCCTGACCCTGGGCGGGGAAACCGTTGCGCCGGCCGGCGCCGAGCTGGAGACCGGGGTCCAGGTCTTCCCTGCCAAGGTCAACGCCGACCTCGGGACTGCCTACTGGCTGCCCAGCTACTTCACCCAGTGGTACGGCGCGTCGCTGGTGCTGCCGGACGGCCGGGCCGCGGCCCTGGACGCGTCCGGCGCCCTGGCGGACCCTGGGACCTACGGCGACAGCCGGATCCCAAAAAACCCCGGCCAGGCCGGAGACCTCTACGCGCCGCGGCCGCCGGCGGACTGCGAGCTGAAGTACGGCGAGGCCTACGACTTCCGCGTGCGCCTGGCCGACCTCACAGGCGGCGGGCCAAGGGTCGACGACGACGAGCTCAACGACGCCCCGTCGACCCAGGCGTCCCTGGTGTTCCGGCGCTATGTCGCACCCAAAGCGCTGTCCGTCACGCCGCTGGATCCGCAGCCGGTCGAGGCCCCAGGCTCCGTCAAGCTCTTCGCCGGCCGTCGCTTCGCGGTGCGGCGGCCACGCCTCGAATATCCGGCCTTGCTGTTCACGGAACTCGACACTGAGGTGGCGTTCCAGCAGCTGCTCGACGACCGCGACGCCCTGCACGCGGACAAGCTCGTCGGACAGAACATCAACGAGTATCGCGCCGTCAGCGCCCCCGACCCCGACGCCGACAGCCTGCTGGTCATCGTCGAGGTCAGGACCCTGCACCTGGACAACCTCGCGTCGATCACCCAGCGCGAGCCGTTCATTCCGCTCTATACGACCCTGCGCCGGTTCGATGCGGACCCCGACGCTCTGCTCGCCCTCGACCTCGAATACCGCGACGCCAACGTGATCGACTTCGGCAACGAGATCGATCTGGGGGACCTCGCCCTGTCGAAGGCGGATATCGACAACGGCGACACCCTCGTCCTGCCCCGGTCGCGCGACATCCGCATCACCGTCTATCCGGTCTGTTCGGACAAACCCGGCAAGCCGGCCTACTTCGGCTTCGCCAGGACCCGCTTCGGCGACCGGGACGTCCGGGTCGGAGAGGCCGCCCAGTTCTTCGTCCGCGAGAACAGCGCCGACGAGGTGTCGTTTTTCGCCAACGGCCTGGCGTCCCAGGACCTGCAGGGCCTCTACCTCCAGCCCGATCCCGTGCAGGTCAACAACCCGGACACGCTGGTTTCGACCACGGTCGCGGGTGCAACCGCCCCGCAAAGCTCGCTGATGGCGCGCCTGGCCTCGCGGCTGCGTTGCGACTTCAAGGGCCTGACGCTGGTCGGCAAGCCCGGCGAGCGGGTGCAGTTCGGCTGCAGCCACCGCATCCGCCACACCCTGGCCCCGGACAACAGTTCCCTGACCTTTGCGACGCAGGACGATCTCACCCGCCATTGGCTCTGCGTGGCGTCCTTCGACGTGCAGCGGGACTGGACCTGGGACGGCCTTGGTCACCATGGCGTCGAAGTGCGGCGCACCCGACAATTCACCGACGAGCCCGCCACCGCGCAGGACGCCGTCGTGGGCTACGTCCGCTGGCAACGGACCGCCAGCCGAGTCGCCACGACGAATCCGGATCGCAGCCGCACCCGCATCGTGTTCGTCGACGCGGTCGAGCCGAAGAAGGACGCCACCGACCCGGCGACGTTGGCGCGTCCCTTCCCGAATACGCTTGAGGTGTCCTACGCGCTCACGCCGCTCTTCATCGGCGGCGTCGATCCGGACGCCGGCGGCCGGGAGCAGCAGACGCGGAGCCTGACCCTGCCGGTGACCATCAATCCGGTCCAGGTCCCCAAGGTGATCGGCGCGGGCTATGCGCTGTCGCCCTATCGGCGCGACCACGCATACTCCGAGACGGCGCCGCGGGAACGCTTCCTATGGCTCGAGTTCGATGAGCCGATCGCCGACCCGAACGACGACCTCTTTGCCCGGGTGCTCGCCTACGCGCCCGATCCGCTGCTGTCGTTCCCCAACCCGGACCAACTCCTCGTACGCCAGGACGAGCCGCCTTTGGCGATCGAACCCGAACCGATCCGGGTGATCACCACGGACGCCACCAAGGACGACGCCGGCCTGGACGCCATGCCGCCAATGACCCCGGAGACGCCCGACCCGGCGACGCCGCTCGTCAAGGTGACGCCGACCCGCTACCTGATGCCGTTGCCGGCGGCGCTCCATGCAGAATCGCCGGAGCTGCTGGGTTTCTTCACCTACGAATTCCGGATCGGCCACAGCGACCGGATCTGGTCCACGGCGCAGGGGCGCTGGGGGCGGCCCACTCGCCTCGCCGGCGTGCAGCATCCCGCGCCGCCGCTGAAGCTGGTGCTCGACCGCACGCCCGCGCGCCTCTCGGCGACCGTCCAGTTCGCGACGGCGGTCTTCGAAGGCCGCAACGTCACCAGCCGGCCGCCGAAGACCGAGATCTGGTCGATGCTCTACGCCCAGGCGACGCAGGCCGACGGCCGGGAGGTGCGCAACATCCTGCTGGCCGAGGCTCGCGCCGAACTGCCCAAGGTGCAGCAAGTCGACCCCAAGGCCTTCCTCGAGACGCGGGCCTTCTTGTCCCCCAAGGCCTTCAACGGTCTCGGCGTCAACCTCGACGGTCCGCTGACGGGGGTGTGTAGCTGGGACGACGACGAGATCCGCGACTTGCTCAACCGGTTCCAGTTGGGCCCGACCACCGCGCTCAGCGTCCTGGCGGTTGAGATGACGCCAAGGTACGACCGCTTCATTGCGCTCGGCCCTGACCCGGACCTCCAGGTTCGGCCGTTGTCCGCCTCGCTTGGCCAGTACCGGATCCTCCGAACCTCGCCCCTCGTCGCGGCGCCGGACGTGTGCTGAGACCTTGCGCGAACGCTCGTGCGATCGTCGGGATGTCGCCGACGCGCCAGAAGGCGACCTTCGGGTCGGGCCGCAGAGCGGACCTTCCACCTCCCCCGTTGGCGAGGGTCGAGGCTCGGCATACCGTGCGCTGGCAGGGCACTCGGGAGGGCCCCGGCATGAGTGGGGCAGACCACGGCTTCGCGAGATCCATCGCCGAGCTGTACGACGTCATCCTAGAACCCTTCATATTCGAGCCCTTCGCGCGCGAAACCGCAGCGCGGCTCGGCGGCTTCGAGGGCGAGGTGCTCGAGGTCGCCGCGGGGACCGGCATCGTGACACTCGAACTGGATTTGGTACTCGGACCGAGGTCTGCTGCGTCGAACCCACGAGGACGGCATGGACCCTGCGTCATGAGTTCAAAGACCACCCAAATCCTTTGCTCGCGGGATCGGGGCGTTCGCCAGTCGCTCGTCATGGCGACCTTGAGCGGCTCGAGTCTGCTCAGCCGCGGAGAGCTGCGCTTCTCGGGATGGGGGGTGACTGTCGAAGCCATCAGCCGTCGCGCAGAGGAAGCCGATGTGGCCATCGAGGTCGCCGGCGACGCGCCCGTGGGTCCAAGGAGCCTTCTCGTTTCCCTCGACGGCCAATTGTTTGAGTTCAGAGACGTCTTCACCGTCCTCGCCTCGGCGTGGGCTTCCTACGCCGGGCCGGCGGCGCGCGGCATTGGCAGCCACCTGCTATGAAGGCGGTCTGGTCGTTCTGGTCCAAGCCCTATCGCGCCTACTATCACCGCGCGTGGAATTCGGAGGTGACGCACCTGCTGTCCTGGGCGCTGTCGGTCGCCGAGGCGTCGCGGCATTACCCAATGACTTGCCTGTACACCGACAGCGCCGGCGCGGAGCTCCTGGTCGATCAGCTGAAGCTGCCGTTTCGGCGGGTGGACCTGGCGCTCGACGCGCTCGATTCCGAGGACGACGTCGAGTGGTGGGTGCTCGGCAAGCTGAGCGCCTATGCCGCCCAGACCGAGCCGTTCGTCCATTTGGACAGCGACGTCATCCTCTGGAAGCCGCTGCCGCCAGACGTGACGCAGGCGGCCGTGTTCGCCCAGAACCCGGAGCGCTTCGATCTCGACGACCAATCCCTCTACCGGGTCGACGCCTTCATGCGTGGGATCGTCGAAGGCCAGGGATGGGCGCCGCCGCAGTGGACGGACTACGCGGCGCGCAGGACCAACCGTGCGATCTGCTGCGGCATCCTCGGAGGTCAGGACACGGCCATGCTCACGCATTACGCCGAACTCGCCATGGAGGTGGTGCGCCACCCGGCCAACCGTCCGATCTTCCCGACGCTCGGGGTGCGGGACAACATCCTCGTCGAGCAGTACTTCCTGGCCGCCTATCTCGACTGCCATGCCCGACACGCGCCTGCAGGCGAGGCCGCGCGCGTCGGCTTCCTGTTTCCGTCATCGAACGACGCGTTCGATGCCCGCGAGTCTGAGCGGGTCGGCTACACGCATCTCATCGGTGACGCCAAGGCCAACCCTCAGATCGCCGCGCGCCTGGCCGATCGCGTTCGTCGGGACCATCCGCAGCTCTACGAGAGGTGCATGGCGGCTGCGGCGGGTTGAGACCACTCAGGCGACCGGACCTGCGAACAGCTTCTTGTGAATCTCCGTCCTTACGGCGTCCGCCATGCGGACCGACTCCGCCTTCAGCTTCGGACAGATCACGAGTTCGATCGGCGCGTGCGCCTGCCGCGCCTCGAGGAACCGTCGCAATTCGGCGACCGCGCTGTCCATCAATGCGCCGCATCGGTCCAGCTCGGCCGCCAAGTCTTGAGACATGAATATGCGCTGGGACTGCAAGAAGCTGCGGAACTCGTCCGTGAGCTGGCGTGACTGCCGGTAGCCTGCCCAGTCCAGCATGTTGCGCAAGGTAGCGTCGCGCTCCTGCTCCCGGTCTGCGGGATACTGCTTGATCGTGCCCTTTTCCCAGGTGAGCAGGGGCGCGGTTTCCAGGTATTCGTTCAACTCGCCCTCATTCATGCCGAGCGTGCTGGAATAGGTGCGATCGAAATCGGTGGCGTTGTTGATCGTGCCGAGCGCGGCGGCCATCTTGCGCCAGATCTCCGGCAGCACCACGAACTCCTGGTCGTGGAGCTTGGACATCTGGCCCTTCAGCACATCGAGGCCGAGCTGGAGCCTCGCCATTTCTTGCTTGTGCGCAAGCTGAAGGTCCTCGAACTGACGCTTGAACCGGTCATCGATCCAAGATTTTCCGAGGAACTGGATCGCCGCCCAGCCGACAGCCAGAGTCGCCGCGCTGGTGATTCCAATCTGCGTCAGAAACGTCGTCAGCATGCCGCTCCGCCGTTTAGGTTTTGGACGAATATGACATCTTCGTTCTTCCGTAGCATCCAAAGCTAAGCGCGCCGTGAGAGCGAGCCTTAGATGGCAGGCGAACTGAGGGGCTGTTTGGCGCCACAAGCGGTCCTTGGCTTCGCGCCGAAGACCGGACGCTCGCTGGCCAGTGCTGGTTGTCCGCCTCCCGGCGCGGAGCTCGGGACCGCGTTCGACCCTCAGCGGACCGTTCAACTTGGGCGGGCATCATCGACTGATGGAACACCCGCGTCCCATGGTCCTACGACGCCGACAGGACCAGATGTACCTGCCGAAATCCTTCTGTCAGCGGGTCGGCTTGGTGCTGGTCCCGCATCCGCGCAAGCACGCGTTCGATGTAGCCGCCTACTTCAGCTTTCTGGCGGGCATGATTGAACTTGGGTTCCGGCCACACAACAGTCGGCGCCAGGCCCCAAATAGGTCCCGAAACTCGGCAAATCAACGAAGACCCGCGATCGCTCCTGAAAACGTGATCTTTAACGTTTTCAATATCTTGAAACCATACGAAGGGGGCTGAAACGGCCTGCTACAAACCAAGCACCATCTTGGCCATGATGTTGTGCTGGATCTCGTTCGAGCCCGCGTAGATCGAGGTCTTGCGATAGTTGAAGTAGTTCGGCGCGATCGTCGCGGCGTAGTCCGGGCCTGCGCGGAAGGTGTTGCCGCCGGGCCGCAGCATGTCCCACGTGTCGCCCACGAACGGCTGGGCGTAGACGCCGGCCGCCTCCAGCGCGAGCTCCGTGATCGCCTGCTGCATCTGCGAGCCCTCCAGCTTCAGCATGGAGGACACGGCGCCCATCGCGTCGCCGTTGGCGCGGCCGGCGAAGATCCGCAGTTCGGTCGCGTTCAGCGCCTCGACCTTGATCTCGACCTGGGCGAGCTTCTTGCGGAAGTCCGGGTCGCTCATCATCGAGCGGCCGGCGTCGGAGCGCTCCAGGTTGGCGATCTTCCGCACCTTCTGCATCTGGGCCGCAAGGCCGGGCGCGTAGGCGCCGCCGCGCTCGAACTGCAACAGGTACTTGGCGTAGGTCCAGCCCTCGCCTTCCTTGCCGATGCGGTTGGCGACCGGTACGCGAACGTTGTCGAAGAAGGTCTCGTTGATCTCCTGCTGGCCCTCCGGCGGGCCGTCCAGGGTCGGGATCGGGCGGATCGAGATGCCCGGGGTCCTCATGTCGATCAGCAGGAAGGAGATGCCCTTCTGGCGGATCTCCTCGTTGGAGGTGCGCACGAGGCAGAACATCCAGTCCGCCCATTGGGCCAGGGTCGTCCACGTCTTCGACCCGTTCAGGACGTAGTGGTCGCCATCCAGCTCGGCCTTCAGAGCCAGGGAGGCGAGGTCGGAGCCGCTGCCCGGCTCGGAGTAGCCCTGGCACCACCACACATCATGGGCGAGGATCCGCGGCAGGTGCTGGGCCTTCTGGGCGTCGGTGCCGAAGGCCATGACCACCGGAGCGCACATCCGCACGCCCATGTTGGCCGTCGCGGGAGCTCCGGCCAGCGCCATCTCCATGTCGAAGATGTACTTCTGTCCCAGGCTCCAGCCCGTGCCGCCGTACTCGACCGGCCAGTCCGGCGCGGCCCAGCCCTTGGCCGACAGTCGTTTCAGCCAGCGGACCTGGGCTTCCTTGTCGAGCTGGTTATTCTTCGACTGGGCGAGCTTGGCCCGCATGTCGTCGTCGAACGCTTCGGCGATGAAGGCGCGGACCTCCTCGCGGAAGGCCAGATCTTCAGGCGCGAAGTCCAGGTCCATGGCCGCAGTCTCCGGTCAGCCGACGCCGTCCAGGAACTCCATGGTGGGCGCGCCCGCCAGGAACGAGCCGAACTTCGGGCCGGCCGCCTTGAAGTAGTCGGTGCCGCCGTGGTGATCCAACGCGGCCTGGTCGGTGTAGATTTCGAGCACCTTGTAGGTGTTGGCGTCCGTGCGGCTCTTGGCCAGCTGGTAGGCCTTCACGCCCGGCTCGTTGGCGCGGACCTGCTTGGCGAGGTCGCCGAAAAAGCTTTCGAAGTCGCCGCCCTTGCCGTCCTGGATCTTGAGCGTCACCACCAGAGCAATCGTCATTTTGGTCTCTCCCAACGCTTGTTTGAACGAACGGTAGAGGCGCGGTCGCCGGGCGGCAAGGCTGACGTCGCGAAACGGCGGGTCCATGTAATCCTCCGGGGGCCACGCACGGCTCGACACCCTCCAGCCCGGGGAGACCACTCAGATGGAGACTCGCGTCCCCGAGATTGCAGACGGCGTCTATCGGCTCTCGACCTTCGTGCCGGATGTCAGCCCGGATGGGTTCACCTTCAATCAGTTCCTGATCGACGCCGAGGAGCCGATGCTGTTCCACACGGGGCAGCGCAGCCTCTTCCCGGCAGTCGCGGCCGCGGTCGGCCGCATCGTGCCGATGGAACGCCTGCGCTGGATCGGCTTCGGCCATGTGGAGGCCGACGAGTGCGGGGCGATGAACGCCTGGCTGGCCGCCGCCCCGAATGCCGTGATTGTGCATGGCCGGCTGGCCTGCGACGTTTCGCTGAACGACCTGGCGGACCGGCCCCCCCGGGCTCTGGCCGATGGTGAGGTTCTGGACCTGGGCGGCAAGCGGATGCGCTGGCTCGACACACCGCACGTTCCGCACGGCTGGGAGGCGGGCGCCTTCTACGAGGAGACGGCCGCAACCCTGTTCTGCGGCGACCTGCTGACCCACACAGGCGACCCCGCGCCGATTACCGAGGCCGACGTGCTGGGCCCCGCGGTGGCCGCAGACGAGATGTTCGGCGCCATGTCGCTGGCCCCCTCGTCCGGCGAGACCCTGCGGCGGCTGGCGCGGCTGGCCCCTCGCACCCTGGCGCTCATGCACGGCTCATCGTTCGCCGGCGATTGCGCACGCGCTCTGACAGGATTGGGAGACTATTGCGAACGCCGCATCGCGGCGGCGGAAACCTAGCTGCGGTCGTTCCAGCCGTAGGCCACCCAGTGGTGGCCGCCCAGATGGCGGGCCTCGATGATGTCGGCCTCGGTGCGGTGGCGGCGCGCCCGGACGGTCCGGCGGGCGCGCATCGCCATGGCGGCGAAGGCCAGGACGGCGGAGGTCATCACCGCGATCACCGCCACGGTCGCCGCGGCGAACACGGCAAGGATGGCTCCCACGATCACCGCGGCAATCGTTGCGAGGCCCGCGGCCACGGCCGCCAGGCTGCGCAGGGCCGAACCCCGGTTCGCGGCGAAGTCCTTCACCAATGGAGCCTCCTCAACCAAGCGCCCGGAAAAGATGAATGTCGGCACACATGTTCCCGCCGTCAACAAAACATGCAGGGCGTGGCGGATTTGCGACCCTCACGCCACGCCTTCCAGCGCCATGGCGCGGCGCTCGCGCTGGATTTCCCCGTAGGCCGCATTGATGGCGGCGGCCTTGGCCTCGGCCACCTCGATGAACTCGGCCGGCAGGCCGCGGGCGCGGGCGCGGTCGGGGTGGGCCTCGGAGAGCTGGGCGCGCCAGGCGGCGCGGACCGCCGCGTCGTCGGCGTCGGGCGCCACGCCCAGGATCACATAGGGGTCGTCGTTGGCGGCGCCCAGGTGGGTGGCCTTCAGGCGGCGGAAGGTCAGCGGCGAGAGGCCGAACAGCTCGCAGACCCGGGCCAGGTAGTCCAGCTCGTCGCCGGTCACCACCCCGTCGGAGGCGGCGATGTGGAAGAGGCCGTCCAGCACGTCCTCCAGGAGCTGCGGACAGGCGCCGTAGCGCTTGCGCAGCCGCCTGGCGTAGCCTTCGAAGCCGCGGGTGGTCTGGCGCGCCAGCTGGTAGAGCCGGCGGATGGCGCCCTCACTCTCCGCATCGGCCTGGAACACCGTGTGGAATACGTCGTACTCGACTGCGTGGGCTTCGCCGTCGGCCTTCGCCAGCTTAGCGCCCAGGGCGGTGACGGCCGTCGAGAACGCCGGATCCTCGCCGGGGAGGCCAGGCGGGCAGACGTCGCATTCCGCCTCATCGACCTTGCGCGCGGCAAGGCCGGCTATTTTGCGCCAGAAGCTCATTTCGCTATGGGCAAGCCTTAGATGCGGCGAGAGCCGGTGACAATTGCACCCCGAGGTTAAGTTTTGGACAGGCCCCGTCCTGCTGAACATTTCAGCTTCTGGATCGACCGGGGCGGCACGTTCACCGACGTGATCGGCCGCGCCGCCAGCGGCGCCGAGGTGTCGCTGAAGCTGCTGTCGGACTCGCCGGCCTATCCCGACGCCGCCGTCGAAGGGATACGCAGGATCCTCGGTGCAGGGCGTGGCGAGCCCTTCCCGGCGGCCCGGATCGAGGCGATCAAGATGGGGACGACCGTCGCCACCAACGCACTTCTGGAGCGGCGGGGGGCCAAGACGCTGTTCGTGACCACTGCGGGGTTCCCCGACAGCCTGCTGATCGGCGACCAGACGCGGCCCGACCTGTTCGCGCTGAATATCGTGCGGCCGCCGCCGCTCTACGCCGGCGTCATGGAGGCCGACGAGCGGCTGGCGGCGGATGGATCGGTGGTGCGCGGGGTGGATATCGGAGAGCTGGGCCCGCGGTTGGCGGCCGCGGTGGCCGACGGCTTCACCTCCTGCGCCATCGCCTTCCTGCACGCCGACCTGAACCCCGCCCACGAGCTGGCGGTGGGAGAGATCGCCCGGGCGGCCGGCTTCCGGTTCGTGGCGCTGTCGTCGGAGGTCTCGCCTCTGCCCCGCTTCATCCCGCGCGCCGAGACGACCGTGGCCGACGCCTATCTGACGCCGGTGCTTCAGGCCTACGTCGCCCGGGTCGCCGCTGCGGTGGGAGGCTCGCCGCTCTACTTCATGACGTCGGCCGGCGGACTGGTTCGGGCGGAAGCATTCCGCGGCCGCGACGCGGTGGTCTCCGGACCGGCCGGCGGCGTCGTCGGCGTGGCGCGGACGTCGGCGCAGGCCGGCGCCGAAGCGGTGCTCGGCTTCGACATGGGCGGCACCTCCACCGATGTCTGCCGCTACGCCGGAACCCTGGAGCGGCGCGATACGGCCAGGGTGGCCGGCGTGAAACTGCGCAGCCCGATGCTGGACGTGGAGACGGTGGCGGCTGGCGGTGGCTCGATCCTCAGCTTTGACGGCATGCGGGCGCGCGCCGGGCCGGCCAGCGCCGGTGCGGATCCGGGCCCGGCCTGCTACGGCCGCGGCGGGCCGGCGGCGGTGACCGACGCGAACCTGGCTCTGGGGCGGCTGGACCCCCGGTTCTTCCCGGCGGTGTTCGGCCCGACGGGCGACGCGGCCCTGGATCCAGCCGCCAGCCGTTCGCGGCTGGCGGCGCTGGCGGCGGAGATGGGGACGACGCTTGAGGTCGCCGCCGAGGGCTTCGTGGCCGTCGCCGTCGAGCAGATGGCTCAGGCTGTACGGCGCATTTCCACCGAACGCGGCTTCGACCCGCGCGAGCACGCCCTGGTGGCCTTCGGCGGCGCGGCCGGCCAGGTCGCCTGCCAGACGGCCGAGGCGTTGGGGGTCGAGGCGGTGCTGTGTCCGCGATACGGGTCCGTGCTCTCGGCCTGGGGGATCGGTCAGGCGCGGGTGACGGCGCGCAGGCAGGCTGGGGTCGAGGCGCCGCTGAACGCGGCGGGCGTGGCGCGAGCCGAGGTCGTGCTTGCGGAGCTGGAGGCGCTGACGCGGAGGGACATGGCCGCGCAGGGCGCCGAGGCGGGCGAGGTTCGGCGGACGCTGCGGCTGCGCTACGACGGGGCGGATGCGGAGTTG
>NZ_CADEGK010000027.1 GCF_902826855.1 uncultured Phenylobacterium sp. | reverse complement strand
GGGGCCTTTCGGCGCGCGATTCAGACGTCGCAACCCAATGATTCGGTGCGGGCGGCGCTGGAATTCCCCGACTTTTACTCGACCTCCACCTGTCGCGACCTCCTGATGCATGTGGTCGAGCATGTGCATGACATACCCCAGATCGCAGCGATGCTGCGGCGGGCTGGTCTGGAGTTTCTGGGGTTCGATCCGCGCTACGGAGCGCTCGATCGCTACTTAGCAGATTTCCCCGACGACCCCGCTGGCTTGGACCTGCAGAATTGGGCGGACTTTGAAGCCCGCAACCCAACGACCTTTCGGAAGATGTATCATTTTACGGCTAGGCTCGCGAAGTAGGACGCGGGTCAGACACCGCCCCTCACCGCAATCTCACCAGCCCCATCTTCGCCAGGACGCCGGTCGCCCTGGCGACCACGGCGACGTTCGAGCCGAGCCGGATGGCGGCGGTTGTCAGGGTGATCTCACCCGGCTCGAGCGCGGCGAAGAGGGCGCTCAGGACGCCGAGTGGCGTCGGGAGCTTGCCGAAGAGGGCGTGCGTCGAGATTTCGGTGAAACGCTCGCGCGTCGCGCCCGGCGCCAGGCTGAGGCGGGTTCCGGGTCCGATGTGCTCCGTCGGGTAGTGACCGAACGCATGGTAGGGGTCGAGGCGGGCCGCGCCGGCCTGCGGGGCGGCCTGGAGGCGGGCGGCGACGGCGGGATCGGCGAGCGCGGCGCGTCGGCGCGCGTTCAGGTCGTCCCAGAGGTCCTGGTACTGACGGTACACCACCGGCCAGTCGAAGCGGTCGCGGGCATGCTGACGGCCCGCGTCGCCGAGGCGGTGGCGCAGGTCTGGATTCTCAATCAGCCCGCACAGGACGTCGGCGAGCTCCTCCAGGTCGACGGCTGTCGGAGCGGCTGAGGCCCAGCAGTAGTTGTCGTAGTTGAGGCCGCCAAACTCATAGCTCCGGGCGATCGCCGCACCCATGCTGGGACCCGGAGCCCAGGTGCGGACGCGATAGCCGTCGATCCCGGCGCGGACGGTGTCGCGGTAGCCGTTCCAGTCCGTGGCCACCACCGGAAGGCCGGCCGCCATGGCCTCGATCGGCGTCAGGCCGAAGGTCTCCTGAATGTTGTCGGAGAGGGACACGAAAATGTCGGCCGCGGCCCAGGCCTCGTCGCGCCGGGCGGGGTCGCGCCCCTCGACGAAGATCGTCTTCACATCCGGAGCGAACTGCGCGGCGCCCCCGACGAAGGCCTGGCTGATCGCCTCATTCGGGGCCCAGCCGCACATCAGCAGCGCCACGGGCTGGCCCGTCCGTTCCGCAGCCGCCTGAAGGCCGCGGTAGAGCGCGAAGGGATGGGCCTTGGCGTGATAGACCAGCCGCCCCACGAAGAGTGCCGTGACGGTTTCGGGACTGAGGCCCAGGTTTGCCCTGGCCGCCAAGCGCGCCTCGGGCGCGATCTCGAAGTCGGCGCAGTGCACGCCCAGGGGGATGATCGGGAGCTGCGGAACCTCGACGCGGACATCCGGGCCGAAGCGCCAGCGAAGATAGTCAACCTCCGCCTCATGCACGCGCCGGACGGTCTCGACGACCGCCGAGGTGGTGCAGACCAGGGCGTCCCAGGGCATGACCGGTTCACGCAGCAGGTCGACGATCTCGTCCATGGCGGCGCCGCTGGCGGTGGTGTGGGTGACCCCGCACAGCGAGAAGGCGCCGGGGCCGGTGCGTAGCCTCAGGCGGGCGTGCGTCGCGAGCGTGAGATCGGCGAGGTAGAGCACGCCGATGTCGCCGACGCGCGCCAGCTGATCATAGGGGATTGGATTCACTGTCGCGGTCGGATCGATGCCGTGCACGATGCCGGCGAACCCTTTGGCCCCGCCGGTGGTGGTGGCGAGGCCGTGCACCGGCTGGTCGCCGCGCGCCTGGACCGCAGCGCGCAGGAAGCCGTGCCCGGCCGCCTGCCGGCCCATGAGCTTTTCCCTGGCGACATCATAAGCGTCCGGCTCGGCGCGGATCACGGCGGAAGAACGGACGGACACGGGACTCCGGGGCGCGACCTCTGAAGGACGCGGATCATTGGAGCGTGTCGGCGTCAGACACAAGCGCGCGCGGACGAGCCGCACGCCGCGGACAAGGAAGACCCCATGAAGATACCCCTTGAGCTCCCGCCGGGGCTGAACGGCGACGACACGACGTTCGCCGGCGGCGGCCGGTGGGCCGACGGGTCGAACATGCGCTTCCGGCTCGGCCGGGCGGAGACCATCGGCGGCTGGGAGCGGCTGATGAGCGATCCCCTGACCGGGGTGTGCCGCGGCGTGTTCCCCTGGACCGACAATTCCGGCGTGTTGAACATCGGCTTCGGCACCCACTCGAACCTGCAGCTATGGCGCGGCGGCGAGCTGTTCGATCTCACCCCGTCCAGCGGCTTCACGGTAGGCGCGGTAGATGGCGCAGGCTCCGCGGGCTACGGGACGGGCGGTTTCGGCGTCGGCGGCTACGGCCTGCCATCGGTCTCGGACTACTTCCCGCTGACCTGGTCTTTCGGGGCGTGGGGCCAGCAGCTGCTGGCGAGCCCCCGCAACCAGACAATCTTCGCCTGGACGAACGACACGGCGCAGAAGGCCGCGGCGCTCGCCAACGCGCCGGCCAACGTCACCCACATGCTGGTGGCGCCGCTGAACGGGGGCTACCAGGTCTTCGCGCTAGGCTGCAACGAGGAGGTCTCCGGGACCTTCAACCCGCTCTGCATCCGCCACTCGTCGATCCGCAACAACACGCAGTGGAGCACGAGCGCCAGCGGCTCGACGGCGCGGGAGTACATCCTGACCGGCGGCGGCCGCATCGTCGCGGGGCGGATGTGCGGGCCGTGCCTGCTGGTCTGGACCGGAGACGCGCTGTTCCTCGGGACTTTCGTCGGGGCGCTGAACCAGCCTTGGCGCTTCGACCGAGTGGGCCGCAACTGTGGCCTGATCGGGCCCAACGCGGCGGTGGTGGTCGGCCAGACGGCGTTCTGGGTCAGCCCCGATCGACAGTTCTACAGCTATGCGCTGGGCGGCCAGGCGGAACCCGTAGCGTGCCCGATCCGACGAGATTTTGCGGAGGAGTTGGCCGCCAGCCAGGGCGACAAGGTGGTCGCTTCGTCGAACTCGGAGTTCTCCGAGGTGCGGTTCGACTATCCGGACCGCCGCGACGGGTATGAGAACAGCCGATATCTGGCGCTGGCCGTAAGCGGCCCGGACGCCGGCGCGTGGCATCGCGGGATCATGGCGCGGACGGCTTTCGTCGACGCGGCGCCCTCGGCCTATCCGATCGGGGCGACGTACGACGGTTCGGTGTTCCTGCACGAGAAAGGGCGATCAGCGGACGGCGCGAGCTTCGGCTGGTTCATCGAGAGCGCGGACAGCTACCTCGATCCCGAAAGCACGCTGCTGATCCGCGGGCTCTGGCCGGACTTCAAGGACCAGGCCGGTCCCGTGTCCATCACCCTCAACGCCCGCTTCCACCCGCAGGACGCCGAACAGCCGACGGTGGTCACGGCGGTGGCTCCAGGGGATGCAAAAGCGGACCTGCTGGCGAGCGGCCGGCTCTTCCGCATTCGGTTCGCCGGTGACAGCGCGCCCACGGGCTGCCGCATCGGCCGTCCGACCTTCGACGCCGCGCCGGCCGGGCGCGAGTAGGCCGCAACTCAAGGAGATCAGATGTCAGGATTGCCTCCCTCATTCTCGTTTGGCGTGGACGCCAAGAAGTCCAAGTCGACCACGAACTCATCAGGCACCTTCAGCACCACGACGACCCCGCTCGTGCCGGACTGGGCGTCGTCACTCACCCAGGGCGTGGCGGGGCGGGTCAACGGCCTGCTTGGCGTCGATCCACAGGGCCTGGTCGCCCCGCAGCATGCGCTGCAGTCGCAGGCGGCGGCTGGCGCGGCCGGGCTGGGCAACTTCGACTTCAGCTACGACGGTGCGGCTGACCTGACGCGGGGCGCGGCCAAGACGTCCTGGCTCGACCCTCACATGTCCGCCGCCACGCCCTTCGCCTCGGGTGGCAAGGCCCGCAACTACATGGATGAGTACGAAAATCGGTACCTGAACGACGTCGTGAGCTCGACCAGCGCAGATTTCGACGCCAACGCTGGCACGGTCCGTGCGCAACAAGCGCTTGATCTCGCAGGATCAGGCGCCTTTGGCGGCTCGGGCGCGGCGCTGACGCAAAGCATGACCGAGGGGGAGCTGGCGCGAGGTCGCGCCTCGGTCCTGTCCGGCCTTCGGTCGCGAGCCTTCGAGACTGCTCTCGCCGCCGCGGGGGGCGATGCGGACCGCGCCACGCAGGCGCGCGTCGCCAACGCCCAGATCGCACTTCAGGACCAAGCGCAGAAGGTGGGGTTCGGTCTTCAGGGCCAGCAGCAACAATTGCAGGCAGCCAGCCAGCTGGCGCAGCTGTCCGGCGCGTACAACGACAACGTCCGGGCCAATATCGGAACTCAGGCGGGGCTTGGCGCGACGCTGCGGGGGATCGACGACGCTGGCCGCCAGGCGCCCTTCACCTCAACCCAGCAGATCGTCGCGGCGCTAAGCGGCCTGCCGATCAACCTCTTCGTCGGCCAGAACCAGCAGGGGACGAAGCAGGACACCAGCACGACGAAGGGTACCGAAATCGGCGTCAGCGCGAATGTGGGGCTGGGATGACCACGCAACCCGAACGGCTCGCCGCGCTGGAACAGCGGTTGAGCGACCATGAGGCGCGTTGCGAGGAGCGGCTCACCGAGATCAAGGCGACGGCGGCCACCACGCTACACGCGGTCGAGGGGCTGAAGGGCCGCTCCTGGGGTGTTGCGGCGGCGCTCTTGGCCTGGGCGCTTGCGCAGCTTTGGAGCGCCAACATCGAGCGGATCGGGCGGCTCGAGGCTGCGCGCCCGCAGCTGGCCCAGAGACTGGACGTCGCTAACCCCTGAGCGACGCCGTCCGCACACATCCACGTCCAAGGACATCGAGATGACCACCAAGCTGACAGCGCACTTCGCGCTGGAAGAACTCGCCTGCACGCAGCATCGCGAGATCGACAACCGCCCGCCGCCGGATGTGGTGGCGACGCTGCGGACCACGGCTGCGCGGATGGAGGACGTCCGCCGGTTGCTGGGCGGGAGGATCATCTCCGTCTCCAGCGGCTATCGCTGCCCGGAGCTGAACCGCGCGGTCGGCGGCGCGCGCACGTCGGCGCATCTGACCGGGCGGGCCGTGGACTTCAACTGTTACGGCTTCGGCTCGCCGCGCGACGTTTGCCGGGCGCTGGCCAACTCGCCGATCGGCTTCGACCAACTCATCGAAGAGGGCGGCTGGGTCCACCTCAGCTTCGACCCCCGTATGCGCCGCCGGATTCTGACCAAGCGTGAGGGCGGCGGCTACGAACTTGGCCTCACGCGCACCTGAAAGGACCTCCCATGCTGAAATCCATCGAAGGCAAGAAGACCTATCTCGTGGCCATCGCCTCACTGCTCTACGCGGCGAGCGGCTACTACACCCAGGTCCTGTCGGCGGCCGACGCCCTGCAGGTGGCCCAGGCGGCCATCATGGGTGCGTTTATCCGGCACGGCGTGAAGTCCGGCGCCTGACCGGCGCATGTGGCCGCTGATCCTGGGGGGCGCCGCCGCGATCGCCGTGGCCGGCGGCGCCTACAAGCTGGGCTCCGACGCCGGCTGGGCGCGCCGCGACGCGGTGGCGCTCACAGCCGATCTCGCCCGCGAGAAGGGTGCTCACGCGGCCGACCTTCGGGCTTTGGAGGCGTCGCAACGGGCCGCGAGCGAACATCGGCTCGCGGCCGAGCGCATCCGCAAAATCTACCGACCGCTCCAACGGGAGATTCCCGCGCATGTCAGTCCTGAGACCGACGCCCGCTTTCCTTTGCCTGTGGGCTTTGTCCGCCTGCACGACGCCGCGGCTCTCGGGCTGCCCGTCGCTGATGTCCATGACCCCGCCGGCCGCACTGATGACGCCGCCTCTGAGCTTGCAGCCTCTGAGGCCGCCCGCGTCATCACCTGGAACTACGAGGCCTGCGCAGCCAACGCCGAGCAGGTGAGAGGATGGCAGGCCTGGTGGCGCGGGCAGGCGGCGGCATTGAGACCCTAGGGCCCCTTGCGTTCGGCTGCCGTTGGCGGATGGCGTCCCCCTAAGTCGCTGGCAACTTAGGGGGACCTGGTGCCACGACAGGGATTCGAACCCTGGACCTCAGCCTTACCAAGGATGCGCTCTACCACTGAGCTATCGCGGCGAAGTCGGGCGCTATAGCGGGCCGCGGGTGCGTCGTGAAGCCTTAAAACACCGGCGGACGCCTTGACGCGGGGCCCGCCGCGCCGCACCTCGGGCCCATGGTTGAGCGGGACGACGACGGCAGATCTCATCCCAAGGCGCGGGAGGCGAAGCTGGCCCAGGCGCTGCGGGCGAACCTGCGCCGACGCAAGGCCGCGGCCGCCCCGCCGCCTGCGCCGAAGCCGCACAACTCCTCCACGGATTGACCGCTTGGCGCGCGCCGCGGGCGCGCGCTAGATACCCCCGCTGGGACGCCGCGAGCGACGCGGCTCCAGGGTTTCGAAGGATACGGATTGGACCGCATCGCCATTGTCGGCGGCGCGCGGCTGGAGGGGGAGATCCCCATCAGCGGCGCCAAGAACTCGGCCATCAAGCTGATGGCGGCCAGCCTGCTGACCGCCGAGCCCCTGCGGCTGACCAATATGCCGCGGCTGGCCGATACACGGTTCCTCGGCAAGCTGCTCACGCGGTTGGGGGCCGAGGTTGTTGAGTCCGAAGGTCCGGACGGCGCCGAGACCCTGCTCACCACGCCGGAGATCGTCAGCGGGTTCGCGCCTTACGACCTGGTCCGCCAGATGCGCGCTTCGTTCAACGTGCTGGGGCCGCTGCTCGCGCGAAGCGGCCAGGCCAAGGTGTCCTTGCCGGGCGGCTGCACCATCGGCGCGCGTCCTGTGGATCTGCACCTGAAGGCGCTGGAGGCGCTTGGGGCGAAGATCGACCTGCATGAGGGCTACGTCTACGCCCAGGCTCCGCGCGGGCTGAAAGGGGCGGTGATCGATTTCCCGTTCAACTCGGTGGGCGCGACCGAGCACGCCATGCTGGCCGCCGTGCTGGCGGAGGGCGACACGGTGCTGGAGAATGCAGCGGCGGAGCCAGAACTCGCCGACCTCGCAGACTGCCTGAACGCCATGGGCGCCAAGGTGACAGGGGCGGGCACGCGGACCATCCATATCAAGGGCGTGGCCAAGCTCCATGGCGCGACGCATTCCGTGATCCCCGACCGGATCGAGACCGGCACCTATGCCATGGCCGCCGCGATGGCGGGCGGCGAGGTGCGGCTCACGAAGACACGGAGCGACTTCGTCCAGGCGCTGCTCGACAAGATGGTCGAGGCTGGCGTCGACGTGACACTCCACAACGACGGCATGACGGTGAAGCGGAATGGGGCGCGGTTGAAAGCCGTCGAGATCACCACCGACCCCTACCCTGGCTTCGCCACCGACCTGCAGGCGCAGTTCATGGCGCTGATGACCCTGGCGGACGGCGAGAGCATCTTCCGCGAGACGATCTTCGAGAACCGGTTCATGCATGCGCCGGAACTGGGCCGTCTGGGCGCGGACATCTCGGTGCATGGGGGGGAGGCGCGGGTGCGCGGCGTGGCCAACCTCGAGGGCGCCCAAGTGATGGCGACGGATCTGCGCGCCTCTGTCAGCCTCGTGATCGCCGGGCTCGCGGCGCGGGGTGAGACGGTGGTCAACCGGGTCTATCACCTGGATCGCGGCTTCGAGCGCCTGGAAGAGAAGTTGGGCGCTTGCGGCGCCCAGGTGCGCCGGCTGAAGGGCGATGGCGAGGAAGAGGTCGAATAGACGTGTCGCAGACCGCCCCGCTGCAGTTGCTGGCGCAGGACCAGGACGACCTGGCGGTGATCTCGGCCGCCTTGCAGGATGCCGTGGTCAAGGTCGGGGACATCGTCTTCGAGGCCAAGGCGCGCCGGCTGACCATCTCGCTCAACCGCTTCCGCTGGGAGGCGGACCAGCGCCAGCGGGTGCGTTCAGCCCTACAGCTGGGCGGGGTTCTGCAGGTGCAGGGCCGTAAGATCCGGCGCGACCGGCGCGACGCCGTGCTGGAGCTGCTGGCCATCGGCCTAGAGCCCTTGGAAGCGCCGGGCGGTGTGCTCACCCTCAGCTTTGCGGGCGGCGGCGACCTGCGCGTCACGGTCGAGTGCGTGGACGCGGTGCTGGCCGACATCTCCGAGCCCTGGCCCACGCCGCGCGCGCCGGCGCATGAGGCCTGAGCGGATAGCCTTGTCGGGCCGTCGCGGCTAAACAGCCCGCGCGATGCGCCGATTTCTCCACAGCGACCCCGGCTTCGACGCCGCCTTTTCCGCTTTCGTGGCCGAGCGCCGTGAGACGCCGGAGGAGGTGGACGCCGTCGTGCGCGACATCCTGGCGGCCGTGCGGGAGGGCGGGCTGGCGGCCCTGCTGCGGTTCGCGCAAACGTTCGACAAGGTCGAGTTGACCGAGGCCACGCTGCGCGTCTCCGCCGAGGAGATCGCAGAGGGTGCGGCCGCCTGCGACTCGGACGTCCGCGCGGCGATCGCCTTCGCCGCAGCGCGCATCCGCGCCTATCACGAACGCCAGCGGCCGGTTGACCAACGGTTCACCGATGAGGCCGGCGTCGAGCTCGGTTGGCGCTGGACGCCGCTGGAGTCCGTCGGGATCTATGTGCCAGGCGGTCGCGCTGCCTATCCCTCCACCGTCCTGATGAACGCGGTGCCTGCGGCGGCCGCCGGCGTCCAGCGGATCGCGATGGTGACGCCGCCGGGGCGTCTGCAGCCTGCCGTGCTGGCCGCCGCGCAGGAGGCAGGCGTCAGCGAGATCTGGCGGGTCGGAGGGGCACAGGCGGTGGCCGCGCTAGCCTATGGCGCAGGCCCCATCCGCCCGGTGGACAAGATCGTGGGGCCCGGCAACGCGTTCGTCACCGCGGCCAAGCGGCGGGTCTACGGGGTCGTCGGAATCGACGCCCTGGCGGGACCGTCCGAGATCGTCGTGGTGGCCGACGGCGACAACGATCCGGAGTGGATCGCTGCCGATTTGCTCTCCCAGGCCGAGCACGACCCGGCGGCCCAATCCATCCTGATCACCGACGACGCGACCTTCGCTGCCCGGGTTGAAGCCGCTGTGGAGGCGCAACTGCGGACCCTGGCCACTGGGGCCGACGCCGCCGCCTCCTGGCGCGACCACGGGGCAATCGTGGTGGCGTCGTTGGACGCTGCACCGGGCCTGGTCGACCTCATCGCCCCGGAACATGTGGAGTTCGCCGTCGACGATCCGGAACGCCTGTCGGACCGCGTGCGCCACGCGGGCGCGATCTTCCTGGGCCGCCACGCGCCGGAGGCGATCGGAGACTATGTGGCCGGCTCCAATCACGTGCTGCCCACCAGCCGCGCGGCGCGGTTCTCGTCCGGACTGTCGCTGTTCGACTTCCTGAAACGCACCTCGATCGTGAAGTGCGACGCCGCCGCCTTCGCCATCCTCGGCCCGCCGACCATTGCGCTGGCCGAGGCGGAGGGCCTGCCGGCGCATGCCCGCTCAGCCGCGATCCGATTGACGCAGGGCCGCTAGGCGTCGGAACCGGCGCCACGGCACAGGTGTTTTGCGCCCGTGCCAATCTCCCCCCAAGTCACAACGACCCCCGCCGCGGCCGCGGACGCAGCCGTGAAGCCCAGTCTGGCCGAGCAACTAATCGCCTTCGGCCGCGAGGCCTGGGCGCAGATGCTGCAGCTGGACGCCTCCGAGGCAGGCCTCAACCTCATGCTGTCCGCCGCCGTCCTGCTGGTCGCGGGCGGATTGATCTGGGTGCTGCGCCGGCTGTTCGACGGCTGGATCGCGCGCTTCGTGGCGAACGCTCCCGGCAAGACCGAGGACGACGCGAAGCGCACGCCCAAGGCCGCCGGGGTTACCTGGACCCTCGTGCGGCTCTCGGTTCTGGCTATGGCCTTGCTGCTGGTCGTTGCCGTGTGGGGGATCGATCCCTGGACTTGGCTATCCGGCGAGGCCGGTGCGCGCCTGGTGCGGCTTGCCCTCGTTGCGGGCCTGGCCACTGCGCTCGTGGAGGTGACCGGCTTCGTCATCCGCCGGCTGATCGAGGGTTTTGCGCGCCGAAGCGCCGACCGCCGGCGTGCGGCGCAGCTTCGGACGCTGGCGCCCCTGCTCACCGGTTGTGCGCAAGGCGTCCTGATCGTGATCGGCCTGCTGACGTTCCTGGCCGAGCTAGGCCTCAAGGTGGGCCCCATCCTGGCCAGCGCCGGCGTGGTCGGGATCGCGGTCGGCTTCGGCGCTCAGACGCTGGTGAAGGACTTCCTGACGGGCTTGTTCCTGATCGCCGAGGATGTCGTTTCAGTGGGCGACAATGTCGGGATCGGCAATTCGAGCGGCGTGGTCGAGATGATGACCATGCGAACCATCCGCCTGCGGGACGCCAATGGGACGCTGCACATCTTCCCGTACAGCGAGGCCCAGGTCATCCACAACCACACCAAGGTGTTCTCCTCCTACGTGGTCGAGATCCCGGTCAGCTATGACAGTGATGTTGATCAGGCTCTGGGGATTCTCAGGGCGCTCGGCGAGGAGATGCAGAGAGATGCGGCCTTCGCAAACCTGATCACGCGGCCGTTTGAGGTCATGGGCGTCGACCGGCTCACCGAGAACGCGGTGTACTTGAAGGCGCGATTCACGACAGAGCCCCGCGCGCAGTGGCAGGTGGGCCGCGAATTCAACCGACGCCTCAAGAATGCATTCGACGCGGCGGGCATATCCACGCCGGCGAAGACCGTCCCGATCACGCCTCAGAGCCTGGACGAGCAGCGCGCGGCCCGCGAACACTGAACCTTCGGTTGACGCTCGCGAAAGCTGAACCGTACCTGACAGCCCCGCTCCCGGGTCATTCAGGCTCGGCCCCCTAGAAACCCAGCATCGACCAGCCAGAGAGACGGAGACTTTCGATGCCCACCCGCATGAACAAGACCGGCCTGACCGCCGCCATCCTCGCCTGCGTCCTGGCCTTTGGCAGTGCGACCACCGCCACCGCAGGCGTGACCAGCTGCTCGGCCTCGGGCAGCAAGCAGGAAGGGGGCGCGGTTATCGGGGCCCTGGTGGGCGGCCTGATCGGTCACTCAGTCGGCGGACGTAACGCCACGGGCGAGACGGTGGTCGGCGCGGCCGCCGGCGCAGCGGCGGGCTCGGCGATCGGCTGTGAGGCCCAGAAGAGCAAGGCGCAGAACGCCGCCCAGAGGCCCGCCACCTACAAGAAGAACGGCTATCGCCTGTCGTCAGCTATTTCGCCCGCAAGCTACAACCGCGTGGACCGAACGTTCGTCGCCCAGTCCGGCGTGAACCTGCGGGCCGCACCCACCACCAACTCGGGCCGCGTGGGCCGACTGCAGGCCGGCGAGCGGTTCCAGGCCCTGGCGCAGGTCCGCGGTTCGGACTGGATCCTGGTCGGCCAGGGCGGCGTCGGCGTCGGCTATGTCCGTGGCGACTTCGTCCGGCCGGCAGGTGAGCGCTACGCCACCTACTAGACGGAAGCCGCCCCCTGAAGAGACGCCCGGCGCACCCCCGCGCCGGGCGTTTTTTCATATCCGGGGCCCCGTGCGGACACCACGGGATGACGAGGACCCCCGGATTGCAATAAAGCTCGGCCGGAACGCCATGGTCCAGGACTCAAAACAGCGCCACCGACTGCAGTCGGTCGAACTCGACGAGGACTCCCTCGCCGCGGCCTCGCGCGACCAGGAGCAGGAGCGGCAGATCGCGATATTCGACCTGCTCGAGGAGAACTACTTCTTTCCCGAGGGCGCCGGGGGCGGTACCTACGACCTGCGGATGGGCCTGCTGGAGAACCGGCTGGTGATGGATATCCGCGGGCCCGGCTATGAGCGCCGCCACATCCTTTCCCTGTCGCCGTTCCGGACCTTGATCAAAGACTACTTCATGATCTGCGACAGCTATTACCAGGCGATCCGAAACTCGACGCCGCAGCAGATTGAGGCCTTGGACATGGGCCGCCGCGGGCTGCACAACGAAGCCTCGGAAGTTCTGCGCCGGCGGCTGGAGGGCAAGATCGAGACGGACATGGATACCGCGCGCCGCCTGTTCACCCTCATCTGCGCCCTGCACTGGCGAGGCTGACTGCGGATGAGCGGGCCCCCAGGAGGACGACTGCCGGACGCGGTCCTCTTCTGCTGTAACTACAACCAGGTGCGCTCACCCATGGCGGAGGCGCTCCTGAAGCACATTATCGGGACGCGGATCTTCGTCGACAGCTGCGGTCTGCGGCCGGCCTTGTTCGATCCGGACACCGACGACATGGAGGTCGATCCCCTGGCGGCCGAAGCCATGAAGGAACTTGGGGTCGACCTGACCCGCCACCGCTGCAAGGTCTTCGGCCAGCTGACCGACGATTCCTTCGATCTCGTCATCTCGCTCACGCCGGAGGCTCAGCACCGCGCCATTGAGATCGCCCGTGGCCGGGACGCGGAGATCGAGTACTGGCCGACCCACGATCCGACCCTGACCGAGGGCACGCGCGAGCACCGGCTGGAGGCCTACCGTCAGGTCCGAGATGGCCTGGCCGCGCGCATACGCGCCCGCTTCGGCGCCTGAGCGACCCATCGACCTTCCCGGCTCCAATGGGCTATATTCGGGGCCGCACAACGCGGCTCGCGACGCGACGGCCCGAACCGTATTGCCTGCGAGTCAGGAGCCCATGGCGAAGGAAGAGCTGCTCGAGGTTCCCGGATAGGTCATAGAAGTGCTGCCGAACGCCATGTTCCGCGTGAAGCTTGAGAACGACCACGAGATTATCGCCCACACCGCCGGCAAGATGCGAAAGAACCGCATTCGGGTCTCTGCGGGGGCAAGGTTCTCGTCGAAATGACGCCCTACGACCTGACCAGGGGTCGCATCACCTTCCGCGTTCGCTAGCCCCAAACCGAGGCTCCGCCATTGAAGACTGAGCCGCGCCTCGTCCTCGCCTCTGCGAGCCCCCGTCGCCTGGATCTCCTGCGCCAGATCGGTCTCACACCCGACGCCGTGGACGCCGCCGAACTGGACGAGACCCAACGTCCTGGCGAGACCCCGCGCCTGCTCGCGCTGCGGCTCGCGCGGGCCAAGGCCACGGTCGTCGCTGCCCGCCAGCCCGACGCCTTCGTGCTGGCCGCCGACACGATCGTCACTGTCGGCCGCCGTGTGCTGCCGAAGGCCGTCGACCGGGCCGAGGTGGCGACGTGCCTTCAACTCCTGTCCGGGCGCGCGCACCGGGTTCTGACCGGGGTTGCGGTCGTCGCCCCCGACGGGCGCGCCGCATGCCGGCTGGTGGAGAGCCGAGTCCACGTCAAGCGCCTGTGCCAGGCGGACATCGAAGCCTACCTGGCCTGTGGCGAGGGGGTGGGGAAGGCGGGCGGCTATGCCATCCAGGGGCGGGCCGGCGCCCTGGTGATCTCGCTCCAGGGGTCGTATTCCGGCGTCGTGGGACTGCCTTTGCACGAGACCGCCAACATGCTCGCCGGCCTGGGCTTCCGTCGGCCATGAGCGAACGTCGCCTGTTCATCGATCGAGGCATAGGCGAGACGCGAGGGGTTGTGACCCTCGATGGGCGCCCAGAGCGGCTGCTCATCCGCCGCGATGAGGACGAGCCGCGTCTGGCCCTTGGCGCCCGACTGGTCGCCCGTGTCGCGAGTGTCGAGCCGGCGATCGCCACGGCCTTCCTCGACCTCGGCGGCGGACTGGAAGCGATCCTGCCGTTCAAGCCGGACGAGCGTCCGGTCCGCGGAGGCGCCGTTGAAGTCGAGATTCGCGGCGAACCCCGGGAGGGTAAGCTCGCGATCGCCCGGCTGGCGGGGGTCGGGGAGGGGGCTCCGCGCCTCCTGGCCGCCGCCCCGGACCTTGGCGACCTCCTGCGACGTCTCGTCCGCGAGCCTGACTTGGCCGAGGGTCGCGACGCACGCACCGTCTGCGACGATGCCGAGGCCGAGGCGCTGGAGACGATCCACCCTCTACCGGGGGGCGGGAGCCTGGCCATCGAGCCGACCCGAGCGCTCACCGCGATCGATGTGGACCTGGGTGAGCGCAAAGGCGCCGATGCCAAACGGGTCACCCGCCAGGCCAACCTCCTCGCTCTCGCCGAATCCGCAAGGCTGCTGCGGCTCAAGGGACTCGGCGGTTTGATCGTTCTCGACCTCGTGGGCCGTGGGCACGACGGGACCGCCCTGCTGGCCGCAGCCCGCTTGGCCTTCGGGCCTGACAATCCCGGGGTTTCCATCGGCCCGGTCGGGCGTTTCGGGACGATGGAGCTGTCGATCCCCCGCCGGACCCGTCCCGTCCTGGAGCAATTGCGTCGCCCCGACGGTGCGCTCGGCGACCGCGCCCTTGCCCAGCGTCTGATTCGCCGCCTCGAGGCCGAGGCGACCGCCCAGCCTGGCGCGCGCCTCACAGCCGCGTGCGCGCCGGCAATTGCGGTGGCGGCCGAGCCCCTGGCCCGCCTGCTGGCCGCGCGCATCGGCGCCCGCTTCGCCATCAGCGCTGACGCCGCCCGCCAGCGCGAACAGTTTGACGTGGGGACGTGATGGCCTCGCCCAAGTGCCCTATCTGCGGAAAGTCGGTTGAGGCGGCCTACCGCCCGTTCTGTTCGCGCCGCTGTGCCGATGTTGATCTGCAGCGCTGGTTCAGCGGAGGCTACGCTATCCCGGCCGAGGAGCCTGAAGACCGCCTGCCAGAAGCCGACTTCGAAGACGATTAGGCCGTGGAAAGGGCCGCCCAGCGCCTCGCTGGACTTCGGCCGACGCCTCTTCTATAGACGCGGCTCCCGCGAGCGGGGCCCTAAGCCTGGGTAGCTCAGTTGGTAGAGCAGCGGATTGAAAATCCGCGTGTCGGTGGTTCGAATCCGCCCCCAGGCACCACTCCTTTCTACGGCCCGTCTCGTCTGCGGCCGTCTCGCCTCCGGGAGCCCCCTTGGCTGCGCTGATGTTGCAGGGCTGCGGGTCGGATGTCGGCAAGTCGGTGCTGGTGGCGGGCCTTTGCCGGCTGTTTGCCAACCGCGGCCTCAGGGTCCGGCCATTCAAGCCGCAGAACATGTCGAACAACGCCGCCGTCACTGCGGACGGTGGCGAGATCGGCCGCGCCCAGGCCCTCCAGGCGCTGGCCTGCCGGGTGGAGCCCAGCGTCCACATGAACCCGGTGCTGCTGAAGCCGCAGTCGGATGTCGACGCCCAGCTGGTGGTGCGCGGACGCGTCGAAGGAACTTGGGCGGCGCGAGGCTACCAGGACCGCAAGGCCAGCCTGCTGCCGATCGTCGTCGAAAGCTTCGGTCGTCTCGCGGCCGAAGCCGATCTCGTCCTGATCGAGGGCGCCGGCAGCCCAGCCGAGACCAATCTGCGGGCGAACGACATCGCCAACATGGGGTTTGCCCACGCGGCTGATGTGCCTGTCGTGCTGGTCGGCGATATCGATCGAGGCCATGTAATCGCCAGCCTGGTCGGCGCGCACACCGTGCTCGACGGGCCCGATCGCGATCGCATCAAAGGCTTCCTGATCAACAAGTTCCGCGGCGACCCCAGCCTGTTTGACGCGGGGCGCCTCGAGATCGCGCGGCGCACCGGCTGGGCCGACCTCGGCATGGCGCCGTGGATCTCGGCGGCCAGCCGGCTGCCGGCCGAGGACGCCGTGATCCTGGAGCGGCCGGCGGCGGGTGGAGGAGGCCGGGTGGTCGTCGCCGTGCCGATGCTGTCGCGGATCGCGAACTTCGACGACTTCGATCCGCTGCGTGCGGAGCCCGGCGTTGATCTGCGCTTCATCCCTCCGGGCCGGGCTCTGCCGGGCGACGCTGACCTCGTCGTCCTTCCGGGCACCAAGGCGACCCTGGCGGACCTGGCCTTCCTGCGTTCCCAAGGCTGGGACATCGATCTGGCCGCCCACGTCCGCCGCGGTGGACGGGTGCTGGGGATCTGTGGCGGCTACCAGATGCTGGGGCGGCGGATCGCCGATCCAAAGGGTCTGGAGGGCCAGCCCGGCGCGGCGGACGGCCTCGGGTTGCTAGATGTCGAGACCGTGCTCACGGGGGACAAGGTGTTGCGGCCGGTCAACGGCCACCTGCGCGGCGCACCCTTCCGTGGCTATGAAATTCACGCTGGCCGCACGACGGGAGCAGGGTTGGCGCACCCGTTGTTGAGCTTCGCCGATGGCTCCGACGATGGCGCCGTCTCGCCGGATGGGCGCATCGCTGGAACCTACGTGCATGGTCTCTTCGCCTCCGCCGCCGCACGCGTCGCGGTGATGTCGGATTCGGCCGCGGTTTCGAGCATCGGCGACTATGAAACCGTCGTTGACGCCGCCCTCGACGACATCGCCGACGCGCTTGCCCAAGTGTTTGATGTCACGGCCCTGTCACGTCTAGCTGGACTGGGGCAGCGGAGGGTGGTGCGCGAAAACGACGATCGTAATTTTGCTGCGCTGCAACATTCTGGCTCTGCTAAACCGACGCCAGATTGGAAGCTACCGTGGTGAGGTTAGTGTGCAGCGCACAAATCATGCGCTGAGGTGGATAATTTGCAGCGTATGCGAAAGCTTCTGCCCCTTGACGCTTCGACATGGGGTTGCCAAAGGGTCCGGACCGCTTCTCTTACAAAGCGGTAAGACTTTGGGGTCCCCCCGTGGGAGTTCAAGGCCGTCCGCACCGCACAGACGCCGAACCCTGCGAAAAGTTGGGGACGCGTTCCCGGGTCGGGCGCAGCGATAGCGGTTCCGAGGTCCGATGCGTGTAGAGCGTATTGGGTGATCGGAGCATGTTTCAACTAGGGTGGAGACGCTCTCGCGCGACGACGCTCCGGCCAATCGTGCTAGACCAACCAGGAACTGGCGACAGATGCTCGACAACAAATTGAAGCTCACTTTTTCTGCTCTTCTCGGCGCTGTTGCGCTGACTATGAGCGCGCCGGCTTTCGCTCAGGACGCCGCCGCCCCGGCCGCGCCTGCGGCTGAAGCCGCCGCGCCCGCGCCTGCGCCCGCAGAAGCGACTCCGGCGGCCGCCCCGGATGAAGCCGAGGCTCCGCCGACGATCAAGAACGCCGGCAAGCTCAACGTCGGCACCATGTTCATGGACGCCGACCCGGTCGTGAAGGTGATCATGATCGGCTTGGCTCTCGCCTCCGTGCTGAGCTGGACCATCCTCGTCACCAAGATCCTCGAGTTCCGCGCGCTGAACCGCGTGTCGGACGGCTTCGTGGAGAACTTCCGCGGCGCCAAGTCGATCAACGACATGAACCGGATCGCCCTCTCGGAAGAGTTCGACGGCAACCCGCTGGCCGACATGGCTGCCGCGGCTGCGCAGGAAATCGAGCTTTCGCGGCAAGCGGGCCTAGCCATCACGGGCGAGCACCGCGACAGCACCATTGATCGCGCGCAACACGCGGTCAGCGCGGTGCAGGCGGCTCTGGCGCGCCGGCTTTCGGGCGGCATGCAGTACCTGGCCTCGGTCGGTTCGAACGGTCCCTTCATCGGCCTCTTCGGCACCGTCTACGGGATCATGAACTCGTTCATCGGGATCGCGAACACCAACACCACCAACCTCGCCGTCGTGGCCCCCGGCATCGCCGAGGCCCTGCTGGCGACCGGTCTGGGCCTGTTCGCGGCCATCCCTTCGGTTATCTTCTACAACTACTTCCAGACGCGCATCTCCACCTACGGCGCGCGCTCTGAAGGGTTCGTGGCGGAGCTGATGAACGCGATCTCCCGGCAGCTCGACAAGGGAGCCTAATCCAGATGGCCGCCAAACTCTCAAGCGGAGGGGGCGGGCGCTATCAGGAAGAGGCGAACGCGGAAATCAACGTCACGCCGTTCGTGGACGTGATGTTGGTCCTGCTGATCATCTTCATGGTGGCCGCACCACTGGCGAGCGTGACCGTAAAGGTCGTGCTTCCGCCGGCGGTCGCCAAGCCCGGGACAAACCCTCCGAAGCCCGTCTACATCTCGATCCAGCCCGGCGGGAACCTGTTCATTCAGGACTTCAAAACGGACCTGCCGAGCCTTGGGGACGATCTTCGCAAGAACCTGGGCGAAAAGCGGAATCCCACGAAGGAGCGGATCTTCATCCGAGCCGACCGGGACGTGCTCTATGGCGACTTCATGGGCGTGATGAACATGCTGCAGGACAACGGGTTCTACAGCGTGGCTCTCGTCGGTGAAGACAACAACAAGTAGGTGGTGACCCATGTCTGAGCCATCACCCATCCAGGCGATGACGGTCCGGCACAATCCGTTCGACGATCCGGCGCCGAAACGCCGGCCGGGAACCATCATCGCTCTTGCGCTGGCGGTCTTCGTCCACGGGGCCCTGGGCGTTTACCTTTGGAAGTCGCGGTTCGATCCGAAGTACAAGGAGTACTCGGACGAAGTGACGGACGTGTCGCTGATCAAGCCGGTGCCACCTCCGCCGCCACCGCCGCCGCCGCCGCCGCCGCCGAACACCCCACCGCCGCCGCCGCCTAAGCTGCAGCCCAGGCCACCGGTCGCCGTCGCCGACATCCCTTCGATCCCGCCGCTGCCGGTTCCGCCGGTCGAACGTCGGATCGAAGAGCCGAGGCCTCCGGCCGCGCCGCCGCCCGAGCCGCCGCGTCCTTCGGTGATCACCAACCCCGACTGGGCGCGTCGCCCGACGGGCGAGGACATCGCCCGCTACTACCCCGACCGCGCCCAGCGGATGGAGGTGGAAGGCCGCGCGACGCTCTCGTGCCAGGTCAACGCAAAGGGCACGCTGGTCGGCTGCTCGGTTGCATCGGAGGAGCCCGGCGACATGGGCTTCGGCGACGCCGCCATCAAGCTCTCCAAGCTGTTCAAGATGCGGCCCCAAACCCGGGACGGACAGCCGGTCGACGGCGGTACGGTGCGGATTCCGATCCGCTTCGTCCTGCCCAAGGGCTGACCCCGTCGATAGAAACCAATTGGCCCCGGCTGCACCGCAGCCGGGGCCTTTTTCTTTGCCGGGCGGTAGCGATGACACGCCAGTCGTCACCTGCGACCCGGCCGCTAACCTGCCGGGCTTCGCGCCGCGACCGCAGGCCCCGCTGGAGCCTTGATCGCGGAGGGGCGCTCGACTAGAAAGCGCGCTCGCGATAAGCCGCCTTAGCTCAGTTGGTTAGAGCGCTAGATTGTGGATCTAGAGGTCCTCCGTTCAATCCGGAGAGGCGGTACCATCGCTCCCCCACTTCAGCCCTTGTCTTGCGCCACTGCGGAACAGCCGCTGCCGTTCGGTGTTTGGCTGGTCGCGACCCATGTGCGCGGGAGGACCAGGGGACATGTTGTTGGCGGCGAAACGCGTGCTGGGGTTGGCCAGCCTGGGTCTGGGGATTGCGGCGGTGGTCGCCCCGGAAGGGTTCGCCAGGTGGCTGGGCCTGGATAAGGACGCCGAGGCGGTAAGCGCCTTCGGCGCGCGTGAGATCGCCGCCGGCGCCGGGCTCCTGTCGCCCGTCCGTCCCGGGCCGTGGCTGTGGATGCGGGTCGGCGGTGACCTGATGGATGCCTTCGCGCTGCGCGCCGCCGTCAGTCGCGACAACCCGCGCCGCCGTTTCGCCATCGCGGCCACGGCGGTTCTGAGCCTGATCGCCATCGCCGACTTCGTCCTCGCCGTGCACGCCAGCACCCACCGCCGCGAGAACGAGCAGGCCGCGGCCTGAATCCACAGGCGTCGCTTTTTCCTGCGTCCGCCGGGAACTCTCTGGTCTTCCCGGCGTCCTACATCCGAATGCCAGTCGCCGTGCGTGGGGAGCGCGCGCGGTCCCCCGTGTTGGAGTTCTCATGCGTATCGCCCAGGTGCCCCCCCTCTATGAGGCCGTGCCGCCCCGCCTCTACGGCGGCACTGAACGGGTCGTCGCCCACCTGACCGACGCTCTGGTGAGCCTGGGGCACGACGTCACGCTGTTCGCCAGCGCCGAGGCGCGCACATCAGCCTCCCTGGCCGTCATTCGCGACCAGGCCATACGGCTGGATCCCGCCCCGCTGAAATCCGACCTGGCCGCCCACCTTCACCAGCTGGCAGAGGTGCGCGCGCGCGCCGACCAGTTTGATGTGATCCACTTCCACACCGACATGATCCAGTTTCCGATGTTCGAGGACCTGGCGGGGAAGACGCTCACCACCCTGCACGGCCGCCTGGACCTGAAGGACCTGGAGCAGGTCTACCGGCGCTGGCCGCAATTCCCGCTTGTGTCGATAAGCGACGACCAGCGCCGTCCACTCGCGCACGTCAACTGGGCTGCGACGGTCCACCACGGCATCAGTTCGGAGCTCTTCCGCCCGAGCCTGCAGCCGCAGGGCTATCTCGCCTTCCTCGGTCGCATTTCCCCGGAGAAGCGCCCGGATCGGGCCATCGCCATCGCGACTGCGGCTGGTCGCCCGCTACGCATCGCCGCGAAGGTGGACAATGCCGACCGCGCCTATTTCGAGGCTGAGATCGAGCCCCTGATGGCCAACCCCCTGGTCGACTTCATCGGCGAGATTGGCGATGGCGAAAAGTCGGCCTTCCTGGGCGGGGCCGCCGCGCTGCTGTTCCCCATCGACTGGCCGGAACCCTTCGGCCTCGTGATGATCGAGGCCATGGCCTGCGGCACGCCCGTAATCGCCTGGGACAACGGCTCGGTCCGCGAGGTGGTCGAGCACGGCCTGACCGGTTTCATCGTGCGCTCGCAGGACGAGGCGGTGGCGGCTGTGGCCCGCCTGCCGCAACTCGACCGCGGCGCCATTCGCGCCCGGTTCGAAGAGCGCTTCTCCGCCATTGCCATGGCGCACCGCTACCTCGAGATTTACGAACGTCTCGGTCAGAACCAGAAGACCCCATCCCTGACGGAGGCTGCCTGATCCGCCCTCTGCGATGAACGATCTCGCCCCCAGCCATACGACCCCCGTCGAGTGGGGAGACATAGAGGAGCCGCGAGTTCCACAGCGCCTCTACGCGCTGAAGGATCGCGACACCTTCATCGTCGCCGACAGCCATGGCGACGTCGTCGGCGCCGCGGATGGCTTGTTCCATGACGATACCCGCATCCTTTCGCGCTGGGAGCTCCTGATCGGCGACCGCTCGCCGACCCTGCTGTCGGGCGCCGTCAGCCAGGACAACGTCTACTTCACCTCGCACGGCCTAATCCGCGCCATCCCTGTGCCATCCGGACCGATGGGGCCTCCCGGCGTGGTGCACCTGGAGCGCAAGCGCTTCCTGTGGGACGAGCGGCTCTACGAGCGAATCCGGGTGACGAGCTACAATCCCGAAGCCATTGGCCTGCCGCTGGTGTTTCGCTTCGGCGCTGATTTCCGCGACATGTTCGAGGTGCGTGGCGCCCAGCGCCCTGCGCGCGGACGCCTCCACCCGCCGGAGCCGTCGGAGCGGTCGGTGCGCTTCCGCTACGCTGGCCTCGACGGCTTGGCGCGCCAGAGCGTGATCGCCTTCTCGGACGAACCCCTGAGCCTCGGCGCGGACGAGGCGGTGTTTCAGATCTCGCTCGACGCCGACGAGTGCCGCGAGCTCTACGTCGAGGTCGGCGTAGGGCCCGCCGAGCCTCCCTGCCGCGCGCGCTTCCGCGCCGCGGCGGCGCGAGCTCGCTTCGCGATGCGCAAGCGGCGCCGCCAGGGCGCGCGGCTCACCACCAACGGCCGCCTCTTCAACGCCTGGATCGACAAGTCGCGCTCGGACTTGGCGCTGCTCACCACCCCGATGCAGACCGGGCCTTACCCGTACGCGGGCATCCCTTGGTTCTCCACTTGCTTCGGACGCGACGGGATCATCACCGCCTGGCAGATCCTGTGGTTCGAGCCGGAGCTGGCGCGTGGGGTGCTGTCGTATCTGGCCGCCAACCAGGCCACTGAGGTGTCGGCCTTCCGGGATTCCGAGCCGGGCAAGATCATGCATGAGACCCGCCGCGGCGAAATGGCTTCGCTGGGCGAGGTGCCCTTTGGCCGCTACTACGGCGGTGTCGACACGACGCCGCTGTTTGTAGCGCTGGCCGGCGCCTACGCCGATCGCACCGGCGACTTCACGCAGGTGGAGGCTTGGTGGCCCGCGCTCGAACGGGCGGCAGGCTGGATCGCGGCCCAGGCAGACCGGCACCCCTTGGGTCTGCTGGCCTACGCTCGCGGCGCCGAGAGCGGGCTCGCCAACCAGGGCTGGAAGGACTCCGGCGACTCCATCTTCCACGCAGACGGACGCTTCCCGGACGGGCCGATCGCCCTGGTCGAGGTGCAGGGCTACGCATATGCCGCCTATCGCACCATGGCCGGTCTCTGCGAACGCCGCGGGGATGCGGAGGCGGCGGAGGGTTGGGGCGCGCGCGCAAGGGCCCTACAGGCCATGGTCGAGGAGCGGTTCTGGATGCCGGAGCAGGGGTTCTACGGCATCGCCCTGGATGGCCACGGCGAGCTCTGCCGGGTGTGCGGCTCCAACCCTGGCCACCTGCTGTTCACCGGCCTGCCGGCCGCGCACCGCGCCGAGAAGATGGCCGAGCGGCTGCTGTCGAGCGGGTTCTATTCGGGGTGGGGGTTGCGCACCCTGTCCCACGACCAGGCCCGGTTCAATCCGATGTCGTACCACAACGGCTCGGTCTGGCCGCACGACACGGCGATCACCGCCCTGGGTCTGTCCCGCTACGGCGAGCGCGTCGGAGTCGTGAAGCTGACCTCCGGTCTGTTCGAGGCCGCCACCCTGTTGGAAATGCGTCTCCCGGAGCTGTTCTGCGGCTTTCCGCGCGCGGCCGGGGAATCCCCGGTCGCCTATCCGGTGGCTTGCCTGCCCCAGGCCTGGGCGGCCGGAGCGGTGTTCATGCTGCTGCAAGCCTGCCTGGGACTGCGCGTCCACGGGGAGTCCTCCGAGGTCGAGATTCACAACCCGACCCTGCCGATCGGCATCGACCGTCTCAGTCTCGAGGGCTTGGTCGTCGGGCGCAGCGACATCGACTTGGCCTTTGAACGCCAGGGCAATCGCGTGGCCGTCCATTCCAACAGCCGTGGACCCCGCCTGCGGGTGAGCTACAGCTGAGCGTTTTTCGGAGCCAAAGCGGGACGGTCCGCGTTGGATGTGTCGACCAGCAGACTGAGGGGCGGCCGTTGATCACTGACGCGTACGCGGAGGGCCGGCGCTGAGCCCGTCCCTCGACCTGTTCCCGATCGGCAACTGCGCGGCCAGCGCCCTGATCGATCGCGCCGCCCGCTACGTGTGGGCCTGTGTGCCGAGGGTCGATGGTGATCCCGTCTTTTGCGCGCTGCTCGGCGGCGGAGACCCGGGCGGCGCTGACGTCCAGGGCCTCTGGGCGATCGATGTCGAGGGCGCGACGGACGTCACCCAGGCCTATCTGCGCAACACCGCCGTGCTGCGGACCGAAATCCGCACCGCCAACGGCGCGGCCGTCGAGATCCTCGACTTCTGTCCCCGCTACCGCCACCTGGGCCGCCAGTACCGCCCGATGGCGTTCGTGCGCCTGGTCCGCCCACTGTCCGGCGCGCCCCGCATCCGCATCCGCCTGCGGCCGATGATGAACTACGGCGAGCGGGCCTGTTACACGACCGCCGGCTCCAACCACGTGCGCTACGTTGGCGAGGCGGCCACCCTGCGGCTGACGACGGACGCCCCGGTCAGCCACATCCTGCAGGAGCGCGCCTTCCGTCTGGAGGAGCCGATAGGTCTCTTCCTCGGTCCGGACGAAGGCCTCGACGCCGACGTGGCGACCACGACCTCACGGATGCTGCGCGAGACGGTCGACGACTGGCGCGGCTGGGTGCGCACGCTGTCCGTGCCGCTGGAGTGGCAGGAAGCGGTGATCCGCTCCGCGATCACGCTCAAGCTGTGCGCCTATGAGGAGACAGGCGCCATCGTCGCCGCGCTGACCACGTCGATCCCGGAGCACGAGGCCGCCGCGGGCGCGGGGCGAAACTGGGACTACCGCTACTGCTGGCTCCGAGACGCCTACTATGTGGTCCAGGCGCTGAACCGCCTGGGCGCGGCTGACATGCTGGAGAACTACCTCGTCTACCTGCGTAACCTGGTCGACCAGGCCAACCATGGCGAGATGGCCCGACCCGGCGCGCTTCCCGCCCAGCCCGCGCTCCCTGGCCTCGCGCCCAACGGCAAGGCCGGGCACATCCAGCCGGTCTACGGCGTCGGCCTGGAGCCGGCGTTGACGGAGCGGATTGCGCCGCACCTGCCGGGCTATCGTGGCATCGGCCCGGTGCGCATCGGCAACCAGGCGCACGAGCACCTGCAGCACGACGTCTACGGCCAGATCGTGCTGTCGACCGTCCAGGCATTCTTCGACGAGCGCCTCTTGCGTCCGGCCACAGTGGAGGATTTCCGAGCTCTGGAGCCGATCGGCGAGCGCGCCTTCGAGCTGCACGATACGCCCGACGCCAGCCTGTGGGAGTTCCGCGGCCGGGAGGCGGTGCACACCTATTCCTCGGTCATGTGCTGGGCGGCGTGCGATCGCCTGGGCAACGCGGCCGCCAAGCTGGGCCTGGCGGATCGCGCGGAGCTGTGGAACGGCCGCGCCGCCACCATCCGCGCCACCATTGAGACCCGGGCCTGGAACGAGAGCGAGGGTCGCTTCGCCGCCACCTTTGAGGGCGCCGAGCTCGACGCCAGCCTGCTGCAGCTGGTCGACGTCCGCTTCGTCCCTCCGGACGAACCGCGCATGGCCGCCACCATGGCGGCGGTCGAGAAGGGCCTTCGTCGCGGGCCGTACATGCTGCGCTACGCTATCCCGGACGACTTCGGGCTGCCGAAGACCGCCTTCAACTTCTGCACCTTCTGGCTGATCGAGGCGCTGCACCTCTCCGGCCGTACGGAAGAGGCGCGCACGCTGTTCGAAGAGATGCTCGCGCGTCGCACCGCCGCAGGATTGCTCTCGGAGGACATCGCCCTTGATGGCCAGGAGTTGTGGGGCAACTATCCTCAGACCTACTCCCTGGTCGGGCTGATAAACTGCGCCAACCTGCTGTCCAGGAGCTGGCAGAGCATCCGCTAGCGCGAGCATAGCCGGATCGAAAACTGCTCGCCTGCGTTATAGGCGCTGTCCGGGGGCGGGAGAGTCATGTCTGTCGAAGCATATAAACTGAACCTTCCAGCCCCTAAGCCACTCTCACTTGCGGAGTCGGCCCTTTTTCTCGACCTGGATGGCACGCTAGCCCCCATCGCCGCGCGGCCTGACGACGTTCTTCCCGACGCGCGCCGCACCCGGTTGCTGGAGCGTCTCCAAGAGGGCCTCGGCGGGCGCCTCGCGGTGGTTACGGGGCGCACGCTGGTGGACGTGGACCGGATCCTTGAAGGCCGCATCACCTGCGTCGCCGCCGTCCACGGGCTGGTCCGTCGCGACTGCCACGGGACCCTGCACGAGTCGCCCGTCCATCCTGGCCTGGGCGAGGCGGTCCGAGCCTTGCGCGCCTTCGCCGAACGGGACGCCGGCCTGATCGTCGAGGACAAGGGCTCCAGCGTCGCCCTGCACTTCCGGATGGCCCGCGCCTGGGGGCCTGAGGCTCGCGTCGTGGCGCGCCGCCTGGCGAGCGAGACCGGCCTGGTGCTGCAGGACGGGGACATGGTCGAAGAACTCCGCACCCCTGGGCCGGACAAGGGTGACTCCGTGCGCAGCTTCATGGACGCCGAGGCCTTCAGGGGCGCGCGGCCGGTGTTCGCCGGCGACGACTTCACCGACGAAGACGGTTTCGCGGAGGTCGAGCGGCAGGGCGGGTTCGGGGTCCTAGTGGGACGGACACGGTCCACGGCGGCCCAATTCGGCCTGCGCAGCGTCGAGGACCTGTTGGCGTGGCTGGAGGCCGCGCGATGACCCCAGCAGGTCCCGCCGACCCTTCGAAGCTTCTGGAAAGGAGCGAAGTCGGATGAGCCGCCTCATCGTAGTGTCGAACCGCGTCAACCCGCCGAGCGACCAGGGCGAAGAGAGCGTCGGCGGGCTGGCCATGGCGCTCGCCGCGGCGCTGCGCGAGTACTCCGGGCTCTGGTTCGGCTGGAGCGGTAAGACCACGCCGGAGTTCACCGGGCAGCTCAATATCCAGACGGCCGGGGGCGTGACCTCCGCGACCGTCGACCTCGAAGAGATCGACCTTGACGAGTACTACAACGGCTACGCCAACAAGACGCTCTGGCCGCTCTTCCACTACCGGATCGACCTGGCAGCCTTCGACCGCGCCTTCGGCGAGGGGTATGGCCGGGTCAACCGCCGCTTCGCCCAGACGCTGGCTCCCCTGATCGAACCCGGAGACGTCATCTGGGTTCATGATTACCACCTGATCCCGCTGGCGCGGGAGCTGCGTTCGCTGGGCGTGAAGAACCGGATCGGCTTCTTCCTGCACATCCCCTGGCCCGCACACCAGGTGATGATCAACCTGCCGCGCCATCGCCAGTTGGTGGAGGCGATGTTCGACTATGATCTGGTCGGCTTCCAGACGGCCGAATTCCAGCAGGCCTTCGAGGAGTACGTGCTGTCCGAGGCCGACGGCGTGCTCGTCAGCCCCGGCCGACTGAAGGGCTTCGGCCGGCTGCTGGAAGTGGGCGCGTTTCCGATCGGCCTCGACGCCGCCGCCTTCGCCGGGATGCTGGAGACCGCCAAGGCGCGGCGCATGCACGATCTCATGACCGCCTGCACGGTATTTCGCCACCTGATCGTGGGCGTGGACCGGCTGGACTATTCCAAAGGCCTGGAGGAGCGCTTCGTCGGCTTCGAGCGCTTTCTAACCCAGAACCCGGACCTGCGCCGCGAGGTGCTGATGCTGCAGATCGCGCCGGTCAGCCGAGAATCAGTGGAGGCATACCAGGAGATTCGCACCCGCCTGGATGCCCTCTCAGGCCGTATCAACGGCGAGTTCGCCGACGTGGACTGGGCGCCGTTCCGCTATGTGAACAAGAACTACCGCCGCGATGAGTTGGCCGGCATCTATCGGGCCGCCCGCGTCGGCGTGGTGACTCCCTTGCGCGACGGGATGAACTTGGTCGCCAAGGAATTCGTCGCCGCGCAAGATCCGGCGGATCCCGGTGTCCTGGTCCTCTCTCGGTTCGCAGGCGCCGCGCGCCAGATGAAGCAGGCGCTGCTGGTCAACCCGAACAGCCCGGAAGAGGTGGCCGACGCCCTGAAGCGCGCCCTCACCATGGAAAAGGCCGAGCGGATCGACCGTTGGGAGGCGCTGTTCGAGGGGGTGACCCGCGAGGACGTCACGGCCTGGCGCGACAACTTCGTAGCGGCTCTCACCGGCCCACGCGCCCTGCAGCGGCCCGCATTGGTGCGCTGAGACAGGCGTGACGCGCCTTGACCCTGCGGCCATGCGCCCTTAGCGGGCGAGGTGATGGCGCACTCGGAGAAACAATCAGGTGGGGCGCTCCGCGGCCGGCGGCGGAAGGGGCAGGGCCCGGACCTGCGCGAGTCGATCCTGGACGCCGCAGAGGACTTGTTTTCGCGCCATGGGTTCCATGGGGTCACCGTACGCCAGGTGGCTGCCGAGGCTGGCGTCGACACCGCGCTGATCCACTACTATTTCGGAGCCAAGCGCGAGCTTTTCGACCACGTCTTCGCCCGCCGGGCCGAAATTCTCAACGGCGCCCGGCTGCAGGCCATCGCCGCCTACCGCGCCGCCCATACGGGGGGCGACCTCGATCCCGAGGCCATCATCCGGGCGTTCATCGATCCGATGATCAATCTGTCGCTGACCGGCGACGAGGGCTGGAAGAACTATTTCCGGCTGGTGGCCCTGGTGAACAATACTCCCGCCTGGGGCGGCGAAACCATGAGCCGGTTCTTCGATCCGGTGGTGCGTCAGCTGGTCGACGCCCTTAGGGACGCACTGCCGCAGGCGGAGGAACGCGACCTCTACTGGTGCTACCAGTTCCTTACTGGAGCGCTGATGCTGGCATTGTCAGAGACTGGCCGCATCGATCATTTGTCCGGCGATCTCTGCCGCTCCACGGATCTCGAGGCGGTCCGCGCGCGGCTCTACGCATGGTGTGCGGCGGGTCTGCGCGAAGTCGTATCTCGCCGGCTCTAAGCCATTGTACCGCAGTGCAGCAATGAGATGGCGCAGGGCGTTGTAACGCTGTTCCCCATGGTAAGGGGTCACATCCGGCGCTCCACATCACATTTCACTGATTTATGAAATTACTGCTTGCGTGCAGTGCAGCAAGGAGTCACAACGGTTCTGCCCTTTGGGCGTTTCCTCCCTAATGACTGGCCGCGCCTCCGGGCGCGGCCTTTTTTTTACGCCCTGCGCGGGGCGTCCCACCGTTGACATCGGCCCCCTCCCGTACCGATCCTTCGGTCCGATGAATTTGCCCCATGTTCAGAGGGCGGTGCGGGAGGGTTTGGCGTGGCTGACGATGCAAAGACTGTGGAAGGACCCGTGCGTGCTGCACAGCCGCCGGCGGCAGATCCCCAGTCGCAAGAGCACTACGACGCCATCAAGGCTAAGTTCGCCGCAGAGCGCGACCTGCGCCTGGCCTACCGCCCCGAAGGCAGCGCCCAGTACACCTCCGAGCTTACCGGCGACTTGGCGCGCTACGCGGTCGATCCGTACTCTGCCAAGGCGCCGCCGCGCGAACCCCTGAACGACCATGTCGAGGCGCTGTTTATCGGCGGTGGTTTCTCGGCCCTGCTCACCGCCGCGCGCCTGCGCGAACGTGGGGTCGAGAGCATCCGCATCGTGGAACGCGGGGGGGACGTGGGCGGCACGTGGTACTGGAACCGCTACCCTGGCGCCGCCTGCGACGTGCCGGCGGCCGACTACCTGCCGCTCCTGGACGAGATGGGCTATGTGCCCCCCCGCTTCTATGCACCCGGCCCCGAGATCTTCGCCCACTGCCAGGCGATCGCGCGCCGCTACGATCTCTATGACCTGGCCGTGTTCCACACGACGGTCACCTCCACGACCTGGGATGAAGACGCCAAAGTCTGGCGGCTCACCACTGATCGCGGCGACAATCTGACAGCGCAGTTCGTGATCTGCGCCAACGGGACCCTTTCCAAGCCGAAGCTCTCGAAGATCCGCGGCATGGAGACCTTCGCCGGGTATGGCTTCCACTCGTCGTGCTGGGACTACGAGTACACGGGCGAACAGCTCGAGAAGTTGTCGGACAAGGTGGTCGGCATCATCGGCACTGGCGCATCGGCGGTGCAGATCATCCCGCGGGTCGGGAAGGCGGCGAAGGCGCTCTACGTCTTCCAGCGCACCCCGAGCGGCATCGACATCCGCAACGATCGTCCGACCGATCCGGAGTGGATTGCAAACCTGAAGCCCGGCTGGCAGCAGGCGCGCCGGGAGAAGAACCTGCGCGGTGGCCCCCCGCCGACGCCTGAGCAGCAGGCTCAGCGCGCCGCACTCTCCCGCGAGGAACGCATTCGCCAGCAGGAGAACGCCAACATCGACCACATGATGCGCATCCACCGGCGCATCGAGGAGATCGTCGAGGATCCCAAGACAGCCGAGGCGCTCAAGCCCTGGTACATGTTCATGTGCAAGCGGCCTTGCTTCGACGACGAGTACCTGCCGGCCTTCAACCGCCCCAACGTCCACCTGGTCGACACGCACGGCAAGGGCATCACCGAGATCGCTCCCGAAGGCCCCGTCTTCGAAGGGGTGACCTATCCGGTCGACGTGCTGATCTACGCCACGGGCTTCGAGGTGCAGAAGACTGGCATCTACAACCGCATCGTCGGACAGAACGGCGTCGACCTGAACCAGCTCTACGACGAGCAGGGCATCCGCACGCTTTTCGGCGTGCATACCCATGGCTTCCCGAACCTGTTCATCATGGGCGGCTACCAGGCGAGCTTCCAGTTCAACCTGACCTTTATGCTGCAGTGCCAGGGCGACCACATCGCCGAGTGCATCAAGCTGGTGCGGGCCAAGGGCTGCGAGGCGCTCGACGTGAAGCCGGAGACGGAGGAGTGGTGGGTGCAAGAGGTCATCTCCCATCGCGGGAAGACCAACCGCAACGCTGAATGCACGCCCGGCTATTACAACTTCGAGGGCGAGTTCAACCGACGGCAGGACGGCAACTACAATGGCGGATTCCTCAAATATTACACGCACATGAACGACGTGCGGCAGTCGCTGGAGGATCACTTCGAATTCAGCTGACGGGTCCCCCTATCGCCTGATGAACTGACGCGAGTTCGCGGCGAAAAGATTTGCGGCCAAGCTGGAACCCGACCGCGAATTTGTCGTTCCCCCGAGAGGGCGGGGGTGTGCCCAGCGCTCGCGCGCGCCAGCGCCCCCGTCCTCAGTTTCTGAGGCCCCAGGGGGAAGCATGCCTGCAGTTGACGCCAAGCCGCCCGGCGCGAAATCCGCTCAGAAGTCCGCGTCGCGCGCGGGGCCCAAGGGGGCCGCGGAGGTCGACACCACCCAGTTGCTGGCCGCGCTGAGGGCCTTCCGTCGCGGCGACTTCTCGGTTCGCTTGCCGCGCTCGACCGGAGTCGCCGGGGAGATCGCCGAGGCGTTCAACGAGGTGGTCGAACTGAACGACCGCATGACCAAGGAATTCGACCGGCTGGGCGACACCGTCGGCCGCCAAGGCAAGATCAGCCACCGCGCCAAGCTGCCCGCCGCCCAGGGCTCCTGGGCCGCCAGCGTCGACGCGGTCAACACCCTGATCACCGACATGATCCATCCCACCGCCGAAATGGCCCGGGTGATCGGCGCCGTGGCCAAGGGCGACCTCGGCCAGACGATGGACATGGAGAACGAGGAGCGCCCCCTGCGCGGCGAATTCCTGCGCATCGGCAGGGTGGTGAACACCATGGTGGGCCAGTTGGGCTCCTTTGCCGCCGAGGTGACCCGTGTGGCCCGCGAAGTCGGGACCGAGGGCAAGCTGGGCGGCCAGGCCCAGGTGAAGGGCGTGACCGGCGCCTGGAAGGATCTGACCGACAACGTGAACTTCATGGCCGCCAACCTGACCGGTCAGGTGCGGAACATCGCCGAGGTGACCACCGCCGTGGCCAACGGCGACCTCTCCAAGAAGATCACCGTGGACGTGAAGGGCGAGATCCTGGAGCTGAAGAACACCATCAACACCATGGTGGACCAGCTGAACG